>NZ_JAALCR010000002.1:0-300000 GCF_011065895.1 Paludisphaera rhizosphaerae | reverse complement strand
GAAGGCGTCGGCGTATCGTTGACCGTCACTCCCTGCTGGTGTTACGGCAGTGAGACCATGGATATGGACCCGCTCACGCCCAAGGCGGTCTGGGGCTTCAACGGCACCGAGCGTCCCGGCGCGGTCTACCTGGCGGCGGTCCTCGCGGCCCACAATCAGAAGGGGCTGCCGGCATTCGGGATCTACGGTCGCGAAGTCCAGGACGCGGGCGACGTCTCGATTCCCGACGACGTTCAGGAGAAGCTCCTCCGATTCGCCCGTTCGGGGCTGGCCGTCGCCACGATGCGGGGAAAGTCCTATCTGTCGCTCGGCGGCGTCTCGATGGGCATCGCCGGCTCGATCGTCGATCAACCGCTCTTCGAACGCCACCTCGGCATGCGGGTCGAGTGCGTCGACATGAGCGAGGTGACGCGGCGGATCGAGGAAGAGATCTATGATCCGGACGAGTTCGAAAAGGCGCTCGCCTGGGTCAAGAAACACTGCCCCGAGGGGAAGGACTACAACCCGCCGGCGTCGCGAAAGTCAGCCGAGGCGAAGGCCGAGGACTGGCGGACCGTCGTCAAGATGACGCTGATCTTCCGCGACCTGATGATCGGCAATCCGCGACTCGCCGAGTTGGGCTACGGCGAGGAGGCGCTGGGGCGCAACGCGATCTCCGGCGGCTTCCAGGGTCAGCGGGCGTGGACCGACCACTCCCCCAACGGCGACTTCCCAGAAGCCATCCTCACCTCGTCCTTCGACTGGAACGGCGTTCGGGCCCCGTTCATGTTCGCGACCGAGAACGACTGCCTCAACGGCGTCGGCATGTTGTTCAACCATCTGCTGACGAACACCGCGCAAATCTTCGCCGACGTCCGCACGTTCTGGAGTGCGGAAGCCGTCCGTCGTGTGACCGGCAAGTCGCTGGAGGGCCTGGCCGCCGGCGGCTTCATCCACCTGATCAACTCGGGCGCGGCGACGCTCGACGGCACCGGCCGGCAGACCCGCAACGGCGCTCCGGTCATGAAGCCGTTCTGGGAGATCACCCCCGACGAGGTCAACGCCTGCCTGACGGCGACGAGCTGGCCCCCCGCGATCTCGGAGTATTTCCGAGGCGGCGGCTATTCCTCGTGCTACCTGTCGAAGGGCGGAATGCCCATGACCATGAACCGACTGAGCCTGGTGCAGGGCCTGGGCCCCGTGCTACAGGTCGCCGAAGGCTGGTCGGTCGACCTTCCGCCCGACGTCCACGAAACGCTCAACGAGCGGACCAACCCTACCTGGCCGACGACCTGGTTCGTCCCTCGGACCACGGGCGAGGGTCCGTTCACGGACGTTTACAGCGTCATGGCGAACTGGAGCGCGAACCACGGCGCGATCAGCTACGGCCACATCGGAGCCGACCTGATCACGCTGGCGTCCATGCTCCGAATCCCTGTGGCGATGCACAACATTCCGGCCGACAAGCTGTTCCGCCCCAGCGTCTGGAGCCTGTACGGAGCGCTCGAGCCTCAGGCCGCGGATTACCGGGCGTGTGCGACGTTCGGCCCACTCTACGGCTGAGCCTTCGCCCACGAAAAACGGCCGGCCCAGGTCCGCGAAGGACCTGGGCCGGCCGGAAGGACGGATCGTCGAGAGTCGCTAAGCCTGGATCAAGAGAAGGGGCTCTTGATGTCGTCCCAGAGCTTCGAGAGGGTGCTCTTGCTGTTCTGAGCGGCCTTGGCCTTCTTGTAGGCCAGGGCCTTGGCGGCCGCGGCCTGGGCGGCGGCCTGCTGCTGGGTGGTCAGGTCTGCCGAGGTCGTCGCGGCGGCCGGCGTGGTCGTCACGGTCGGCGTCGTTGGGGCCTCGGTCGAGACGGCGGCCGTTGAGGTCGCCGCGGCGGTGGTGGTCGAAGCGGCCACGCCCGTGGTCGCCGGGGAGTCGGACTGGACGGCCGCCATCGGCGTGGCGGTTCCCAGAGTCGTCGAAGTGGCGGTCGACGAGTTCTTGCTCGCCAGGTCCAGCAAGGCCGCCACAACCTGATTGCTCTGGTCCGTCGTCGAGGAGCTTGAGCTCGTCGACGTGTCGGATGAGGTGGTCGTGGTCGTCGGCGTCGTGCTGTCGGTCGAGGTCGACGTGGCCGGCGTCGTGCTGGTCGTGGTCGTGCCGGTCGTTGGCGTGTTGGTCGTCGTCGTGCTCGTGCTCGTCGACGTGTCGGTCGACGAGGTGGTGGTGCCCGAGTTGCTCGACGTGTTGTTCGAGATGACGGCGCCTTGCTTGTAGCTGAGCACCCGGATCGTCTCGCCGTTGACCGTCTTGGTCGTGACGACGGGAGTGGAGACCCGGTTCGAGGTCGTACCACCCGAGTCGAACAGGGTGTAGTACGGCAGGTAAGTGCCTGGTGCTTCGTTCCGATTGATCTTGAACCGGTTGGGGTTCATGCCGCGGAACTTGGCGACCTGCGCCTTGGACACCCACATGAACTGCGGGAGTTTGTGCTGCAGGGCCGTTGTGTTCCGCTGGGCCTGGGGATCGACCAGGAAGCCGTTGGCCGAGGCCCGCTGACGGTCGACGATCACGTAGGCGTCCGCCGAAGGCAGCAGCGTGCCGGCGAGCATCTTCAGACTGTCGATGCTGACGGCGCCGTTGAGCTTACCGTTGGCGACGTAGTCGAAGAAGTTGAAGCGACGCTGAAGGGCGCCGGCCTGGTCCGGGTTCTCGTTGAAGGCCGTGTTGTTGATGCCCACATCTGGCTGGGCGTAGGACGCCGTTCCACCGAGCAGGCGGGCCATGGCGCCGGCCTCGGCCAGCCCCTTCGTAGCGGCCGTATCGGTGAAGCTTTGAACTTCCTGGGCGGTGATCAGGCCGTCGTTGTTGGCGTCGATCAGCGTCAGGTAGTTGTTGGAGATCAGGTAATTGAGAGCCTCCGTCCCCTCGATCGCGGCAATGGCGTTGCTGATCGAGACCCGGGCGTAGGCCGGGGCCACGTTGGCGCCCTCGAACTTGTTCTGCTTGTCCGTGGTGCTCAGCAGCGCGGGGGTTGCCACGCTGGAGCCGTCGTTCACGTCGTAGACAGGCACGGCCGTCCAGGCGAGGATGCCGTTGATCCCGTCGGGATTGTTGTAGGCCGAGAGGTCGCCGATCCCGTGGGCGCCGAAGTTCAGCGAATTGACGCCGACCGGAGTCGTCAGGTAGGCATCCGCCGTGAGCCCCTGGGCCTTGTTCAGGTTCGTCCAGTAGTTCAGGGCGGAGGACACCATGGAGTAGGCGCCCGTGAGGATGCCCGTCGACATCGAGGTCCCGACCTGAGTGAACGTCAGGCGGTTCGCATCGTCGTTGGTCGTGGTCGTCGTGCCCGAGATCGTCGTGGTGTCCAATCGACGACGGAACGTCGGGACGTCGATCGACGGAGCGGCGAAGTCCGTCGTGATACCTCTGTTGACAGAGCCGGGGATCCGGTCGGCCCAGATGTTGAAGTCGGAGTTGGCAAAGGCGGTGACGTTTGCGGCGACGTTGGTGTTATTCGTCCCGGCGCTGATGCCGGAGGTAACGTTGCTGTCCGTCGACCCTCCGCCGATCGTCAAGGAGTTCTGGAAGACCAGGACCGGCCCTTGATTGTACGGAATCACACCCGTCGGAGTATTCAACGGGGTGGTCGTCGCGTCCGTCGTGTAGGGGAACGGATAGGTGCCGGTGACCGAGAGCGTCTCGTTCAGGATCGCCGGCATCGACATGCCGTTGTTGTCGCCGATGTCTGCGCTGTCCGCATTGCTGCGGAACAATCCGGTGCCATTCGAGGTGGTCGTGCCGCCGGTGTTGCCGCCGCCGGTATTACCGGTCGTGCCGCCCGAAGTCAGGCCGAGAGGCGAGCCGAACTGGCCGGCGGCCGCGATCGGGGCGATGCCCAGCGAGCGGAACTTCTTGAGCTGCAGCTTCAAGGCGATGACGATTTGCGGATAGTTGCGATACGCCTGCGCCTCGCTGGTCCACGTCTGGGTCGTACCGAACGCCAGGGTCGAGGCGATGACGCGCGAGACCTGGCCCGACCGCACCGGGTCGTTCACGTACGGGTGCGACGCGACGTAAGCCAGCCCCTGGTAGACCGCATTGGTCGAGGTCAGTGCGTTGGCCGTCGCCGAGAGGGTCGTGTTGTTATTGTTGTTATTGTTGCCGCCGCCGTTATTGTTGCCGCCGTTGTTGGTACTTCCCGTCTGCGTGAAGCTGACCGACCCGAACCACGGCGAGAAGATCGAGACAGGATCGATCGTCGACTGCGGGACGAACTGCGCCACCACGCCCGCGACGGGCGTTCCGTGACCGTCGAACGTGTTAGCCAGGTTGGTGGAACCGCCGGTGGTGCCAGTGTTACCTCCGGTGTTGCCTCCATTGTTGTTGTTATTGTTCCCGGTCGTCGTGAGCGGCCCCGAGGCGAGGTCCTGGGTGCCGGTTCCATTGTTATAGACGTTCGTGCCGTTCGCGACGCGACCGCGGAACGGAGACGAGAGGGAGTCGACGCCGGTGTCGATAACCGCTACGGCGCTCCCCTGGCCGTCGTAGGGAACGCCCAAGGTCCGCAGGTCGTTCAGGCCGACGATCGTGCCGGAGGTCGACCCGGCGAGGCTGGAGGTCGTCTTGAACTGCCAGATGCCGTCGCCGTCCGAGGCGTACAGCACGGTGCCGTCCGCAGAGAACGTGATGCTCAACTCGGAATCGAGGAAGCTGGTGTAGTCCTGCGCTCCCGAGGTGTCGAACCCCTGGGCGAACGTCGTCATGAGGCCATCCGGGGTGATCCGGACGATTCGGCCGCCGATGTTGGAGCCGCCGGTGGTGTTGCCGTTCGTAACGATCGGCACCAGGGGATTCGTGACGGCGTTGTAAGGCTGGGACGGGTCGGCCTTCTGGATGCCGATCACGCCGCTGCCCTGGACGGGCACGTTCACGGACACGCCGGCGGGGATGTCGCCCTCGGCCACCGAGGTCACCGTGACGTACAATCCGGTCGCCAGGTCGCTGACGAACAGGTTGCCGGCGTAGGTGGCCGTACCGGAGACCGTATACGTCGTCGAGCTCGCGCCGGTCGTGGCCGCCGTCGCGGTCAGGGGGACCGCCTGCGCGAAGTAGCTGTACTGGTCGAATGCAATGTCCTCAAACCGCCGGAAGGGGGTCGTGAGGAACGACGTGTAGTCGGGGACCAGTGTATCGGTGGTCGGATCGTAGCTGGCCGGGCCGGCGATCAGCAGTTCGCCGTTCGAGCCCTGGACGCCGCTGACTCCGGGCGTGGCGACGATTCCGCCGCCGGACGGGGTGCCGAAGTCGGTGAAGATCGAGTAGAGCGGCGAGAAGTAGTCGATGTTCGCCTGGGTGATGCCCGCGATCGTCCCGGCGCTCAGGCCGGTCTCCGACACCCCCTTGGGGAGGCTGGAAGCGTTCGAGATCACCTGACCTGACGAGTACTCGTTCGAGTTGAAGTACAGAGCCGCCAGAGTTCCGCCGGTCGAGCTGATGCCGCTGCCGGCCACCAGCCCTCGGATCGTGTTCTGCATCTCCGCGCTGGGGACGACAATGGCCGTCGGGTTGATGTTGAACTTGGTCGCCGCCTGGCCGTCGGTCAGGGTCACGTAGGCGCCCAGGAAGGTGCCGTCGGCGCTGATCCGGTAGACCGCGTTCTTCGCCGGGTCGTTCCGGTCCGCCACCGAGACCAACATGGAGGGCGTGCCGTCGATGACGCCTTCCCGGTCGAAGGTGATGTCGTACCAGTTGGCGTAGCCCGTCGTGTCGGTCCCGCCGGTCGTGGCGCCGCCTAGCGAGGCGGCGGCAGGATTGGAGCCGTCCCGGTTCAGGGCGTTGGTGGGATCGAGCTGGTTCATCACCGTGTTCAGGTCGAAGAACACGCTGGCCTTGCCCGTGGCGGGGTCGACCCGGTAGATGACCCCCGGCCTGTTGACGGCGTTCGTGTTGCCCCCGGCCCCTCGCGAGATCGCGTAGAGTCCGTTGCCGAAGACTCCGCCCGGCCCAGCCTCGACCTTGACCATGTCGCCGCCGAACGACGACAGCGGCGTCAGCTCGGCCACCGAGGTGATCGGCGCTGGGCTGCTGAGGGTGGTCGCGGTGGTGTTCGAGTCGACCACCACTGTACCCAGGAACGAGTTCGTCGGGGTCGTCGCCGCAGTGAAGGTGGCTTCAAGCGGGTAGACTGGGACGACGGGAGCCATCAGGGGACGTGCTTCAAGCGGGGTGGCTCCCTCAAGCTTGATGGTGCGGTTTCGCCGCTGCGCTGGGCTCTGCGCCCGCGGTCGGGATGGCTGAGACATTCCATTATCTCCTAACGCTGGACTCGTCCGTCCTGAACCGAGGCCGAGACACCCGGCGGTCCTCAGTATCGGCGCACCCGGCGTTTGATGATGAGCCGAAACATCCGGCAAGACCCGACCCCGGGCTGCAACCGGCGCACGCGGATCTTTTCTTACCATCAGCATCGGCCGCAGAGGGCGACCTCGATCAGCGAAAGGAACGATGCAAGCCGAATTATCGACAAATTCGACGTGAGGAGGAGAAATGCCGCGGCGAGGGGAAACAAACGAGGCCGCGGCGGGGTGGTTCCCCGGCCGCGGCCTCGTGGCGTGGTTTCTCAGCAAGGCGGATGCGAAGAGCGGCTTACTCGACGACGCCCTTCGGGCCGGTCGGCGCGCCCGGCTGCGGAATGTGAGCGCGACGGCGAACGTCCAGCTCGATCTGGCCGAAGGTCCCTTCGTGCCGCTGGATGGTCATCCCCAGCGCGGTGAGGAGCCGCTTGGCGGTGTAGAAGTTCATGACCAGCCGCTGGTTCGCCTTCACGTCCTGACGACCCTGGGCGAACGGCTGCGGGTTGAGGCCGAAATCGAGGATCACCTCCTCGGGAGTGGCCGTCACGCGGCAGAAGTTCGAGTACGAGGGGACCGTCGAGGAATCGTCGACGATGACCTCGGTCGTGACCGGCTGCTGGGAGGATTCGGGCTCGCTCATCTCAGCTCCATCCTATCTCTGTCTCGGTCCGCCGTGCGGGAATCCAGGCCCGTGCCCAGGAGAGGAGAGCCCACGGCGATCTCTCGGTCCCGGGTCCACGATATCAAGTGCAGACTATCGCGAAACAAAAAAACCGATCAAGCCGACTTTTGGGCGTACGACGATTCCACCAGTCGATCCAGTTCGACGAGCGTCCGTCCCGAGGCCCCATGCTGGGCCAGAACGAACCGACGCCCCGCCTCGCCGCGAGCCGCCGCAGCCTCCGGTTCGTCGAGGTCCTCACAGAGATGGAGCGCCAGTTCACGGGGCCCCGCCACACGCCGAGCCGCGTTCCTGGCCAGGAGTTGCGCGACCGTCTCGCGAAAATTGGCGGTATGCGGACCGAACATCACCGACGCCCCATAGGCGGCCGGCTCCATCATGTTCTGGCCCCCGCGGCCCGGCAGCAGGCTCCCGCCCACGAAGGCGACGTCGGCCAGGCCCCAGACGGCTCCTAACTCGCCGATCGTGTCGATCAGAACCACCGGAGCGTTGAGACCAGGCGACGAAGGCTCGACCCGCCCTTCGCTGCGGCGGACGACCTGTTCTCCCCCCGTCTCCAGCCAGCGGGCGACCTCGTCGAACCGCTCGGCATGACGCGGGACGAGAATCAGGCGAAGGCGAGGATGATCCTTCTTGGCCGCTCGATAAGCCTCGAGCGCAGCCGCCTCCTCTCCTTCCATCGTACTGCCGGCCACAAAGACGAGGTCGGCGGTCGACAGCCCCAACTCCGAGCGCAACTCCCGGGTACGGGCGTTGTTGCGATCGCTCTCCAGGCCGTCGTATTTCACCGATCCGGTGACGCTGACCCGTTCGGCGGGAATGCCGAGATCAACGAACCGACGGGCGTAATCCTCGTCCTGGGCGGCCACGGCGTCGATTCGGTGCAGCGTCGGGCCGAGCGGGCCGCGAATTCGCCGGTAGCCCCGATGGCTCCGTTCGCTGAGCCGGGCGTTGATGATCGCCACCTTCGCCCCCGCCCGTTTGGCGGAGCGAATCAGGTTGGGCCACACTTCCAACTCGACGAGAGCCAGCACGGTGGGACGAATCCGCCCAACGGCGCGTTGAGTGGCCCAACTGAAGTCGAGCGGCGCGTAGAAGGTGATCAGCTCCGGGAAGGTCCGTCGTGCGACCGCCAGGCCGGTGGGGGTCGTCGTCGAGATCACCACCTGCCAGTTCGGCCGCCGCCGGGCCATCTCACGGACCAGCGGACGGAGCAGCAGAACCTCGCCCACGCTCACGGCGTGGAACCACAGACAGGGGCCGTCGCCGATCCGGTTCGGGGCGTCTCCCGCGAACTTCTCCCAGAGCCCGTCGCGATACTTGCCCGAGCGGATCATTCGATAGCCAAGCACGGGCGAGAGCAGAACCAGCATCGCAACGTAGATCGCGTTCAAGACCAGCGGCATCCCGGGGAATCCTTTCCCGATAGAGAGCAAGGGGTCCTCTCGACGAGACGCATGCTCCTAGAGCAATCAGCGTGCCCAGCTCATTCGTTTCCCGTGTGTCGCCGGAAACGTAGACCGAGGCACGTTGACCTTGCGGGTTGCGACGAAGCGGCCGAATCAGCGAACCTGGATGCCCGCTGATTCGTCCTAAGAGCTTGGTTCCAGACGGCTAGTGATCCATTTCCCGTGACGCGAAGGTTCGCGTCACGGTGGAATTCACCCGACTGCAACAAGTTCGCGGGTCGATCAGAATGTATCGACCGACGACTCCTTCCGCATGCAGCAGGCTTTGAATTTTTTTCCAGACCCGCAGGGGCAAGGGTCGTTCCGACCGACCTTTTTTCCAACGTTGCGGACGGGTTCCTTCCGCTTGTCGGAGGTCTGAGAGGCCTCGATGGCGTCGTCCTGAGCCTGTCGGACGCCGTCGCCGGCGTCGAGCGAGGGCGTGGCGGCCAGCGATGAGGCTGCAGCCTCCGCGCCGTGGATCGTCTGGGCTCGCTCCAGCTTCCAGCGCGAGCCGAGGTACGAGAGGAACTCGGGGTCGAACTGCTCGACGCGGAAGATCAGGTCGGTGACGCGGTCGGCGATGCCGTTCCACATCTCGCCGAAGATCCGCATACCCTCGCGCTTGAACTCGACCTTGGGATCGATCTGGGCGTACCCTTGCAGCCCGATCGAGCTCCGCAGGTGGTCCATCGCCCGAAGGTGTTCCATCCAGCTCGCGTCCAGGATCTGGAGAAGCAGAACCTTCTCCATCTCCCGCATCTCGGGCCGAATCTTGGCGTCGAGCGCGGCGACGAGGGTCTCGCGGGCGTCCTCGGGAGAAAGCGCCGCGAATTCCTCGTCCGTCCCCGAGTAACCGATCGCCTTGCGGGCCCAATCCAGCAGCCCGGCGATGGCCTTTGAGTCGGTTGCGATGGGGTGCTTATCGCGAGAGGCCGACTTCGGAAAGACGGCGTCCAGGCGGGTCGTCAGCTCCTCGGAGAGCTTCGCCCCCTCGTACTTCTTGCGGGCCAGGTCGATCAGGAACGCTTCCATCTCGGGCCGAAGCATCGTCTGGATGTCAGACGCGTCGACGACGCTGTGGAACCGCTCCGAGGCCCAGGCGGCCAGACCTTCGCGGTCGTATCGGGGCGTCTGCGAGGCGGCGTGGGAGCGATCGCCGAGGAACCGCGTGGCCGCGATTCGGACGGGAAGCTCCGCCTCCTTCGTGACGTAGACCTCGCGGGCCGTCTTCTTGAGATCGCGGGCGATCTGATTGCGGTCCAGGCCCTTCCAGCTCGCGGCGTCCGCCGTGATGCCGAACTTGTGGTGGGCCCAGTCCGCCAGGGTGCGGCGGCCCCAGTCCGGCGCCAGCAGCTCCTTGGCGGGGCTCAGGTCGAGCTTGTCGATCGAGGCTTTGGCCCGTTCGTGGATGAACTCTTCAAGCTCGGGGCGCTCGACGTCGACGTCTTCGCCGTCGCGGTGCTCGAACTTCCGGAGTTCCTTTTCCTTGATGTCGAGGCCGTATCGGTTGTTGGCCCAGTTCGCCAGGGCGCCCCAGGTCCAGTCGGCGGGCTCGGCGTCGGGGGAGAGGTTCTCCTCGATGGCCTCGCGGATCGACTCGAAGAGCTGGCGTTCGCCGCGACGTCGGACGATCTCGCCGGCGTCGTCGAAATCGACGCCCCGGAAGTCGCGGGCCGTCATGTCCACGCCGAGGCGCTGGGAGACCCACTCGGCGAAGCTGGCCTGGCCGTAATCGTCGGCCAGGAATCGGCCGACGGCATCGTCGACCTGGCCGTCGATCATCTCCAGGATCCGCTGCTTGGGGGAGGACCCCTCCAGCAGAGCCTGGCGGAACGAGTAGACGCGTTTGCGCTGCTCGTCCATGACCTCGTCGTATTCGAGGAGGTTCTTGCGGATGTCGAAGTTGCGTTCCTCGACCTTCTTCTGGGCGCCTTCGATGCGGCGGCTGACCATCTTGCTTTCGATGGCCTCGCCTTCCTGCATGCCCAGCCGGGTGAGAACGGCGGAGACCCACTCGCCGGCGAACTTCCGCATCAGGTCGTCGTCGAGAGCCAGGAAGAACCGCGACGAGCCGGGGTCGCCCTGACGGCCGGAGCGGCCGCGGAGTTGGTTGTCGATCCGGCGGCTCTCGTGACGCTCGGTGCCGATGATGTGCAGGCCTCCGAGAGCGGCGATCTCGCGGCCCTCGGACTTCATCTCGGCCTCATACTTCTCGACGGCCCTGTGCCAGACGTCGTGAGGAACGTCGAGCCGCGTCTCGTAGACGAGCCGGCCGTCCTCGTTCGTCTCGCGCTTGAGGTCGAACCAGGCCATGAATTCGGGGTTGCCGCCCAGGATAATGTCGGTGCCGCGGCCGGCCATGTTGGTGGCGATCGTCACGGCGCCGCGGCGACCGGCCTGAGCGACGATCTCGGCCTCGCGCTCGTGGTGCTTGGCGTTGAGGACCTCGTGGGGGATCCCGTACCGCTTGAGGAAGTCGGACAACTCCTCCGACTTCTCGATCGAGACCGTGCCGACGAGGATCGGGCGGCCCGTGGCGTGGACTTCCTTGATCTCGTCGACGAGCGCCTTGTTCTTCTCGCGCTCGAATCGAAAGATCACGTCCGGGTAGTTGACGCGGCTCAGGCCGCGGTTGGTCGGGATGGCGACGACGTCGAGCCCGTAGACCTTGTAGAACTCGTTCGCCTCGGTCATGGCGGTGCCCGTCATGCCCGAGAGCTTCTTGTAGAGCTTGAAGAAGTTCTGCAGGGTGATCGTGGCGAGGGTCTGGTTCTCTTCCTTGATCCGGACCCGTTCCTTGGCCTCGACGGCCTGGTGGAGGCCGTCCGACCACTGGCGGCCGACCATGAGGCGCCCCGTGAACTCGTCGACGATGACGACCTCGCCGTTCTGCTGGACGACGTAGTCGCGGTCCCGACGATAGAGGTGGTGCGCCTTCAGGGCGTTGTCGATGAGGTGAGGCCACTCCATGTTGCCGGGCGTGTAGAAGCTCTCCAGACCGGCGATCTTCTCAGCCTCGCGGATGCCGGCGTCGTTCAGGTGGCAGGTCCGCTCCTTTTCCTTGACCTCGAAGTGGAAGTCCCGCTTCAGCAGCCGGGCGATGCGGTCGGCCTCGGCGTACTTGCGGACGTCGTCGAAGGCCGGGCCCGAGATGATGAGCGGGGTCCGGGCCTCGTCGATCAGAATGCTGTCGACCTCGTCGATGACGGCGTAGTGGAGCACGCCCTGGCACTGCAACTCCGCGGTCGGCTTCATGTTGTCGCGGAGGTAGTCGAAGCCGAACTCGTTGTTGGTGCCGTAGGTGATGTCGCGCGAATAGATCTCTTTGCGCTCGGCCGAGTCCATTTCGGACTGGATCGCGCCCACGGACATGCCCAGGCCCTGATAGAGCGGGCTCATCCACTCGGCGTCGCGACGGGCCAGGTAATCGTTGACCGTGACGACGTGGACGCCCTTGCCGTCGAGTGCGTTCAGGTAGGCGGCCAGGGTGGCGACCAGCGTCTTGCCTTCGCCGGTGACCATTTCGGCGATGTTGCCGCCGTGCAGCACCATGCCGCCCATCAACTGGACGTCGAAATGCCGCATGTTCATGTAGCGGCGGCCAGCCTCGCGGCAGGCGGCGAACGCCTCGGGCAGCAGCTCGTCCAGCGTTTCGCCGGCGGCGCGGCGGCGGCGGAACTCCTCGGTCCGCGCTTTCAGCTCGTCGTCGGAGAGCGTCTGAAACGAGGGTTCCAGCTCATTGATCCGAGCCACGATCGGCCGCATCTGCCGGATGCGTCGCTCGTTCGAGCTGCCGAAGATCCGGACGAGCCCTTCCGACACCCCCTCGGACAGGGCGGAGAGCGCGTCGGTCGTCTTATCCCAAAGCTCGGTCAGCACTTCCATTGCCGCATGATCCCCGTGCGAATGACACGTTGCACAAGTCTTTGCAATACTGAATCTTACAACGGAGCCGCCGAATCCGTCAATCGCGACGGAGCCGGCGTCTGAAGCGCCGCCGATCCCTTCATAGGACGTCTGGCGCATCATTCATCGCCCGTCAAGACCCCGGACGCCACGGTCCGGCCCGGCCGCCTCAGTAATCTTACGTCGTCCGATCCAGACCGGAGCGACGCTTTGCGGCACTTTCCCAACGTGCAATGAGAGAGGCCACGACGAACCAGCGTTCCGTCATGGCCCCATGTTTGACGCGATGTTTTGTCGCCGTCGGCCAGACCCGCGTCTGAGGTCGACGGACCCGATCAGCGATTGACCTCAACGGCCGGGACAGCCGATCGCCAGCCGGCCCGAAGTTGGGCGGTGAGCTTCGCCAAGGTCTCAGCCTGCGCCGGGTCGGCGGCGATGTTGTGGTTTTCTTGCGGGTCGGTCTGGAGGTCGTAGAGTTCCACGGCCTCCACCTTCGCGTGGTTCGCCTGAGCGACCCACTCGGTCAACCGGTAGCGATCCGTGTGCAGCGTGTAACCCATCAACTTCTGAGGGCCACGGGGATACTGGCTGAAGGCGGCCGACTTCCATGCCCGGTCGGGCGAGCGGAGCAGGGGGGCGAAGCTGGCCCCTTCGAGTTCCTTCGGCGGGGTCAGACCGGCGAGATCCGCGAGCGTCGGATAGATGTCGACGAACTCCACGAGGCCTTTCGAGTGAGCGCCGGCCGGAGCAACGCCTGGGGCCGCGACGATCAGGGGGACGCGCGTATCCAGCTCGACGTTGGAGTGCTTGCACCAGGCGGCGTGCTCGCCCAGCTTCCAGCCGTGGTCTCCCCAGAAGACGACGATGGTCTTCTCGCGCAGACCGAGACGATCCAACTCGTCGAGAACCTTGCCGACCTGGGCGTCCATGTAGCTGATCGACGCGTAATAGCCATGCTTGAGGGTGCGGGCGAGGTCGTCGGGCACCGGCCCCTTTTTCGGGATCCCGTAATAGTTTCGAAGCTCGCCGCTGTCGAGCACGGCGTATTCCGGAGCGCCTTCCTGGCGGAAAGGATTCGGAGCCAGCGTGATCGTCGAAGCGTCGTACAGATCCCAGTACTTCTTGGGAGAGACGAAAGGCAGGTGTGGGCGGGCGAAGCCGACCCCCAGGAAGAACGGCCGGGCGTCGTCCGTCTTCAGCCGATCCGCCTGCTCTTGAAGCGCCTTGACCGCCTTCAGTGCGATCTTGCCGTCGAGGAAGGTCTCGTCCGAGACGTCGGCCCCTTCGTAAGCCGGACCGCGCCCGGCCTGATTGGCGGCCTTGGCCGTCTTGCCCGCGGCCTTCGCCGCGGCGACGCTCTCCTGACGCGCCTTCCGGTTTTCCTCAAGCGCGTAGCCGACGGCCTGCTCGGTTTCCCAGGGGACCGACCACGACTTCGGATCGTCGTATCCCGGGTGGTAGAGCTTTCCCATGCCGCGGACGAAATAGCCGTTCTCCTTGAAGAACTGAGGCAGCGTCACCGCCTCAGGGAGAGCGACGCGGAAGTGGGTGACGAGGTCGTAGACCTTCGTCGAGTCCGGCCGCATCCCGGTCAGCAAGCTCGACCGCGAAGGCGAACAGACCGCCTGCTGGCAGTAGGCTCGATCGAAGGTCACGCCTCGGGACGCGAGGCGGTCGATGTTCGGCGTCTTCACGTACGACTGGCCGTACGCCCCGAATTCCGGCCGCAGGTCATCCACGGCGATGAACAAGACATTCGGCTGGGCCTTCTTCGCGGGTTCCTCGCCGAGCAGGGCGGGAGAACCGCAGACCAACGCAACGGCGAGCGCCGCGAATGTGGAGCCGACCATCCCTCGATTCATTACCGTCTCCTCGCCAGAGAATCCTTGAGTTCAGTCGCCCCAAGCTGCGCGGTAGTTGAAGCGGTCGTTCGGCGCAGCGTCTCCATCCTTCGTCAGTTTGGAGGCCTCGCCGCCGATCACGATACCGTCGACCCACTTGAAGTCCAGGACCACGCGTTTCCGGTCGCCCGTATTCAGGATCGACCGAGGCACAGCGAGTTCCAACTCGTTCCCGGCAAACGCGACGGCCGCCGCCGCCTCTAAGCTCTCTCGGGAGCCGTCCGACTTCAACCGCTCGATCGAGGTCATTCCGTTGGCCGGCTTTTCCCGGTTCACGACGAGGTCGTAGCCAAGCCAGCCGGTCCGAGCGTCGGCGTCGACGTCGATCAAGAGCGTCATCCAGTGCTCGCCGGGAGCCGTCAGAGGCTCTCGGGTCCTCACGTAAAAGTCGACGAACTCCGCGCCGGGGGCGACTTTCGCGGCCATCAGGTCGTTGCGGCCGGTTTCGTTGACGAACTCCGGCTCGTTCTTCCAACCGGCGTGTCGGCGGTGGGCGGGATCGCCCAGGGTGTCGCGAAACTCAGGCGAGGCGGCCTTCCAGTCTTCGAACAAGCCGTCGATCCGGACTTTCACCTTGGAGACGTCATCCAGCTTGCGAACTCCCTTGTAACGGCGGATCTCCGAGGCGAGTTGGTAGTAATACGCGTCGCCGAAGCCCCCCTTCATGGGCTCGATGTCGCGGCTGTACTCGGGCGAGAACTGGTCGACGAAGAAGGTGCCGCCCGGCTTGACCTTCACGCCCCCCATAGCCATGTTCCCCTTCGGATCGATGAAGCGCTGGGCGACCCACTCATTCCAGCCGGTGACGAACACGAAGGGCGGATCGACCTCGCGGGCTCGCTTCCACTGCTCGGTGAAATACAGGCCGACTCCGGAATTCTGCTCAGCGGGGGCCGGCTCGCGGCCGTCATGGAAGCTGCGGCCGATGTTGCTGATCGGGTGCTCGGCCGTGGCGACGACGATCTGCTCGGGCTTGTCGGGAGACTCGTGCCAACCTGGGGCCTGCGGCGTGTGGTCGAGCCAGGGCCAGCGGTCGCGGCCGTCGCCGAACCATTTCTGGCCCTTCGTCCAGGCCCAGGAATGCCGGACCGTGAAGAAGCCCTTGATTTCGTCGCTGAGCTGATCCGTCGGCGTTAGGATCAACGGCTTGCCGTCCCAGAGGAACCAGTGCTCGCGCGATTTGCCGGGCTTGTAGAAGGTCTGATAGAGATGCTCGACCGTCTTCACGTGGACGGAGTTGGCCAGGAAGGCGATGCGGGGCGTGCGCTGGCCTGAGGCCTTGACCTCGTCCAGGACCTTGATGATCGCGTCCCGGACCGAGTCATACGTCAGGGCGTTAGTCACGTCGAAGAACCAGACGTCGACGCCTGCGTCCGAGAGCATCTGCACGTGCTTGCGAATCACGTAGGCGTCGTCGTCGCGGTAGTAGCCGAACAGCGGCTCTCCCCAGTGGTGGAACGCGCCCGGCGGGCCGAATCTCGGTTCCTCGGGATTCCCCGCCAGGATCTTCGAGAGGTCGAAGACGGGGTTCTGTCCCTCGCTCCAGAGGAAGTAGAAGATCCCGACCGTCTTGTCCGGCCGGGGCGGCCCAACTTCCTCGAAACCGGGAGTCTTCCGGCCCAGGCCGTCGGTCGCGACCCAGGTATCGGCCATGACGTCCCAGCGAGGCTCCTCGCCATTCGCCACGACGGAGCCGGCGAGCGCAAGGGCTGCCGAGAGAATGAAGGCTCGCAACTGGAGAGGCATGGCGGGCGTCCTCGACCGAGGGGCGGGGCGAAATCGGGTGGGAAGGTCGCGGTTCGTCCGGTTCGGCGATTCGAGAGAGCGTTCTGGTCGTACGCTCTATCTGAGCAGGCTTCTGAACAGCGACCGTCGGGCACTCTAATCGGACCGATGGACTCGATCAAGAAGCCGGCGACCTCCGGAACGGGGCGCGGAAACGAGGCGGCGAAAATGACCAAACGAACCCGAATTCCCGAGGGCCGCAAATCGCACGGCGGCCGCTTCCTGATGCTGCGAGCCGCGCATCGGTGGCGTTGTCGAATCGGGTTCAATCCTGCCAAACGAACCCAACCGCGCGATGTGATCAACCTCTCGGGGAGACGTTCCTTCCTTTCCACCACTGAAGGAAGACAAATCCGTGTGCCATGGCCACGCTCGTGTGGCCATGAGATGGGCGACGGCCACGCGGTCGCCAGCAGCGGTTCATGGCCACACGAGCGTGGCCATGGCACCCAACTTGATCGCTCAACCCAGAAACGGCGTCCTGCCAATGATGGCGGTCTGGAGCGAGGAACGGTCTCAGAAATGCGCGATCGAAGCCAAATTCCGGGCCCCCGTGAACCTCGTGCCGACGGCTCCCTGAAGCCGTGGAACGCGTGTCGACGGGTGCTCCGGAATGAGGTCGAAGGCAGCAAACGAACCCACCGCTGTGAGCGGCCAGCATGGGTTTGGCGGAGTGGGATGCTCTCAGGCCAGGATTTCGGAGATGACCTCAGCGTCGGGGACGAGGCTCATGGGGCGGTTCAGGCGGTCGTGGAGGGTCGTGGCCGGGTCGATGCCCATCAGGTGGTAGATCGTGGCGAGGACATCCTTGGGGGAAACCCGCCGATCGACGACGTCGCCGCCGATCTTGTCGGACTTGCCAACCACGTTCCCTCTCGCGATCCCGCCGCCAGCCAGGACGACCGAGTAGCAACGAGACCAGTGGTCGCGACCGCCCCCCTGCACGTTGCCGATCTGCGGGGTGCGGCCGTGCTCGCTCAACAGGACCACGAGCGTCTCGTCGAGGGTCCCCCGGCGGTCCAGGTCCAGGATCAGGCCGGAGAGAGTCCGGTCCAGGCCGGGGAGAAGCTCGTCTCGCATCCGGGGGAAGTGGTCCCAGTGGGTGTCCCAACCGGTCCCCGCCAGGCCGTACTCATCCCAGAAGACGGTGACGAATCGGCCGCCCGCCTCGACGAGCCGACGCGCCGTGAGGGTCGCCTGGCCGAAGAGGGTCATGCCGTACATGGCCCGCGTGTCCGAAGTCTCCTGGTCCAGGTCGAACGCCTCTCGGAAGCTCTTCGACTGCAGCAGGCGGTAGGCCGTGTCACGATGGCGGTCGACTTCCAGGCCGGGGGAGAAGGTCCGGCGAGCGTCTTCGATCTGTTCGAGCAACGATCGCCGGCGGTCGAGACGGTCGATCGTCACCGCGGGACCGGCCTTGGCGGCGACGCCGTCGAGTTGGAATCGGCTTTCAGGCGTGACTCCGCGATACGGTTCGAGATCGTCCCAGGCCAGCTTGGCCAGCGTCTTTTGCGCTCGGGTCGTCCCCTGGCCGATGAACTGGGTGCAGATCGGGTCGTAGGCCTGGCCGAGGAATCCTCCGTACGGACCCGCGCGGGCGACCTCGCCGATGCGCTGGCTGGAGAACGCGAACGGAAGCTGGAGGTTTCGCGGCACTTCCGGACGGTCGCCCCCCTGGGCGTTGCGGCCGTCCACGTAGTCGACGACCGAGCCGATGAACGGCCAGTGGGCCGGGTCGCGCGGGCTCAACTCCATAGCCAGCGGGACCGCCGGGTTCCCCGTCGTGGCGTAGGCGACGCCGTGGACCGGGAACGGATGAGAAACCGACCGGATCACCGAGACCTTGTCCATTACCCCGGCCAGATTCGGCAGCCCTTCGCAGATCCGAAGGCCGGGAACGCTGGTCGGGATGGATCCGAACTCGCCCCGGATCTGGCTGGGAGCGTCGGGTTTGGGGTCGAAGGTCTCAATCTGGCTGTGCGACCCGTAGAGAAAGAGCATGATGCAGGACTTCGCCCGACCGAACCCAGGCAGCCCCGAGGTCGAGCCCACCGCCGGCGTCGGGCCGGACATCGCCGAGCCCAACAGGCCCGCGGCCCCCACCTGAAGGAGATCGCGGCGGGTCAGTCCGTCGCAGAGCCGTTTCGGTCCGCCCAGAACGCGGATCATCGGGCGCATCCCCTTGTCGTTGGTTGGTGAATTCGCATCCAAAGCCGCCTTCGCGACCGTCTCGAACCTTACCCCGAAAGCGACGGATATTCAACAATGATTCGACGTTTCATGGCGAGAAGGACTCACCGGAAGTCGTCGTGTCGTGGAAACCGGCCGGAAATTCAGCGCAAACCATCGGTGCGGCGGACTCGTCTCCTCGCCCTTGGCCTGGCGGCCAGCAATTGTTAAACTTTCCAGCGTTGGAGTGGAGAAGGCCAGTTCCTGGTCTTACGGCGATTCACGGCGAGGGCGGCGATGAAGCGACACGACTCGGCCGAACCCCTGGGGCTGCGACTCACTCGAAGGGGGTTCGTACAGGCGGGCTCCGGACTTCTGGGCATGTCGCTCCCCGGCCTGCTGGCGGCTCGAGAGGTCTCGACCCCGAAAACGTCCGTGGGCCGGGCGCGGTCAGTGATCGTGATCCTGCTCAGCGGCGGGCTCGGTCAACATGACTCGTTCGACATGAAACCCGAGGCGCCCGACGCGATCCGAGGCGAGTTCCAGCCGATCCAGACGGCGACGCCCGGCGTCTTCTTCTGTGAGCATCTGCCTCGGCTCGCCGCACGTTCGCAGGACCTGGCCGTCGTGCGGTCGATGTCGCATCCGGAGGGGAATCATCTCGTCGCCGTTCACCACGTCCTGACCGGCAAGCCGTCGTTCCCGCGCGGGGCGAGCGACCTTGACCGCGTCGCTTCGCGCGACGACTTCCCCTGCTACGCCTCGGTCGTCGACCACCTTCGAGGCCGTCGCGAAGGCGTGCCGAACGGCGTCGCCCTGCCGCTCAAGCTGATCGAGGGCCCGCTGACGTGGCCCGGCCAGGACGCCGGCTTCCTCGGCCCGAAGCACGACCCATGGCAGCTCCGCCTCGACCCGAACAAGCCCGAGGCCCGCGACGACAGCCTGACTCTCCCCACGGGGCTGGACGCCGATCGGCTCCATCGGCGCCGCCACCTTTTGACCCAGACGACGCCGACACTCCCCGGCGATTCCTTCGCCGATCAGCAGGACGCGGCGCTCGCCATGCTCTGCAACAGCAAGGTCGGCGGGGCTCTCGACCTCGACCGTGAAGACCCGGGCCTCCTTGAGCGTTACGGCCGCCACATCTTCGGGCGATCGCTGCTGACGGCGCGGAGGCTGGTCGAGATCGGCGTACCCGTCGTGCAGGCGACGATGGGGATCGTGCAGACTTGGGACACGCACGTCGGCAACTTCCCCCGGCTCAAGGACGAATTGCTCCCCGCCCTTGACCGCGCGGTTTCGACGCTGCTCGACGACCTCAAGGCTCGGGGCCTGCTGGATGAGACGCTGGTCATCATGCTCGGCGAGTTCGGCCGCACGCCGAGGATCTCCGAGTTGACCCCCGGCGCCGTCCCCGGACGCGACCACTGGCCGAAGGTGTTTCCGGCCGTCTTCGCCGGCGGAGGAGTCGTCGGCGGGCAGGTGATCGGCAAGTCCGACAAGATGGGGGCTTACGCCGTGACACGGACCTTCGGCCCGCCGGACCTCGCCGCGACCGTTTATCGAGCCCTGGGCGTGGATCCAGGCGCGGAGCTTCGCGACCGCCTCGGCCGTCCCCTTCTCCTCTGCGCCGGGGAGCCGATCGAGCCGCTCTATTCGGCCGTCGAGATCTGACCGGGAGACTCAGAAGTCGGTCAGCCACTGAAGCTGAAAGAGGGTCCCCGTCTCCCCGGCACGATATCCGGTGATGAAGTTCTGGGCCGGCGATCCGTTGATCCGAAGGATCTCGAAAGTCGTTCGCCAGCTTCGCACTCCACGGGGATACCAGTTCAGACCGCCGCCGTACTCGTAGCCGCCGCCGAAGTGACCCGTCACGAAAGATGTCCGCGCGAAGGCTTCGAGCTTGTGAGGTTGCAGGAAGTAGCCGGCCTGCAGCAGCCCCCCCGTATCGAACAGCGAGGAATACGGCGACCTGCCGCCGACCGTCTGAAAGCCGTCCAGCCAGCGGAAGAAGTACTCGCCCGAGATTCCGAGACCGCGGCACTTCATCGCCGCGTCGATCGTCCAGAGTTGGAGGTTCGTCGATTCGAGTTCCACGCCGGGAGCGAGCACGCCGGGCCGGAAGAGTGGGGTGCCGTCGGAAAGGCGGATCAGGGTGTCTTCGGGGTTTCGAATCGAGGCCAGCGTGAAGCCCTGGTTCGATTCATGGGCGATATCGACGCTCGTCCCGAAGCGGAAGCTCCGCTCATCGTGGTATTCCACGTCAGACACACCAACGCCGTAATCGTGGGTGGGCTCCCACCAGACGGTGCCGCCGAACGCCAACGACGAGCCCACGCGATTGGCGACCCCCTGAGTAAAGCGGCTCAACGAGTTCGCGACCATCGCCACATAGTTGAGGCCGTCGATCGGTTCGCCCTGAATCCAGACGCCCGGGCTGATGTTGGGCCGGAAGAAGGTGGTCGCCATGAGTCGGTCCGAGCCGAGCGTCCAGCGGAACGACTCGTACCACTCACGGGTTCCGGGAAGCAGCCAGTTGCCGAATCTGAGGTCGAAGGCCCGGCTGAATCGGTAGTTGATCCAGCCCAGATAGACGGTGTCGTTGATCGAGGTCGACGAGAAGATGATCGCTGTGTACTGGAGTTTCGGGTCGATGCCGAAGCCCGAGAAGACCAGGAAATTACGAGCCACCTCGAAGGAAGCAAAGCTGTTGATCGGCTCTCGATCACCTTCGGCGTCGACCCAGAAGTCACGGCCGCGTGCGAAGTTCGTGTATCGCGCCTGGGTGAAGATGTCGAACCGAAGTTCGAACGGCATGCGTTGGGCGTCATTCGGGTGGACGAGGATGTAGTTCCCCGCATCGTCGTCGTGCTCGCCCACCTGGTACCGCCGGGTCGATGATTCGGCGAAGAGACGAGAAACGTCCGTCGGTCTTGGGGGAGGGTCGCCTACCCCGGCATCGGCGTCAAGCTCATCATCCAGACCGGGAAGGGAGGGAGACGGAAGAGTCGGCGGCGGGATGGGGCTCGCTGTTGGAGTCGAAGTCTCGTCGTCAGGCGCGACCTGCTCCAATCGCCGGTTCAACTCATCGACCCGCTTCGTGAGCGACTGGTTCTGCTCGGCGAGTTGCGAATTCCGCTTCTCCAGATCCTCCAGCCGTTTCGCCAGGCGGTCGACGGTCGCCGCGACGTTGTTCGGGGCCGGCTCCTGCGCAGCCTGCGAAGCAGCCGACGCCGACATGACCAACCCGAGGAGGCCAGCCGCGAGCCGTCTTCGCGACGGGGCGCGACGTGGATCGGCCTCGTGTCGCGGTCGGCGGAGCATTCGACGTCCTCGGATCGGGGGGGCGTTTCGCAGCCGTGTGCCAACTCAGCCTGCGCGCGCGGCCGAACAGATAGGGCGATGGCCGCTCCCATCTCCCTTATCGGAACATTTGCCGCAAACGATCGACTTCAATCGGTTAATCAGCGTGCGTGGGGGGCTGGAGCCTCAGGCGGCCTGCTATCCGGCTTGGCCGACGGCGCCGCCATGACTCCGAAGCCGACGAGTCCAGCGACGATGAGTTCAACGGCCAGGGCGGCCAGAAGCACGCCCATGAGCTTGCTGACGACCTCGATCACCGTGGAGCCCAGGATCCGAGAGATCCACTGGCACGAACAGAGGCATGCGTAGTTGACCGCCATGATGACGGCGATGACGAACGTCAGGAAGAGGACGGCCTTGAGGTCGTCGCGTTGGGCGAGAGTCGAGACGATGGCCACCAGCCCCGAAACTGACGCCATCAGCGGAACGGCCAGCGGACAGGTCGCGATTTCGAGCGACTGCAGGGAGGACGGATCGGCCCCCTCGCTCGGGAGCGGATCCGCTCGCCGTTTGGACACGGCCGTGTCGATCGCGAACAGCAGGACGATCAACCCGCCGCCGATCTGGAAGGCCGGGATCGACACCTTGAACGTCCGGAGGATCGCCTCGCCGAAGAGGGCGAACACCACGCAGACGATCGACGCCGTCACGACCGACCGCAGGGCGACGCGGCGGACGAATTCCGGCTTCGCGCCGGCCGTCAGTGAAGCGGCGATGATCGTGACCTTCAACGGCCCGATCGTCGCGAAGAGCAGGAGGGCGATCTCCCAGGGGTTGAATCCCATGCCCGACTCCCAAGACGAGAACGGCCCGGACGTCGATGCCGACGTCCGGGCTCAAATCGGTCGCATGATAACCGCCGGCCGGGCTGACGTCAGCGGACGATGGCCTGGAACGAAACGTATCCGGAGGCACCCGGTGGGATGGTCTCTTTCAGGTCCCACCGGAGTTCGGTCGAGCCCGCCGTGTTCTCGCCCACGGTGAAGGCCGAGCCCTTCGGACCCTTGGCAGAGCCGGCCACGTATTCCAACCGCGGCAGAAGGCTGTCGATGATGCTGACCGACCGAATGGGGGTGTTCCCCATGTTGCGGTAGGCGATGGCATAGGTCACCGTGTCGCCGGGTTCCGCCTCGGTCACGTCGACGCGCTTCACCACGGCCAGGCCCGGCCGATTGGGAGGCGTCTCGATCCCCGTCATCTCCAGAGGGGGCTGACTGCGGATCGCCTCGGACGTCCCCTGGACCAGCTCGGCGACGATCGGAGCCTCGGCCGTTTTGATGCCGATCACCTTCACCTTCTCGCGAGCGATCACCGGAGCCTGGCGGAGCTTCTCGATTTGCGCCGACTGCGACTGCGAGCCGATCTTGGGATGCTGGACGTCGACATAGCCCATCGCGCCTCGAACCTCGGAGCTCTCACCCGCATAAGACTTGCTCCGAGCGGCCTGCACGCGGCGCTGGTCGCGAGCGAGTTCGGCGGCCTGGTTCTGAACGAGCCGACGGATGTCGTCCGTCTTCTGGGCCTGGGCTGCTCGCTGGGTGAGCGTGTTCAGGTTCAGCCCATGGATCTCGACGTTCTCGATCGTGCCGGTGCTGACACGGATCTCGGCGAACCTTGGAGCGTAAATGCAGACGCGATTGGTCGGGAGGATCTTCGGGTCGGCGTACGCGTCGAGGCCCACATCGAAGCGGACGACGGCGTCGCGCGGGTCTACGCCGCGAATCGCACCACCCGGGCCGGCGCCGGCCTTCGCGCCGCGGTCGCCGCCGTCGCAGAGGTATTCGTCGCGGGGCAGGACGGGGCGCTGACCTGGCTCCAGCGGCGGGCACGCCGGTCCGCTGGGAAGCTGGCAGGGATTATTGCCACAGGAGTAGGGGCAACGGCCGCCCGAGACGGCCAGGATCCGGTCCAGCCCAAGGTCTCCGGCGTCCCCCGCGTTGAGTTCCTCGATGGTCGGCCTGCGGCCGCCGAGCCTGACGATCGCGATGACACGGCCAAGTGCCGCGGCCACCCGAACAGGATCTTCCGCCGGGTTCACCTCGACGACGGGGATCTTGTCCTTCGGCAGCTTGAGGGGCAGGGCCTGGTCAGGATCCTCAAGGTAAATGACCTTGGTGATCAGCCGGCCGTGATCGACGACGTCCCACAGCTCTTCTTCCGTGAAGACGATGCGGATCGGGTACTTGCCGGGGTCGATCTCAGCGGGTCGGTGCATGTGACCGACGACCTCGACGACCGGGAACAGCTCGGCCTCGGGACGGTTAGGAATGTTCGACAGCCGCAGGCGGTAACCCACCTTGCGCTGGAGGCCGGTGGTCAGGAACCCGCCGTTGTCGCCGATGCTCGCGGGGCTCGGCTGGGGAGAGAGAACCTCGACGGCGAGGCCTTCGGGGCCGCTGAAACGCACGGGCTGAATGTTCGGGTCAGGGAGCGGGCTGACAGGCAAGCCGCGTCCCTCAGGAGTCACGACGCCCACGGGGGCGGTCGTCGGCGACGGCACCGGCGCGAGTTCGGCCGGCGTCGGCGCGGGTTGAGCGGGGGCGGTCGCGGCCGCCTCGGGCGTGGGCGCCGGCGCGAGATCCTGGGCGACGGCGTCGGTCCCCCGCGAGGCCGACGCGAGGCCCAGGGCGACGGCGACGATTCCACCTCTGATCCACCGGTGGTCGAGTGGTCTTTCGTGTCGGCTCATCGGCCTCGATCCTTGCTCGTGGGGAAATATAGGAATGGCGTGCGAAGGGAGGGCCGGGTCGTCGAAGGCCCCGGCGGGAGACGTCGTCGGGACGCTCGCGCCGGGGCCTGTCGGGATCGGGCCGCTCAGATCGTCGGCCCGTGGGTCAGGGCTGCGGGGCCAGACCCGGAGCCGGAGCCGGAATCTCGGCGGCGGGAACCGGGACCGCGGCGGGAGCCGGAGCCGGGGCGGGATCGACCGGGACGGCCTCGGCGGCCGGCGGGGCGGTCACGCCGGCGGGCAGTGAACCCGGAGGAAGATCGGTCACCGGCGGAACGATGCCGGCGGGGGCCGCAACGCCAGGAGCGGTGACCGGAGCGGGCTCGATCGGGGCGCCGACGACCGGCCCGACGGGGACGCCGCCGACAGCCGCGTTGTTGCTCTCCAGATCGATGGCGCCGAGGCGGACGATCAGCAGGATCGTGCCCCGCTTGTCGGCCTCGATGATCGGGTCGACGCCCGGCTCAAGCCGGGTCGAGACCAGCGTCTCCACGCCCGAGACCGCCACTTCCTGGTACTTGGGGTCCGGGAGGTAGATGACCTTGGTCACGAAGTTTCCGCCGTCGACGACCTGGTCGAAATCCTCGGCCGTGAACTGGACCGGGATCGCGTTATGCGCCAGGTACGCGTCGGTGGCGGGGGTGGTCGGAGCGACCTCGATCGTGGGATACAGGGCGACGTTCGGACGGCCCGGAATGGCCGACAGCTTCAGTCGGTAGATGTATCCCTGGTTGAAGTTGTACCGGCCCGGGACGACCAGCGGCACGCCGCCGTAGGTCCGCTCGCCGGTCGGGGCGCTCCCCGTCTGCCAGGAGATGTTCATCCGGTCCGGGTCAAGGAAGTAGACCTGGCTCTTCGTGTTGACGAAGCGCCGGCCGGAAGCGGCGTCGGCGCCGGCTCCGGGACCGCCCATGGTGGCGGCCGTGTATTGCGGGCCGCCCGGGGGCGGCGTATGCGAGCTGGCCACGACGTGCGGGCGCAGCCATTTCTTCAGGCCGACCCCGGCGTGGTCGTAGCCGAAACCGTCGCCGGTGGCGGCCGCCGCCAGCAGCAGCACTCCGATGGTTTGCATGGAAATCCTCTCCAGCTCCCACGATCGAAGCCGGTCGGCCCAGGGCCGCTCGATTCCGATCTCCCGATCGGGGAGAATGTGTGTCGTCCTGACATCCTCGGCGACCAGTTCATCCCGCTCCGAAGCAAAGCTTCAGTACGGATGACTCAGCCGCGGCCATCCCCGGCGAAGAGCCGCATTTGCCGCGGCTCTCCACGGTCCGTCCGCCGGACTTGCGTCTCCAGACGCCCAGGGATATGATCGGGCATCTATTCCCTACCCTTGAGAAATAGCGTAGACCCCGATCATGCGCATCAACCGGAACGGACGCCGGATCGCGCTGGCGACGCCCTTCGTCGTCGCCCTGAGCACCGTCGCGGCTCACGCCCAGGCCCCAGGCCGACCGTCGCAAAGTGGTGCGGCCCAAGCGCCTGCGGCGGCTCCCCCAGCCACCCCCGCCGACCCGACGGCCTCCCCCGCCGAAGCGCCGCCCACCGAGGCCGAGCGATTGATCGATGACGCGATCAAAAAGGTGGCCGCCGTCAAGACCGTTTCCGCCGCGCTGACCCAGGACGTGAAGATGCTGGGTCAGAAGTTCCAGGTGAAGGGCCGCTACCTTAAAGGGACCGGCTCGCGGATCTACCTCGATCTCGACGTCGTCGGCCTACCCGGCGCGCAAGGGCGGATGCTCCAGGTATGCGACGGGGCCGTCCTCTGGAACTACCAGAAGCTGCTCGACGTTCAGTCGTACCGCAAGATCAGCCTCAATCCCGTCCTGCAAAGACTCCAGTCCCCGGAGCTCGATCGAGCCGGCCGGGAACAGATCCTCTACAGTCTGGGCGTAGCCGGGCCTGAAGCCCTTTTGACCAACATTCGCAAGACGGTGCGCTTCGACCATAAGGAAGAGGGCGAGTTCAACGGCCGTCCCGTCTGGGTCGTTCAGGGAGGCTGGCGCGACCGCGGCGGCGTTCCGGCTCCTGCTCCTGGTCGTCCCGGTCCGCAGGTCGGCCGATTGCCCCCTTACATCCCAAGTCACGCCACACTCACTCTCGATCAAGCGACCGGCTGGCCTCATAAGCTTGAACTCCACGGCAACCCCGACATTGGCAATTTCGACACCCGCGCCGTGGGTCTCGACGGTCAGCGCATCGGCTCCAAGAGCAGCATCGAGAAACAGCAGCCCAGCGAGTTCGTGCTGGTTTACACCGACGTTAAATTCGACCCAACCCTCACCGACGCCGATTTCCCGCTCCCCTCTCCGCCGGAAGCCGAAATCAAGGATGAGACCGATGAGGTTCTCGCCCGAGTGAACGCTCTGATCGATCAGGAGGTTCAGCGGAAACGGTTGGAAGCGGCCAAGGCCACCGGATCCGTCCTTTCGAGGCCGATCGAGATTCCCTCGCCGCTGCCGGCCGCGGAGATCCCCTGATCCTGGGCGGGCCTTGCGTCCTCGCCACCTTGCGTCCTCGCCAGGCCCGGGGCTATGATCGGGAATCCGTCCCGTACCTTAAGTAACGACCCAAAGCTCGACCATGCGCATCCACCGGAACGCCTCCCGGATCACGCTCGCCGCGGCTCTCGTCACCGCCCTGGCGACCGGCTCGACTTTCGCCCAAACTCCGGCCCCGAGCCAGCCGGCGCAGGCCCCCCCCGCGGGCGCCCTCGGCGCGAAGCCGGCCGCTCCCGCCGAGGAGCCGCCGACGGAGGCCGAGAAACTGATCGATGCGGCGATCCCCAAGGTCGCCGCCGTCAAGACGGTCTCGGCCACGCTCGCCCAGAGTGTGAAGATGATGGGCCAGTCGTTCCAGGTGAAGGGACGATATCTCAAGGCGCCGGGGTCGCGGGTCTTACTCCGGCTCGACGTCGCCGGCCTGCCTGGGTCGACCGGGACGATCCTGCAAGTTTCCAACGGCGACGTCCTCTGGAACTTCCAGAAGCTTCTCGACTCCCCGTCGTACAGCAAGTTGAGCGTCAAGCCAGTCCTCGAACGGCTTCAGGCGCCGGAGGTCGACAAGCAGGTCCGGGAGCAGATCCTTTCCAGCCTCGGCTTTACGGGCCCCGAAATGCTGCTCTCGGGCGTTCGCAGCGCGGTCCGCTTCGACCAGATTGAGGAAGGGGATCTCGACGGACGTCCAGTATGGATCGCCAGGGGCGCCTGGCGTGATCGCGCGGGGCTCGCCGTCCCCGAAGGTCGTCCCGTGCCGCAGGTCGGCCTGCTCCCGTCCTACGTTCCCAGCCTGGCGACCCTGACCTTCGACAAGGAAAACGGCTGGCCCTACAAGCTTGAGCTGCAAGGTCGTCCGGAGACGATGCTCATCGACAAACGGACCACCACGCTCGACGGCAAGCGGATCACCACGAAGAGCGCCTCGGACAAGCAGGAGAAACCGGAGCCGAGCGACCTGGTCCTCGTCTACTCCGACGTGAAGTTCGATCCGTCCCTGAGCGACGCGGACTTCGCTTTCCAGGCCCCCCCCGACGCCACCGTCGATGACAACACCGAAATGATCCTCCAGGGCCTCAGCCGAATGATCGAGGCTCAGGCCCAGCAGAAGCGCATGGAAGCAGCCAATGCCGCGGCCAGCGCTCCCGCTCCCACCCCGGCCCCCACGACGAAGCCGGTCGAGAACCCGCCGGCGACGCCCCCGGCCGCCGAGACGCCCAAGTGATCTCGACGCGATGACAGATCCTCAGTCCTCACGGGATCTCGCGCGTCCATTTGAAACACGACCATGTTCGCTATAATGGTGAAGATTCAAGCGAAGCTCTTCGAAGGGGTGTGATCATGTCCGAGGCGAACGGAGGAAGCCAGAAGCCCAAACTCTCCAAGAATGAGGGGCTGAAGGCGGCGAGCGGATACCTCAAGCAGATTCTGGCCGAAGAGATCCACAACGATCAGCCGTCGTTCTCCGACGACGCCGGCCAGATCCTCAAGTTCCACGGCTCGTACATGCAGGACGACCGGGATCAAAGGCCGCGGCTGAAGCGGGAAAAGAAGGAATACGCCTACTCGGTGATGATCCGGGTCCGGATGGTCGGCGGTCGGATGACGGCCCACCAGTATCTCGTCTGCGACGAGATCCGCCGGCTCGTCGGGAACGGCTCGCTCCGAATCACGACCCGGCAGGAGTTTCAGTTCCACGGCGTCCTGAAGCAGGACATCGCGGTGGTGATCCGCCACCTCAACGAGAATCTCCTCTGCACGCTCGCGGCCTGCGGCGACGTCGAGCGGAACGTCCTGGCTTGCCCCGCGCCGATCAAGGATCGCAAGCACGAGCAGATCAACGAGGACGCCCAGCTCTGGGCGTCTCACGTGGCGCCTCGGGCGACCACGTACTGGGACATCTGGATGGACGGCGAGAAGATCGAGAGCCTGCCCCCGGCTGGATCGCCGCTCGTCAAGCAGCCCGGAGACGACGCCGTCGAGCCGATTCTGGGCAAGACGTACCTCCCTCGTAAGTTCAAGACGGCCTTCGCTTTCCCTGACGACAATTGCACCGACGTCTACGCCAACGACCTGGGCTTCCTGGCCGTCGTCGAAGGCGAAAAGATCGTCGGCTACAACGTGCTCGTCGGGGGCGGCCTGGGGACTTCCCCCAGCGCATCGAAGACCTTCCCGTTCCTCGCCCTGGAGATGGGCTACATCCCTCGGAAGGACGTCCGCGAGGTCGGCGAGGCCGTCGTCCGCGTTTTCCGAGACTTCGGCGACCGCACCGATCGTAAGCGGGCCCGAATCAAGTACCTTGTCGCCGACTGGGGTATGCCCGCATTCCGAGCCAAGGTTGAGGAATACCTGGGCCGGAAGCTTGAGGACCCCCGCGACGTCCACGTCACCGACGTCGACGATCACATGGGCTGGCACGAACAGGGCGACGGCAAGCTCTTCCTGGGCATCCCCGTTCAGAATGGCCGAATCAAGGATGAAGGGAACCTTCGGCTGGCCAGCGGCCTGAAGGCCTTCTTCGAGAAGTACGGCACTCCCGGCCGGCTCACCTGCCAGCAGAAGGTTCTGCTGATGGATCTGGAGCCCGCCTGGAAGAACGAGATCAACGCCTGGCTTGAAGAATACGGCATTGCCGACGTCCAGCGCGTCTCCACGGTCCGTCGCTGGTCCATGGCCTGCCCGGCGCTCCCCACCTGCGGCCTGGCCGTGACTGACGCCGAGCGGGCGCTCCCCTCCGTCATCGACATGATCGAGGCTGAACTGTCTCGCCAGGGTCTTGAGGACGAGCGCTTCACGGTCCGCATGACGGGCTGCCCGAACGGCTGTGCCAGGCCCTACAACGCGGACATCGGCCTCGTCGGCCGGTCGGCGAAGCTCGGCCCCGACGGTCTTCCCGGTCCCGGCACGTACACCGTCTTCCTCGGCGGCCGGACGACGGGCGACCGGCTGAACGTCGAATACAAGGATTACGTTCCCCACGACCAGATCGTCACGGAACTCGCCCCGATCTTCGCCCGCTTCAAGGTGGAACGGCTGGACGGCGAGGGGTTCGGCGACTTCTGCCACCGAGTGGGCGTCGCGGCCGAAGCGGAAGCAACCGCGACCGCCAGTCACTGACGAGGCTCCACAATGATCTCCGACGACGAGATCGACCGGCTGCTGGCGGCTGCGAAGGAAGCGGCCGCCAGAGCCTATTGCCCTTACAGCAAGTTCCGCGTCGGAGCGGCCGTCCTCACTGAGTCCGGCGCGATCGTCGCGGGCTGCAACGTCGAGAACGCCTCGTACGGTCTCACGATCTGCGCCGAACGGAACGCTGTGTTTCGTCTGGTCGGTTCGGGCGAACGTCCCGAGATCCGCGCCGTGCTGATTTACACGCCGACGACGACGCCGACAGCACCCTGCGGCGCCTGCCGCCAGGTGCTCAACGAGTTCGGCCCGAGCTGCGAGGTCGTCTGCCGCTGCGACGGTCCGGACGAAATCAGGACGACCCTCGACAAGCTCCTCCCGTCGGCGTTCGGCCCGCGCAACCTGAGTTGACGCGGCTTCGCTTGGAATCACCGCCGCGGCGAACTAGAATGGAGCGGGTCGATCATCAGGGCCAAGTGGATCGTAAGCCGTTATGCCTGATCGTGATTACTACGAGGTCCTCGATGTGCCGCGGGATGCGAATCCCGACGCCATCAAGAAGTCCTACCGCAAGCTGGCCCGGAAGTATCACCCGGACGTAAACCCGGGGGACAAGTCCGCCGAGAAGAGCTTCAAGGAAGTCCAGCAAGCGTACGACGTCCTTTCCGACCAGGAAAAACGGGCGATGTACGACCGCTACGGCGCCGCCGGCTTTGAAGGCATGGGCGCCGGCCCTCGCGCGGGCGCTTCGGAATGGGCTTCGCGGTTCGGCGGACAGGGCGAAGAGACGTTCGACTTCAGCGACCTCATCGGCTCCTACGCCCAGGGGGGCGGAGGCGGCGGTGGAGGAGGGTTGTTTGAAGACCTCTTCGGCCGGATGCGCGCCGGGGCAGGGGGAAAGGCAGCCCGTCCTCAGGCCGGCCGCGACGTCGAGGCCCACCTGACGATCCCGTTCCTCACGGCCGTTCGCGGCGGTCAGACCTCGATCCAGGTTCAACGCAGCGACGGCAAGAGCGAGACACTTACCGTCAAGATCCCGCCCGGCGTCGACGAGGGGGCGAAGCTCCGCCTCAAGGGACAGGGCGAGCCAGGCCCCAAGGGGGCTCCGGCCGGCGACATGACGATCATCGTCTCCGTCGAGCCGCATTCGTACTTCAAGCGCGAGGATCGCAATCTCCTCGTCGAGGTGCCTCTGACCGTCGCCGAGGCCGTCCTGGGCGCCAAGGTCGACGTTCCCACGCTCGACGGCATGAAGCCGGTGCCGATCCCCGCCGGAACCTCGAGCGGCCAGAAGCTTCGGCTCAAGGGGCAGGGCGTGCCAGGCTCCGCCGGCAAGCCGGACGGCGACCTGTTCGTCGTCGTGAAAATCGTCGTCCCAAAAGGCGTGGACGACGAGAGCAAGCGTCTCATCGAGCAATTCGCCGACCTCAACAAACAGAGCCCGCGGGCCGGGTTGTGGTGACCGTCGCCCTCAGGGAATGAGCGCTCCTCAGCCCAGGATTGCGAGCCGGCCATGAACGAACCGATCATCCCTCGCGAAACCGTCGCCCAGGGCCTGTCGATCTCACCGCAGGTTCTGATCCGTTATGAAGAACTGGGCCTCGTGCACTGCGTGCGTTCGGGCGAGGTCCAGGGCTATGAACCCTCTCAGGTGCGCCGAATCTGGTCGATCGTCAGCTACCAGCGCGACCTTGGCGTGAATCTGGCCGGGGTGGAGGTCATCCTTCGACTCCGCGACCGAATGACTCATCTGCACGACCATCTGTCGCGAATGGCCGATGATCTTCGCGACATCCTGGACGCCCGCGACCGACCTTCTTAATCCCTCTGCAGGCCGAGCATGACTCCCGATCGACCTCCTGAGTCCCGGCTTGCCCGAATCCTCCACGAACATCCGGAGGCCCGCGGCCGTCTGAAACGGGCGGTCGGCGGCTTGTTGTGGGTGGTGCTCGCTTCGGTCGTCGCGATCGCGGTCCTCGGCGTCTGGCATCTTCGGCGGCGAGCCGACCTGATCCGCGCCCGACTCGGTACCGTCCGAGGCGGCGCACTCACCGACCATTCTCCGTCTGAAGCCGAATCGAATCAGGGAAGCCCCGAGTGACGACTCCCGACCAGACTTTCCGCCCCCACGAACGCATCAAGGACCCCGCCGACTTCCGTCGGGCGTTCGACCGCAAGCGCTCGGTCTCCGACGCCGTCCTGATCGTCTACGGCGTGGAGAACGGTCTGGAGCACGCCCGGCTCGGCATCTCGGTCTCGCGCAAGCGGGTGCGAAAGGCCTCGGCGCGAAACCGGATCAAGCGACTGATCCGCGAAGCTTTCCGGCTGTCGAAAGCCGATCTGCCGCCCGGCGTGGACCTCGTCGTCCTTCCCCGTGCTCCACAGGCCGAATTTGAGGCGGTCCGCTCCTCATTGGCGACTCTTGCTCGCGACGCCGCCCGCCGCCTCCGCGCGCCAAGGCGCGAGCCGAAGCCCTCGCCATGAGCCTCTCTCGTCCTCTAGTAGCCCTGCTCGTCGGCCTCATCCGCGTCTACCAGAAGACGCTCAGCCCCCTGTTCGGAAACGTCTGCCGCTTCCACCCCAGTTGCAGCAACTACATGATTGAGTCCCTGCGCAAGTATGGGCTCATCGTCGGCTTCACCAGAGGCGTCCGGCGTCTCAGTCGATGCCACCCCTGGAGCCCCGGCGGTTACGACCCCCCTTGAGCGCGTGCGATACCTCCCAGGACCTCTTGCGCGATCATTGACAAACAGCCTCCGGCGTGCGAGGTTAAACCGACGTTGGAGACTTCTCCACGACGACGGCTCCCACCGCGGCGTCCCACCTCGCCGGCCGTAACGGGCGAGAAGCAACCACTGCACGGAGCTGGAACCATGATGCGACCAGGTCGCTTGGGGCTTGCGGCGATGGTCGTTCTCGCCGCCTCGACCGCCGTTAGGGCCGCCGATCCGCCGAAACTCACGGACGCAGCCCCGCTGGGTATCAAACGCGGCGAAGCCGTTGAGGTCACGCTCTCAGGGGCGAATCTGGGTCCCAACCCTCGGCTGGTTGCTCCCTTTGCGTTCCAGGTGGAACCGCTGCCTCCGGAACGGAGCAAGCCCGAGGCCTGGGCCTTCCGCCTGTCGGCCCCGGCCACAGTCGCCGTCGGCTCTTACCCGATTCGCGTGCAGACCGACGACGGGATCTCCAATCCCTTGCTCTTCTCGGTCGGCCAGCTCCCTCAGGTCGCCGAGGTCGAGGAGAACAACCGCTTTGAGAACGCCCAGGCGATCGCGGCCACCCCGGCCGTCGTCGAGGGCCGTGTCGCCGGGAATGACGTCGATTTCTATCGCTTCGCTGGGAAGAAGGGGAAGCGGATCGTCGTCGACGGCCAGTGCGCGCGGATCGGGTCAGGCGTGGACCCTTCGATACGTCTTTCGCAGGCGACCCCGACCCGTCGATTCGTCGCGGCGGCCGACGACACCCCGGGCCTCCTTACCGACGCCCGTCTCATAGCCGAACTGCCCGAGGACGGGGACTACATCGTCGAGATTTCCGACTCGCGATACGCCGGGGGCGGCCGACCGGTCTATCGGCTGGTGATCGGCGAGGTTCCGGTTGCCGAGGAGGTGTTTCCCCTGGGCGGCCGCAACGGGGAAACGGTGGGCCTTGAACTTCGAGGCGGGACCTTCCCCGAGCTTCACCCGGCGGTTGCTCGACTTGCTCCGCTTGCTCACACATTCTCGCACTGGCCCCGACTCACGGTCGACGGCCTCGATGTCGAGTCGCTCCGATCTCTGACCGTCTCCGACCTTCCGGAACTCCGCGAACCGGTCTCCCCGGACGCAGCCCCGATCCGCGTCGCGGCCCCGGTGGTTCTCAACGGTCGGATCGATACGCCGGGGGACGAGGACCGTTTCATCGTCGCGACGTCGCCGGGGGCGAAGCTCAAGATTCACGTCGACGCATTGCGGCTTGGCTCGTCGCTGGACGCAGTTCTGCAGGTGCTCAAGCCGGACGGCGGCGTCGTGGCCACGGTCGACGACCAGACCACGCCCGGGCCGATGCGTAACGGCGCTCAGGCCAAGATCGTCGATCTCGACCCGCAGGTCACGGCGACCGTTCCTCCCGACGTTCACGAGTTGACGCTGGTCCTGCGGGACCTGGAGAAACGCGGCGGTGTCGGCTTCCCCTACAGGATCGTCGTCGAGCCGGCACTTCCCTCGTTCGACCTGGTGCTCGACGCCTCGGACGTCAACGTCCCGCGCGGGGGATCAGCGGTTGTCAGCGTCACTCTGAGTCGCCAGGAAGGGTTCAGCGGCCCGGTTACGCTGACCGTTCTCGACCCGCCCGCCGGATTGACCTTCCGGCCGGGAAACGTGGCGGCCGGGCAGGTGAGTGGGAAGCTTTCACTCTCGGCCGCGCCCGACGCCTCGTTCGCCGTGGCCGATCTCAAGATCGTGGGCGAGGCTCAGGGGCCGAGCGGGCCGATGCGACGAGCGGCGACCCGCCGCGAGATTTTCGCCCAGCAGGAATACCTGGCGACGAACGTCCTGGAACTCGACGCCCTGGCGACGGCCCCCGCCGCGCCCAGCCTCGTCACGATCGATGCGCCGGCCGGCCCCATCGAGGCCGTCCACGGCCAACCGGCGACGATCCCAGTGAAGATCGCCCGGACCACCGGCGCTGATGCCGCGATGGACGTCACCGCCCTCCCGCTCCCCGCGGGGATGACGGTCGCTGCCGTGAAGGTTCCGGAAAAGGCCGATCAAGCGACGATCTCAGTAGTCGTCGCGGCGGAGGCTCCGCTTGGCCTGAGCACGCTTGGCTTTCAGTCCAAGGGAAAGTTCGCCCCAGGCGAGCGGACGATCGCCGCTCCCGTTGTTGCGTTGAACGTCGTTCGCCCCGTCGAACTCAACCTGGAGAAACCCGTCGTCGAGGCCCCTGCTGGCGCTACGGTTGAACTCAAGGGGAAGGTCGTCCGCAAAGGGTCGTTCAGGGACCCCGTCGTGGTGAAGGTCGACGGCCTCCCGGCGGGGATCAAGGCGGAACCGGCGACGGTCGCGCCGGAGGCGACGGATTTCATCGTCAAGCTCGTCGCCGAGGCCGGGGCCAAACCAGCGGACGCTGCCGCCAAGGTTCTGGCCGCTTTCCAGATCGATAAGAAAGACTACGCATTCCCACCGTCGCCGTTGACCGTGAAGGTCGTCGCGCCGCAGCCGCCGAAGTGAACCATCGCCTCTCCGGGAGTTCGCGCATGCCTTCGTTCCCTCGTTCGCGAAGCATCTTCGTCTCGATGCTGTTCGTGGTCGTCGCCTCTGCGATCGCCGAGGAGCCCCCCGCCACGCCCAAGCCGGTGAGCTTCATGGCGGACGTGGCGCCGATCATGGTTCGGAATTGCATCGCCTGCCACAACGCTCGGAAGCCCGAAGGCAAATATGTGATGACCACCTTCGCCAAGCTCGCGAAGGGAGGCAAGGTCGGCGAGGACGCCAATCTGGAGCCCGGCAAGCCCGACGAGAGCTACCTGATCGAGTTGATTCGCCCCGAGGGCGAGCCCCGCATGCCCTACAAACAGGATCCGCTCTCGGCCGCTGATATCGCCCTGATCGAGCGTTGGGTGACCGAGGGAGCGAAGTACGACGGCGCCTCGGCCGACGAGGACTGGACATTCCTCCTTCGCAAGTCGCGAAAGGTCGAGCCCCCGGAGTCCTATCCCGTCGCCGTGCCGATCACGGCGCTCTCCTTCTCTCCGGACGGCTCTAAGGTCGAGGCCTCGGGATACCACGAGGTCACGGCCTGGAAGACAGCCGATGGAGGACTCGACGGCCGGCTCAAGGGAATGCCCGAGCGCGTCTACGACATCGCCTTCAGCCGTGACGGCAAATGGATGGCCACCGCGGGCGGCGACCCAGGGCTATACGGTCTCGCCAAGCTATGGGCTGTGGAAGCGGGCTCGCCTCCGAAGCTCGTTCGCGATCTTGCCGAGGCTCAAGACGCCGTCTTCGCCGTGGCCTTCTCGCCCGATGGCTCTCGCGTGGCGACCGCCGGGGCCGATCGCATCCTGCGCGTCTACGATACAGCCAAGGGAGACCTCGTCTTCCAGGTCGAGGACCATGCTGATTGGATTCTCGACATCGCCTTCAGCCCCGACGGCAAGCTCCTGGCCACGGCCAGCCGCGACAAGACCAGCAAGGTCTTCGACGTCGAGAAGAAGGAGTCGCTGGTGACGTTCCCCGGCCACGCCCAGCCGGTCTACGCAGTCCTCTTCGCGGCGGACGGCAAGTCCGTCGTCTCGGGAGGAGGGGACTCCCTCGCGCGGGTCTGGACGATCGACGGCGAGGCCAAGGAGGTCCGCAAGATCTCCGGCTTCGGCGGGCCGGTCTTCGCGATGAGCTTCACTCCCGACGGCAAAACCCTCGTCGCCGCCGGCGGCGACGACAAGGTCCGCCTCTTCAACTTCGCCGACGGCAAGGCGCTGCGGACTCTCGACGGCCACAAGGACTGGATCTACGCCGTCGCCGTTTCGCCCGACGGCAAGACCGTCGCCTCCGGCTCGTGGGACGGCGAGGTCCGCACCTGGAACGTTGAGGACGGTAAACCGGGTCAGACCTTTTTCGCAGCCCCCGGTTTCAAGTCGGCCGGCGTCCAGGCGGCGAAGTGAGCGACGGAATCTAGCTTTAAACGGTCGGGGCGGTGACGGGTTGGACCTGGGCCTGCCACCACGCCTCGGCCTTTTCCTCGTTCCAGTCGGCGGCCGAGGAGCAAGCGGCCAGGGCTCGGGCCATTGCTTTCGCGTTCGGGTAGCGTTCGTTCGGATCCTTGGCGAGGCACTTGAGGATCACGTCTTCCAGATCCTCGGGAACTCCGTCCAGCAGCTTCGACGGCGGCACGACCGGGTCGCGAACCTGCGAAATCATGATCGCCATCGACGTCGAGCCATGGAACGGGGTTTTTCCGGTCAGTGCGTAGTAGGCGATCGCTCCCAGAGCGTAGACGTCGGTACGACCGTCGACAGGGGCGTCGCCGGTGGCCTGTTCCGGGGCCATGAAGGCGGGGGTGCCGCTGACGCTGTGATCGGTTGTCAGTTCGGGGGCGCTGGGGTCGGTTAGCTTCACCAGGCCGAAATCGAGGATCTTCGCCACGTCGGCCTCTCCGCCTCGTAGAGCGACAAAGATGTTGGCGGGCTTGAGATCCCGGTGAATGATCCCCATCGAGTGCGCCTCGGCAAGGCCGCCGCAAACCTGGCGCAGAAGATAGATCAGCCGTCCCGAAGGGACCGGTCCGTGCTGCTTCACAAGGTCTTGAAGCGTCATGCCGGGCAGGTATTCCATCACATAGTAAAAGGTTCCGTCCTCGGTCCGCCCGTAGTCATAGATGGCGATCGTGTTCGGGTGCGACAACCGGGCCGCCGACTTGACCTCGCGCTCGAAGCGGGCGACGGCGAGGGGGTCGGCCCCGTCTTCGCCCTTGATCAGCTTGAGCGCAGCCGGGCGTTTGAGCATCTGGTGCTCTGCCATGTAGACCTCGCCCATGCCGCCGACGCCGATCTTGCGACCGAGTTGGTACTGGCCGAACTTGCGGGCGTCGTGCAGATCCTTGCGGAGGCCGTTGAGGATGTGGGCTGCATAGATCGCCAGCGCGGCGCCGCAGAGCAAGGCCACAACGTTCGACCCCGCGTGCTCGGGCGAGCGCATCGTCTCAAGTTCGCGGACCAGATCGGGGTGCTCGTATTCCATCAACAGCGTGAAGGCGATGACGGGGACCACCGCCATCGTCAGGATCACCCTCGCCGCGGAGGCCGCGTCGTTGGGTATCAGCGCTCCGTACAGGACCATCAGCATGATCGCGCCGATGACGCCGTTCTTCATGTAGGTGGCCATGGCGAGTGCGTCCCCCTGACGGAGGTACTCGATGCTCACCAGATACTCGGCCAGCCCCAGAAGGAGGATCATCAGGCCGAAGAGCCCGTACTCAATCCCCTTCACCGTGGACGCTGAGAGCGGCTTGCGACTGTACAGGAGAGCCGCAGTGCCGACCGAGACGATCACGCGGGCGACCTTGATCAGGGCGACGCCCCGATGCAGGTAGAGCGTCCCGCTGAAGAGGCTCCAGGTCAGTAGGGCCGTCGTTGCGCCGGCCATGAACAGGGCGGCCGCCGCGAGCCTGCGACGACGAAGGTCGTGGGTCTCCGCCGCCAGGCTTCCCTGAGACGCTTCGCCGATCGGCGCGGGATTGTCGACGCGCTTGGTCGGGCGCTCGTCCTCGAACGGCCTGGGAAAGGCTTCCGTCGGAATCAAGTCGATCACGTCCCCCGCCTCGGGAGCGGGCGAGCTTTGCTGGTCCGTACTCATGGGCTCTGGCTCGATCGGTTGCGGCGGGAGGTTCAGCGGTCCAAGGTGAAAAACTTCGGCTTGGCTGCATCCTTGTCCGCCGATTTGGCGGAAAGCGACGGCAGCAAGGCGAATGCCAGAAGGACCGCGGCGATCGTCAACAGGGGGGTTACCACGCGCTTGGTGGGCCGTCTCATCTGGTTCCAGTGATCCATCATATACTTGATCGTGAACGGCGGGATCAGGAACATCAATCCCGTGCCAGGCCCCTCGCGAAAGGGAACGGCCACGAGATTGGCGAGACCCGTAATCAGGCGGCCGATGTTCAAAAGCACCACGGCCTCGGCCCCAAGCAGAGCCAGGCTGCGGTTGTGCATCGTGGCTCCGATCAGCAGAAGCATGATGAAGGGAATCGACAGCAGATAGGCGAATTCGTTGATGTTGCGGAGCAGCTTGGCGATCGACCGCCAGCTATGACGCCACATGATGGTCGCCCGACCGGCCGGTCCGGCCGCATCGTGAGCCGCCTTCAGGGCCGGGATGCTGTAGTCTTCGACCACGTTGTAGGGCTTCGAGTCGCCCAGGTCGTCATCGATGGGCGGCGCCTTCACATCGCGTTTGCGAACGCCCGGCATTCGGTCGATCGTCAACGGGGCGAGCGCGACCTGACTGGACATGTGCTCCAGCCATGCGGGACCGCCGCCTTCCTCGTCTCCCGCAGATCCTGCCGCGACGGCGACCGGCTTCGGCAGGGGGACGGTGATCTTCTGCCCGCACTTCTTGCAACGGCCCAGCTTACCCGCCGCCTGGTCGCTGACCTCGAAGCGGGAGCCGCACTCCGAGCAGAAGAAAACGATGCTCATCCGGAACGTCCTCCACGAACACTCTTCGGCTCGCTCCTCGATTCGTCAATCGCCGACGATTCCTCAAGAGAATAGCTCATGGATCGCGGCGGCGGGAACCACGTCGCCGATCGAAGACGTTTGAAGACCCAGCACTTGGTGAACGGTCGCCAACCATTCGAGGGGCGAAACCGGCCGGTCGACCGGCGCGGACGCGCGACCGTCGCTGGCGCCGACGACCTGACCTCCTCGAACGCCGCCGCCGGCCATGGCCGCGCTCCAGACGCCCGGCCAGTGGTCTCGACCGCCCGACGTGTTGATCCTCGGCGTCCGTCCGAATTCCCCGACCGCGGCGACCAGTGTCGTCGAAAGCAGGCCGCGGGCCTCCAGGTCGTCGAGAAGTCCAGAAAACGCCCGATCGAACGTCGGCAAGACGACCTGGCGATAGTCTTCGAAAGTGCTGAACGGCCGGGTGCCGTGGCAGTCCCATGAAACGGCGTCAAAGACGGTATCGTACATGTTGACGGTGACCACCCGGACACCGGCCTCGACCATCCGCCTCGCCGCCAGGCATCGGCGACCGAACGGAGTCGCACCGTAGGACTCGCGAACCTCCTCCGGCTCGCGGGAGAGATCGAGCGCTGAGTCAGCGGCCAGGATGTCGAGTCGATCAGGGTCCAGGAATTTCGGTCCGAACTCGACGCCCAGATCACCTGCCGTCTGGCCTTTTGGCAGTTGCACGCCCGTGTTCCGAATGGGACCGGGGGTGACTACGAAACCGGGAACTCCGCCCAGAAGCTTCGCGGCAGCGGCGCCGAAATGGGCCTGATCGTCCTCGCGGCTGACCCGACCGGTCTGAAGGAGTTGCAGACCGGTCTCATGGATCGGGGCTTCGTCGTGATTCATCGAGCGAATCAAAGCGATCTTATCCATCCGAGACGCGAGGCGCGGCAGATGCTCGCTGATTCGAACACCAGGGATCGAGGTCGCGATCGAGTCGAACGGTCCGCGCACCTCCAGCGGGGCGTCAGGCTTGGGGTCCCATGTCTCAAGCTGGCTCGGCCCGCCGACCAGCATCAGAAGAATCACGGAACGATCGCTTGAATTCGGGGCCGCGAGCGTCGTGGCTCTGGAGCCAAGAAGCTCCCATGCGCCCAGGCCAACTCCACCCAAACGAAGGAAGTCGCGGCGATCGAGCCTCAGTTGATCCGGCTCAGTTCGTCGTTCGTTCCGGCTCATCGACGGCCTCGCTTGTTAGACGAATCCTCCTGATGCGACTCCCTCGATAACCTAACCTCTGGGACAGGTCCAGGATAGTGCTTGCTCCCAAAGCCCCTCCCGACTGGATTGCTACGGTTGCAAAGACTGCGAAGACTGCGCGGTCCACCGTCACCAGATTAAATCCCGGTTAACTCGGCTAACTGGGGAAGATCGCTTCAATCATCGATCGGACTGGGGACGATAAGCCAGGTGACGAGGAGTCCCGAGGACGCGGGTCGGGCGGATAGGACGGCGCCCTGGCGCTCGGATCAATCGGAGGAGGATGAGCGTGACGACCCGAAACGGCTGGAGAATCTGCGCAGTCGCCGTTCTGTTCGTAGCGACCCATGCCGCGACCAGCGAGCGGGCGTGGTCCCAAGGCGTGGTGGGCGAAGTCGAGCAGATGCTACCGCAAGCATTGGGAGGGGCGACCCCGGGTTCTCAGGAGTCGCGTCTCGGGACGGCTCCTGGAACGGATCAGGGGCCGTTCGGCGTCCAACCAGGCCGCGATCAACCCCTGATGGGTGCCGGCGGTGGCACGGCCATCCCGCGCGTGCCGGCCTCGATCAGTGCTCCCGACGCCGGCCCGACGCCTCGACCGAGGGCCATCGGCGCTCCCGAAGCCCTGCCGGTCCCGAGAGCCCAACTTTACGGCTCTCTCGCTCTCCCAGACGAAGAGGAGGCAGCGCCGCTCCCCGGCGCAATGGGACTCGACGAGGCGATCAACCGACTGTTGGCTGAGAACCTGGATCTGCGATCGAAGTCGCTGGAAATCCCCCAGGCTCGCGCCGACGTCCTGACAGCCAGCCTCCGGTCGAATCCCATTTTATTCGCCGACAGTCAGCTCATCCCGTATCAGCCCTATTCTAATCAACGAACCGGCGGTCCCGTCCAGTACGATGTGAACATCTCCCACCCCGTCGATTTTTCGCACAAGCGGAGAGCCCGCACCGAATACGCTGCGAGAGTCGTGAACGTCGTCGAGGCGCAGTATCAGGACGCCGTCCGGATCGAGATCAACAATCTGTACACCGCCTATGTAGACGTTCTCTCCGCCCAGCAGATCGCTCGATACGCCAAGGCAAGCGTCGAGGGATTCGATCGACTTATCAGGGCGACCCAACTTCTTTATGAGAAGGATCTCGCGACCCGGGCTGACGTCAGCCAGGTGCGCTCCCAGCAAGAGATCGCCCAGGTCGGCTTAATCGACTCCGACGAAAACCTCCGCCGAGCCAAACGGACGCTCGGGGTCATGTTGAACATCCCCCCGGATCAAGCCGAGGGGCTGGAGTTTGCAGGCTCGATCGAGGATCGTACCGAACCGCCGCCGTCTGTCGATGAGTTGGTCCATATGGCCCTCACCTGCCGGCCGGACGTCGTTTCGTTCCGCATGGGTGTGCACGCGGCAGAGGCCGGATTCAAGATGGCCGTGGCGAACCGATATCAAGACGCCTACGTCCTCTACCAGCCGTACACGTTCCAGGACAACTCGCCGTTCGGCACCAAGAGCGCACACTCCTGGGCCCTTGGGTTGACGGTGCCGATGCCCGTCTACAACCGCAATCAGGGGAACATCGAGCGGTCGCGGATCAACATCGAGCAATCCAAGATCGAGTTGGCGAACATCGAACGACGGGTTCAGAATGAAGTCGTCCAGGCGGCCCGCGAATACGCCGTCACCCGCAACATCGTCCAGAAAATCCGAACCGAGGTGATTCCGTCCTCGGAGCAAACCAAGAACGACCGCTTCGCCCTGTTCCAGAGCGGCGAACCGAATACCACCGTCGTCTCGTACCTTGAGGCGCAACGGGCCTACAATGACAACGTGAAGGCTTATCTGGACACGGCCGTGCGACATCGCCGAAGCATGCTCAACCTGAACACGGTTGTGGGTCGTCGGCTCGTTCCCTGATCGAATCGCGCGATCAAAAGCAACAGGGCCGGGCTCGCCTTGAGCGAGTCCGGCCCTGTTGCTTTTTCAGAAACGATCGCCGTCAAGCGATGAGGTTCTTGACCACTCGCGCGAGTTCAGCGCCGGTCTCGGTCAGGCTGTAGAAGTTGTTCTTGCCCTGACGGCGGGGAGCGATGATGTTGCCGTGACGAAGCAGGGCCAGGTGGTGGCTCACCGCCGGCTGGCTCTGGCTGAGTTGCGAGCAAAGGGCGCCGACGTGACGCTCGCCCTCCGCGAGGATCAGGATCACCTGGAGACGGGTGGGATCGCTGACGTGCTTGAGCAGGATCGAGGCTCGTTTGGCCTGCTGGAAACGATGGTCCACGGCCTTGACCGACTTGGCCCGAGCGCCGACCGCCTTGGGGGCGGACGCCTTCGGGGCAGCCGCCTTGGGCGTGGACGCCTTCGGCGCAGCCGCCTTGGACGTGGTTGACTTGGAAGCGGACGCTTTCGGGACGGCTTTAGCAACTGCCATGAATTCGACCTCCGACAGCGGGGAGTGACTCGAAGGGTGCAACCGCGGAGGCGACCGAGACGAATCAACCTTGAGGCGACGACGCCCCAGAGGCGATCGACGACGGCGGTCGTCGCGGGGCCGGCGCCCACGCAAGACGACCGTGGTGAGAAGCCGGACCAAGAGCACATACTACGAGTCGCTCACGACCTTGCGCGAACGTATCTCGACGTGGGTGCTTGTGGACATCTTATAGTTCGTTGATTTCTTGTCAACGACAATTCGCAAACTTTTATCGCGCAGATTCGTCCATTTGTTGGCGCGTCTCGGTCGCGGCTCCAACCGCCGGCTTGGTCCCTCGATTCGAGGGTAGGAGTGGGGATAGGAGGGGAGGGGAGGGCCGTCAATCGGCTTTCGAAGGGGATGAGCCGTCTGGAAGCGCGCCAGCGACGGTCTTCAGCATGTCGGCGGTGGTCCAGGCGTTGTCGCGCGTGCCCACGTCCAGGCGCACGAGCTTCCCATCAGGGCCAATAACGGCCGTACAGAGGTTGTGGACGATTTCCGATTTGACGGGGCCGAACATCAGGCCGAAGAGAGGGGCGATCCGGGCCAGATCGTCGTGAGTGGCTGAGGCGTACGTCCAGACGGGGGGAACCGCGCCTCGGATCGCCGCATGTTTGCGCAAGACTTCGGGGGTGTCATTGTCGGGGTCGAAGGAGAGCGAGACGAGGCGGACATGAGATGCTCGGCTGGCGGTCGCCGAGACGGCCCGCGCCAGATCGGCGAACTTTCGATCCATCGCCGGGCAGAACTCCGGCAGCGGGCATCTCGTATAAATGAACGTCAGGACGACGACCGATCCCCGCAGGTCGGACAACTTCCGCGTCGTGCCATCCTGGTCGAGCATCGTGAAGTCGGGGACCACGTCGCCAGGCTGGAGCCGCGTCGTCTGCGCGACGACCTTCGGCGTTCCTTTCGTCAAATCCTGCAAATCCAGCGTCTTGACCGCCGGCTTGACGACCGACATTCCGACAACCTCGTAGTCGACGACGTTTCCCGCCTTGGACTTGACTCGAAGCTTCCCCTCCACGTGGTCGCCAGGCTGAAACTCCGTGAAGTCGGTCCCTTCCGGCATGCGGAAGGGCATGGTCATGGCGACCATGAACCCCGGAATGTCCTCGTGTCGGATGACGAGCGTCCTGTTGTTCTCGTCGACCTCGCGCACCTCTCCTTTAAGGGTGTATTCCTTGACATCGAGAGGCTTCCCAAGGCCTTCGAGAGTCTTCCCGCAGCCGGAGAAGAGAGCGAGAACCAGGAGCCCGGCGCAAGCGTAAAACCTCGTCATAATCCGACCTCCTGAAATGAGATCCTCAGCGTTCCAGGCCCCTCCGCGCCTCGCACCGATTCCCTCAGGACGTGGGTCGGAAAGGAAACTCGGCGTCGAGCGGCGAGGCGGCCAGATCGACCAGGAAGCCGGCGATCCGTTCGGTCACGAGCTTCGCGTAAGCCTCGCCCTTGGCGGCGGTGGCGGCGCGGGGATCGCCGGAGCCCGAATTCGTGGTTAGGAGATGCCAGGGACGAGTCAGTTCCACCCAGCCGTTGGCGACGGCCTCGAACCGCGTCGGCCGAACGGCCCCCTCGTCGGCGGCGTTCAAATCGACAAGCTCGGGGAAGAACGCCAGGCCCATGCTGGTCTCCATCTCACCGGCATGGTCTTCCTTCTTGACGAAGATCTCGGGGCTTCGATCCAGGCCGACCCGAAACCAATGGCACAGGAACAAATGAACGGGCGTCGACCCGTGCAGCTCGCGGAGAACCCATTTCAGGTCGTTGCCGCCGTGTCCGTTCAGGAGGAGGAGCTTGTGAACGCCATGCTTGGCCAACGAGGCGACGAGATCGCCGACAACCTGCGCAAGAGTTGACGGATTCAAATTCATCGCTAGGGGAAATTCCATCTGGTTGGTCTCCGTCCCGTATGGAATTACGGGGAGCTGGAGGACCCTGGCCCCTTGCGCCGTGGCGAGTTCACAGGCTTTCTCGGCAATCACCTCGACCTGAAAGGTATCGGTCCCGTAGGGCAGATGGAGGTTGTGGGGCTCGGTGGCGCCCAGAGGGAGGACGGCGACGTCGAAGGCTGGTGCGGCCTTGACCTGGCCATACGTGATCTCGGCGAGCTTCCACGGGGTCATCGAGCATCCTTCCGACGGGTCGGGCCAGTCGTTCGGTCGCGGCGAATAGGGCGCCCCGAGGGTTGGGGCGAGTCCGCCATTGTGGTTGCGGGTGGGTGGGGCGGTCCGTTAGGATCGCACGGGGCGGCTCGTGCGTCCGTCCCGCCCTCTCTGCTCCGTTATCCCGGGAACGGCGTCGCGATGCAAGCGTTCGAGGCCACGAGCCACTATTTCGACCAGGCCGCCAAGCTCCTCGACCTGTCCGACAACATTCGGACGCTCTTGATCACGCCCGACCGCGAGGTCCGGGTCGAGGTCGTCATCGAGATGGATTCGGGCCAGATCGGCAATTTCATCGGCTACCGAGTGCAACACGACAATTCTCGGGGACCGTTCAAGGGAGGGCTCCGCTACCATCCCAAGGTCGACGAGGACGAGGCGCGGTCGCTGGCGAGCCTGATGACCTGGAAAACGGCCCTCGTCGACATCCCTTTCGGCGGAGCGAAGGGGGGGATCAACTGCGATCCGACCAAGCTGTCGAAGGCTGAGATCGAACGCCTGACGCGCAAGTTCACGGAGAAGATTCACGACATCGTCGGCCCGGTGAAGGATATCCCCGCGCCCGATATGGGGACCGACGCCCAGGTGATGGCCTGGATCATGAACGAATACGGCAAGTACGCCGGCTTCACTCCGGCCGTGGTGACTGGTAAGCCGGTGGAGTTGCATGGTTCGGCCGGCCGAGAGGCCGCGACCGGTTACGGCGTGGCGATCGTCACTCGCGAGATGTTGAGCCGCATGGGGCGCTCGGTCGGAGGTTCAACGGTCGCGATTCAGGGATTCGGCAACGTCGGCAGCTTCACGGCGAAGTTTCTCGCCAAAGAGGGGGCGAAGGTCGTCGCCGTCTCCGACGCCTACGGCGCCCTTCGGAATCCTGAAGGGATCGATGTTGAGGCGCTCGCGCGACACGTCTCGTCCGTTCGCAAGGTCGTCGGCTTCGAGGGCGCCCAGCCGATGCCCGCCGAGGATCTCCTGAAATCGGATGTGGACGTGCTCGTCCCCGCTGCGCTCGGCGGGGTGTTCGACAAGGCCGGAGCCGAGGCCGTCCGCGCCAAGCTGATCGTCGAGGCAGCCAACGGTCCCACCTGGCCCGAGGCCGACGAGGTCTTCAACGCCCGGGGCATCCCGGTGATCCCCGACATTCTCGCGAACGCCGGCGGCGTCATCGTCAGCTACTTCGAGTGGGTCCAGAATCTCCAGAACTTCCGCTGGCCGCTCGAGCAGGTCCAGCGCGAAGAGGAGAAGAAGCTCACCGACGCCTTCCATGACATCTATGACCTCGCCGAACGCAAGAAAATCTCGATGCGGACGGCCGCCTTCTACCGAGCCATCGCCCGCGTCGGCCGCGCTCACGCGCTGGCCGGCATCTAACCCCACTCTGCTCCACTCCCGCGACAGATCGACGCATGAAAGACTATCAGACCTACGATAATCCGCTGATCGAGCGTTACGCCGGCCGAAAAATGGCACGGCTCTGGTCCCCGCAGACGAAGTTCTCAACCTGGCGGCGGCTCTGGGTGGCTCTCGCGGAGGCCGAGCGCGATCTGGGGCTCCGGATTGAGCACTCGCAGATCCATGCGATGCGGGCGAAGGTGGAGGAGATCGACTTCCCCGCCGCCGAGGCCTACGAGCGTCGATTCCGCCACGACGTGATGGCCCACGTCCACGCCTTCGGAGACGCCGCTCCCGAGGCCCGGGCCATCATCCACCTGGGGGCGACGAGCTGCTACGTCACGGACAACACAGACCTGATCCTCACCCGCGACGCCCTCGCCCTTGTGCGCGACGGTCTCGTGAGGGCGATCACTTCGCTGGGGGAATTCGCGGCGAAGTGGAAGGATCTCCCGTGTCTCGGCTACACCCACTTCCAGCCCGCTCAGCTAGTGACGGTCGGCAAGCGGGCGACGCTCTGGTGCTATGAGTTGATCATGGATCTCGGCGAGGTCGAGCGCCGGCTGGCCGACCTCCGCTTCCTGGGCGTGAAGGGGACCACGGGCACGCAGGCGAGCTTCCTGGCGCTCTTCAACGGCGACCATGAGAAGGTCCGACAGCTCGACGCCCGCGTCGCGGCCGCCTTTGGCTTCGACCACACCTATCCGGTGTCCGGCCAGACGTACTCACGCAAGGTCGACTCGCTGACCGTGGCCTCACTGGCGTCGATCGCCGAATCCGCTCACCGCTTCGGCATGGACCTACGGCTGTTGGCTCACGAGCGCGAGGTCGAGGAGCCGTTCGAGTCCGAACAGATCGGCTCGTCGGCGATGGCCTACAAGCGAAACCCGATGCGGGCCGAGCGGATGTGCTCGCTGGCCCGATACGTCATGAGCCAGGTCCCAGGCATTGCCGACACGGCTGCGACGCAGTGGCTGGAGCGGACCCTGGACGACAGCGCGATCCGTCGCCTGATCCTCCCGCAGGCGTTCCTGGGGGTCGACGCGCTCCTCGCTCTCTACAACAATGTGATCCCGGGACTCGTCGTCCATCCGCCGGTGATCGCCAAACACCTCGCTGAACAGCTTCCGTTCATGGCGACGGAAAACCTCCTGATGGCCGCCGTACAGGCCGGCGGAGACAGACAGGCTCTTCACGAGCGGATTCGCATCCACTCGATGGACGCCGCGGCTCGGCTCAAGGCCGGAGGCGATTCCAACGACCTGATCGATCGTCTCAAGAACGACCCGGCTTTCCCGAAGCTCGATTTCGACGACGTCATGGAACCCTCACGGTTCACGGGTCGTTCGTCCGCCCAGGTCGACGAGTTCATCGAGGCCGAGGTCGAACCGATCCGCAAGCGTTTCTCCGGACTTTCGGAAGACGCCGTGGAGATCCGAGTCTAAGTAGGACCCGGTCGTCGCCCGATCGAACCTCGTCGCTTAGGTTTTCGTTGAAAGGCGTGTCGGCACGGACGCGGCTGGTCGCACCGACCGGCCGCGTGCTTCACCCAGACCCCTTCGACGAGGATCAAGATGCCGGGTGAATCTCATCGAAATGGGCAGCGACGTGCGCTGCTCGCCGTGGAACTACTCGAGAGTCGCAAGCTTCTGTCGAGTTTCAGGGCGGGGCCGTTTCACGCACGAGCGGAAGCGGCGGCTCTCGTTCGTCAAACCCAGCCGACTCGACCGACAGCCGATCGCTGGTCGTGGCTGGCGAACACGTACTGGTACGTCCCGACGCCGAACCTTGACGCCGTCGTGTACGAGCCGAGTACGGGGGCGGTGGCGATGGTCCCCGATCAGACGGTCTACCATATCTCCGGCTATCGGAGCGGTTACTTCTGGGGGGAGACCGTCACTCAGATCGGCCAGGGATCGCCGACAAGTTCAGCGCTCGTCGGCTCAGTGACGCCCCAGGGTCGACTGCTCCTGACGTTTACGTCCTCGACGGGCACAATCACCGGTTATGGCGTGATGAACCGCAAGCACGGCGTCTGGACGATGGAAAACCAGATGTTCACCGGCGATAGCGGATCACAGGTCGGCCACTGGGCGTACATGGTCCCGACTCGTCCAGGAACGTCTAGCTGGCGTTCCCTGCCGTCGGCGGGGGTCTCCGTCCCGACGTTCATGAGTTATTACAACGCACCGACCCCCACGCCCGTCGGTTCGTAAGACGCTTTCGAAAAAGGAACGACGCCCGGCGACCGCGAAGGCTAATCCTCCTTCGCGGTCGCCGGGCGTCGAGATTTCTGATTCGTGGCGGGATCCGATCGATCAGACCCGGGAGCCCTGGTGCTGGCGGGCCTTGCGGAGCCGCTTCAGCTCCTCACGACGGCGCCGCTCGCTGGGCTTCTCATAGTACGCCTTGCGCCGCATCTCCTTGCGGAGTCCGCTGCGCTCGCAGAGCTTCCGGAACCGTCGGACCGCTTCCTGGATCGACTCCCCTGCACGAACCCGTAGCTTCACCACGTTGATCTACCCTCTTTCCCTTCTGATGGATCGGACCGGTATCGCCCTCCGAACCGGCGGCCCCGAGGAAACGTGTATGCCAGCCACCGCCCTGCGTTCGCGACCGGGACTTCGACGCAGCACTCAGGCCGAGTCGACTGGGCCGCCGAGGCTTGCTCGGGCCCCCCTCACCTCGATCGTCGCGAATCGCACGAACCGGCGGGAAACCGAAAGTATACCGAAGGTCATGGCCTCTGGCTAGCTTCGGATTCGACCGTCCTCGCGGATTTCTCCAATCCTTCAAGCGGGATCAGAGCGATTCGAGCGCGATTCAAGCACCGACGAGGACGCCGTGCTCAGCGCGACCAGCAGCCTGCTTGGCCAGAAGCTCTTCGCGGTAAACCTTCACGTCGCTCGGGGCCTCGATGCCGAGGCGGACCTGGCCGCCCTCGACCTTGACCACCGTGATCACGATTCCGCCGTCGATGACGATCTTCTCGTTGACCTTGCGGCTGAGAACCAGCATGGCAAACCTCCGTGCTCGATGGCTGTAGCGTCTTGCGATTGAGTTAGCGTCCTTTGCCGGACCCTCGCCGACCCTCTCCAGGTCAGCGTCTCGGGCCCACAGCCCTGGTCGCCGATAACGATTGAACCATAAGCAGCAACAATGCCGCCGTCCACAAAGGGGCCGCGTCCTCAGCACGTAAACCGTTAGCTGGCAAGAACCAAAAAATTTCTCAAGTCGATCAAGGGACACGGCCGAAATATGATCGTCAGTACAGAGGCGCCACCTTCCCTTCCCAAAAGGTAAAAGGCCCTTTGCAAAATGGGAATGAAAACCGGGTGGGTGGCCCAGGGGTGGTCACGGGCCGGCGGAGCGGGTACCATCGGCTGCGCAGGTCGATGCGCATGGGCGGCGGGCCCCGTCGACCCCAACCACAGGGATGGACCAGGATAGGACTGTCGAGCCGTGCGCGTCGGAATCGGCCATGATACTCATCGATTAGTTGAAGGTCGGCCTTTGATACTGGGTGGTCTTCGAATTGAGCACCCACTGGGGCTTGCCGGCCATTCCGACGCCGACGTCGTCTGCCACGCCCTGGCGGACGCCCTCCTGGGCGCAGCGGCGCTGGGGGACATCGGCGAACACTATCCAGACACCGACCCCAAGTGGCGCGACCTGGACAGCACCCGCCTGCTCGCAGAGGTCGTCGACCTCGTCGCCGCCAACGGCTGGAAGCCCGTGAACGTGGACGTGATCGTTCACGCCCAGGCCCCGAAGCTCGGCCCGCACAAGGCGACGATCCGGGCTAACCTCGCCAGGTTTTTGGGCCTGCCGGAGTCGGCCGTGAACGTGAAGGCGAAGACCGGAGAGCACGTCGGCCCCGTCGGCCGGGCCGAGGCGATCTGTTGTCACGCCGTAGTTTTGCTTGAGCCCCGCCGCTGAAAGCCAAAAGCCTTCATCCTCCCCCGAGAGAACGCTGATCTCATGGCGCTGCGAGTCTATAACACCCTGAGCCAGACCAAGGAGCCCTTCCAGACCGTCGTGCCCGGCAAGGTCGGCATGTACGTCTGCGGGCCGACCGTTTATTCGAACAGCCACATCGGCCACATGGTCGGTCCTGTGATCTTCGATACGGTCAAGCGGTACCTGACCTACCTGGGCTACGACGTCTCCTGGGTCGTGAACATCACGGACGTGGACGACAAGCTGATCGTCCAGGCCCAGAAGGACGGGACGACGGTCAAGGCCCTGGCCGAGCAGGTGACGGCCGACTACCTCGACTGCCTGAAGGCCCTGAACGTCACGGGCATCGACCACATGCCCCGGGCGACCGAGCACATCGACGACATCATCGCGATCAACCAGGGGTTGATCGACAAGGGATTCGCCTACGAATCGGGGGGCGACGTCTACTTCGACGTTACGAAGGCTTCCACCTACGGCAAGCTCAGCCACCGCGACCCGGAGGAACTCCAGGCCGGTGCGAGGATCGAGCCGTCGAGCCTCAAGCGAAACGCCAGCGATTTCGCCCTCTGGAAGTCGTCCAAGCCCGGCGAACCTTCGTGGGAGAGCCCGTGGGGACCTGGACGGCCAGGGTGGCATATTGAGTGCTCGGCCATGAGCCTCAAGATTCTGGGCCAGCATTTCGACATCCACGGCGGCGGGCTCGACCTGGTCTTTCCGCACCACGAGAACGAGTTGGTGCAATCGGAATCGTTCACGGGCGTGCCGTTCGCCTCGTACTGGATGCATAACGGCCTGCTCACGCGAGAAGGCAAGAAGATCAGCAAGTCCGACCCAGGCACGATCGTCCTGATGGGCGACCTGCTGGCTGAGTACCAGCCGGACGCGATCCGGCTCTTGCTCCTTTCCAGCCACTATCGCCGGCCGATCGACTACGGCCCGACGCGGCTCTCGGAGATCGCCCGCAGCCTTCAGACGTTCCACCACGCATTCGACCGCTTCGAAGAACTGACGGGCGAGCGGTTCGATGCCCTCTCGGCTCCGACGAAGCGACACGACTGGGACCCGGGAGTGAGCGACGCCCTGAAGGAGGTCGCCGAACATCGCCAGGGCTTCCTCGACGCGATGGACGACGACTTCAACACCGGCGGCGCTGTCGGCGAGATGTTCGAGGTCGTCCGCGTTCTCAACCGGTTGGCCGCTGGACTCTCGGCGAACTCGTCGAAGCAAGAGTTGGCCGATTACCGAGCCGGGATGACGGTCCTCAAGGAGATGACCAACATCCTGGGCCTCTTCCATAAGCTCCCCGATAAGGCGACGGCCGGCGGCGACGCCCTGACGGGAGACCTGATGAACCTCCTGATCGAGCTTCGAGCCCGCCTCCGCAAGGAGAAGCAGTACGCGCTCGCGGACGAGGTCCGCAACCGTCTGACGGGACTGGGCGTCGTACTGGAAGACGGGCCCGAAGGGACCCGCTGGCGAGTCGAACCCAAGCATTGAGAGACCGGGGGATCGGCACGACGCTGATCTTGAGCCGGTCGAAGGAGTCGACCCAATGACGGCCCGTTCGATCGAATCCGAGGGGGAGCCCAAGGTCGGCGGCGACGGCCCCGCCCCGGTCTGGGGTCGGGTGGTCGGCATCGACCCCGGCCTGAACGTGACCGGCTACGCGGTGGTCGACCCCGGCCCCCGAGGTCCGATCGTCGTCGAGGCTGGCGTGATCCGACCCGGCTCGTCGGATCGAGCGCTCGGCCAGCGACTTGAGCACCTCTATCAGAACGTCCTCGAGTTGCTGGCGGCCTATCCTCCCGGCGCGCTCGCTCTGGAGAAGGTCCACAGTCACGCCAAATTCCCCCGCACCGCGATCCTGATGGGTCACGCCCGGGGCGTCATCATGCTGGCAGCCGCCACCAAGGGGATCCCCGTCTTCGGCTATGCCGCCGCCCGCGTGAAGAAGACTCTCACCGGCTCCGGCCGCGCTCCCAAGGATCAGATGCAGCGCGCCATTCAGACGGAGCTAGGACTGGCCGAGGTCCCCGAGCCCCACGACGTCGCCGACGCCTGCGCCATCGCCCTCTGCCACTACCAGATCGGCCGGGCCCTTCGGGGCTGAGACCCGCCTCCAGGGTTATCGCTTCGGTGAGACGATCTCGCAGCCCTCGGTCACCTCGTCAGCCGCCGACAGGGATCGTCAGCAGCGGACCGCCGATCACCCGAGACTCCGAATCTTCGAGCGACACGAGGATCTCGATGATGGCCAAGATCGACCGGCTGTTGACATCGTCGCTGGGGATGTAGAACCAGTACCCCCGATACTGGACGGCGACCTCAGGATCTTTTGGGCGGTGCTTGGAAGAGTGGACGAAGAAGTTGCCCGCCGTGACGCGCGTCCAGTTGTAGACGCCGCCGTCAGGGGTTTCGGTGCTGGGGGCGACATGGTCCAGCACGTGCGCTTCAGGCACGCAGACGCCCTTCGAGAGAAACAGGAGGATCTGGAGAATCGACCGCATGTGGAGGTAGATCGTATCCGCCCCCTCGTCGATCGGTTTGGTAGCCTCAAGGGCGTTCTCCGCCAGGTCGGAGCGGACGCGGTATCCGGCCAGTCCCGGTCGAAGGCGAAAAATCCGCTCAACCTCATGCATCTCGGGCGAGTTGACGAAACCTGGTCGGATCTTCAGGACCAACCCCTTGTCGCGCTTCAGCAGGGCGTACTCACCCTCCCCCTTCTGACGGTAGACATAACCCTCCTTGGCGGCGTTGAGCAGGTCCTGGCCGCCGAGCGAGTTCGTGGCGATCGGGTCGGAAGCGCTGACGTCCTCTTCCTCGCTTCCGACTCGCAGTTCCACGCCTCCTCGCTCGTAAAGTCCTGCGAGCAGACGAATTCCGCGGAGAAACTCCTCGTTGTAATCCGGGACTTTGGGGACCATGAGCGCGGCCTGGGGAGCATTCGGGACGTCGTTGATGTCGTCGATGGTCGTGAGCATCAATTGCTCGAAGTTGGCTCCTGCATTGACCACGCTGAAGAGTTCCGCGGAGAGCGGCGTCAGCAGGATCCGCGAGACGTCCTTCCCCTCGCGCGGGCGATAGCTGAGAGTCGGGCTGTCTCGGGCAGTAAACTCTCCGCTTCCCAGATTCGCGAAGCCCGGAAACTGGTTTCCCCGTCCTCCCAGGAAGTGGGCCATCCCCGCCATTTCAAACTGGCTGGTAATGCTGGGGAGGTCGATGAACACCGGCGAGTCGGCGTATCGTAGTCGAACGATGTTCATCAGGAGTTGTTCGTCGTTGGTCGTTCGAACCGCCTCGTTATATTTCATCCGAGTCGAACGGAGGGCGCGAGGTCCCAGGCATCCCGGCGCTGCCATGACGGTCGACGCCGCCAACGCCGCGAGGAGCCAGCCTCTCGTTCCGTAGATCCGGATTCGGTCGGCCATGAAACGCGAGAACCCTCGGCCGTCGACGGACGTAGATGATCCAGGGCGCCGTCCGTTGACGCCTCAGATCCGTTATCGTCCGTACATCCAGCAAACTCGACCAAATCCGAAGTGTTGAAACCTCGGTGGTGTGAGTGGGTGTAAGGCGTCGTGATTTTTTTAATCTTCTCCGAAGCGCGCCCCCTAAGGATCGAAATGGGGTAGGCTGGACTCACGGGTCGGCGCAAGTCGTCCAATGGCTTTGCTCCGGGTTGACTCGACGGTGCAGTCTGAGTTGCTTCGGTTAGTGGCATCGGAATCATCGAGGTGACGTTATGCCGCGGGTGCTTGTCGTCGAGGATCAGTCCAAGCTGCTCCAGAGCCTGGAGCGGGGCCTACGCGAGGAAGGCTACGAAGTTCTCACGGCCGCCGACGGCAACGCCGCCTACGAGCAGGCCACCACGAACCTCATCGACGCGATGATCCTCGACCTGATGATCCCCAAGCGCGACGGCATGGACGTCCTTAAGGGCCTCCGCGCCGAGGGGTTCAACAAGCCGGTCCTCATCCTGACGGCCCGCGACGAGGTTGAATCCCGGGTCGCCGGGCTCGACTCGGGCGCGGACGATTATCTCGTCAAGCCGTTCGCGTTCCTGGAACTTCTCGCGCGGCTTCGGGCTCTGATCCGCCGCGATGTGGTCAGCCGGGAACTCTGCTTCCAGGCGGATGATCTGGAGATGAATCTCGTCGAGCGCTCGGTCGTTCGCGGGGGAGTTGAGATCGACCTGACGCGCCGGGAGTTCGAACTCCTGGAGTTCCTCCTGAAGAACAAGAACACGCCGGTCACCCGTGAGATGATCGCTCGCGAGGTCTGGAAGGAAGGGACCGGGACGCTGACGAACACCATCGACGTGTATATCACCCTGCTGCGCAAGAAGATCGAGAAGTCCGATCGTCCCACGCTCATCCACACGGTCCGAGGCGTCGGCTACGTCCTGAAGGATGTGGAATGAATCGCTTGAGCATCCGATGGCGCCTGACCCTCTGGTACGGGGCGGTTCTCGCCGCCGTGCTGACGATCTTCGCGACGTCGGTTGACCTGCTGATGATCCGCCTCTTCCAGTCGAGGACCGACCACAACCTCGACGCCCAACTCGCCGTGATCGAGGACCAAATCAACCGGGCCGAGAACCCGGAGGTCCTCCGCGAGCGGCTGGAATGGCAGTTCGACATCCATCCCGATTTCGAGATGCAGGTTACGGAGAACGGCGACCAGGCCTGGCTTCGATCCGCCCGGATCGAGGACTCAGGCCTCCCTCCGCCGGCCGTGCCGCCGCTCTCCCACGGGGAAAGCGTCCACGAAGACGTCCAGGTCATCGGAGTGGGTCCCTGCCGGATGCTTAGCAAGGCGATCGTCACTCCCTACGCCTCGCTGCTGGTTCAGGTGGCCTTGACCACTGAGACCAATGAGAAGCACCTTGGCCAGCTCCGCGACGTCTTCCTCTCCACCGGGCCGGTCCTGCTACTCGCCGCCCTCGGATGCGGGTATCTCCTGGCCTGGAAGGCCCTCTCGCCGGTCGAAAAACTGACCGCCGAGGCGGACCAGATCACCGCGACTCGCCTCGACCGGCGACTGGACACCCCCAACCCGGACGACGAGTTGGGACGTCTCGCCCGGACCCTCAACGGAATGATCGCCCGCCTGGAGCGCTCGTTCGGTGAAATCCGACGGTTCACCGCCGACGCCGCCCATGAGCTGCGTACGCCCCTCGCTGCACTCCGGAGCGAGGCCGAGGTCACGCTCATGTCGGACCGTGATCCTGCCGAGTATCGTCGGACGCTTGAGAGCATGCTCGAGGAGATCGCTCATCTGACGCGGATGACCGAACACCTGTTGCACCTCAGCCGCGAGGACGCCTCGATCAAACCCTCGTTCGAGGACGTTCGTCTCGACCACCTCCTCGTCGACGTCACGTCCCAGATGCTGGCCGTCGCCTCCGAAGCCGACCTGTCGCTGACCCTTGAAGAGCCCGTCGCTCCCTGTGTGGTTTACGGAGACGTCGACCAGCTTCGTCGTCTGCTCCTGAACCTGATCGACAACGCCGTGAAGTACACGCCCGCTGGGGGGCAGATCCACGTCGGCCTCGATTGCGGCCAGGATAAGGCAAGACTCTTCGTGGAAGACGACGGCATCGGGATCGCGCCGGAGCATCTACCCAACATCTTCAAGAGGTTCTACAGAATCGACTCAGCCCGGCCGCGGACGGGGAGTTCCACAGGCCTGGGCCTCTCCATCTGTCAGGCCGTCGCCAGCCTGCATCAGGGGTCGATCGAAGTCGAGAGCAAGGTCGGCGAGGGGGCCCGATTCATCGTCACCCTCCCTGCGCGGGCCGTTGACGCAGGCCGTCGCGACGAGGTCGCGGCCGTGACTCGCCGAGCCTGATCCCGTCGCATCACCGAGGCAGGTGGTAGAGCCCCAGGTGCTCGATCATGTCCTGGAACCAGGGGTTGCTCCACGGCCCCCGCATGGCGTATCCCACGGACATCACCGAGACGAACAGGGCCAGCACCGCCGCACGGCGAAGCCAGGGGCGGTCCGCCACAGCGTCTAGCCCGGCGGGGAGCATCAGGATCCAGAACGGGATCAACCAGAAGAGCCACCTGAGCCCCTGCGCCGAGCCCCCGTAGTTGCGGGCCTTCGGATTCCACGTGTAGAACGCCAGGAGGATCACAGTCAGAGCCAGCGTGATCCAGGCGACCGCCCCCATCGGCTTTCTGCCGCGAAGCAACGAGAAGAGCCCGATCGCCGCGATCAGGAAGATGGGGGAAGAGGACCAGAAGCCATGATGGCCGAAGGTCAAGTGGAAGAAGTACTTGGCATACGACTCCTTGGCGATCCCCCGTCGCGCGGCTTCTTCTGGGTCCATCCAGGGGACGTTCAGGGCGTCCAGCTCCAGAGGCGTCTTCCACAGACTCCCCTCGAACAGGTAGGCGTCATGGCCGAACTCTTCGTAGGGGAGCTTGAACTGACCCATCGCCGCGTACTGGCAGGCGAACATGGCGACGAGAGGGATCAACGCGAAGGGGATCCCCCAGGTGAGCGTCTTCCAGAAGAATCGCCGCAGCAGCGCCAGTGCGGCCAGGGTTGCGAAGGCGGCGGCGGGCAATTCGTTGGTCGCCGTGAAGGCGGCCAGGAAGCCGACGAGCGCGAATCGCCAGTTCTCGGTCGCTCCTTCGTCCCAGATCCTCACGAAGTGGTAGAGCGTGAAGAAGGCCGAGAACGCCGCGACGGTATGGTTGTTGAGCGTCTGCGAGTAGGGGAGCAGATAAGTGGCGAACGCCGCCGCGAAGAGCGTATAGAACCAGGACCAGTCCGTCCGCGCGTACCGGTCGAGCATCCTCCCGAGGAGAACGAGGAATCCCCAGAAGGGGATGATGTTCAGCAGGATCAAGATCGGCTTGAAGTAGAAGATGTAGACCGGCCACTTCACCGGCTGGTCGGGGGTCGTGAGGACTCCCTTGACCTTGCCCGGGTTGTCGGGGTCAGGGATCTGCGACCACCGTGGTTCCCGCTTTTCCAGAGTCACCTTGTCGAGCGGCACGCCGATCAGCTTTCGCGCGGGGTAGAGGACCCCCGCGATTAGCGTCGGCAGGAGGGCCGGCTTGCTGGAGTAGTAATGCTTCACCGGCTGCCCGTCGGGGCCGATCTGCTCGGGCTTCGCCGGAAGTTGCACCTTGTCCTGGGTGTCCGCGTGCCAGGGGCATTCGTCGATGACGTACGTCCCGCGTTCGAGCAGGCTCCAGACGGTGCACCACCGCGAGATGTCGTTGGCGCCCATCATGGTCGGCTGCCGCAGGAGCGAGCCGAACGCCAGCCCGACGGCCGTGGCGATCAACAACCCAGCCAGCAGGCGACGGGGCTCCGTTCGAACAGGAACGGGCTCGACGGGGGTCTCGTAAGTCTCGAGGGTGCTCATGATCGCGCTGCTCAGGCTTGCGGTTGAGAAGGAGATCCCACGCCGTCGCGGGACTGGTTCGTGACGCCCTCAGGGCGAATCTTCTCGGCGATGGAGTACGTGTCCTGCGCCCGGATTCCGTAAGAGGTCACCAGTTCGGCAAGAAAGCCCAGACTGAAAAGCTGGGCGCCCACCAGCATGAGGGCCATGGAGTAAAACAGAAACGGCCGGGAGCCGATCGGGTGGGGGTCGGTCGCCCAGTGGTTGATCAACCAGACGTAGGCCATGTAGAGCATCCCGAGCGTCCCGAGCGTCGAGAGGATCATCCCCGAAGCGCCGATGACGTGGAGCGGGCGTTGACGGAACCTCGTCAGGAAGACGACCGTCAGAAGGTCGAGAAAGCCCTTGAGGAACCGCGTGAATCCATACTTGGACTTGCCATGCTCGCGACGGCGATGATTCACCTCGATCTCGCCGACGCGGAAACCCTTGGCGAAGGCCAATGCGGGTACGAACCGGTGCAGCTCGCCGTAAATGCCGACCTCGCGGAGGACCTCGTTCCGATACGCCTTGAAGCCGCAGTTGTGGTCGTGCAGGACGCAGCCGGTGAGGTTGCTCACCAGCGCATTGAAGACCCGGCTGGGATAAACCTTGTGCCAGGGGTCGTGACGAGTCCGTTTCCAACCGCTCACCACGTCGAGCCCTGAGTCGATACGCTCCAGGAAGCGAGGGATCTCCGCCGGGTCGTCCTGCAAGTCGGCGTCGAGCGTGAAGACGCGATCGCCCGTCGCCGCCTGGAATCCCGCCGTCAGGGCGGAAGCCTTGCCGAAGTTCCGCCGGAAACGAATCCCCCGAACCCTGGAATCCTTCTGGGCCAGTTCCGAAACCGCCCGCCACGAGCCGTCGCGGCTGCCGTCGTCCACGAAGAGGAACTCGACGTCCTCTCCAAGTCGGGAGAAAACGGCGTCCAACTCGCCGTGAAGGATGGCGAGGCTCTGCTCTTCGTTGTAGACCGGAATCACGACGCTGATCATGGGGCTTCCGTCATCGGGATGTTTTCCTGGATCGCCTCTGCCGTCCGCACCCGTTCCGGCGCGGCGGACTTCTTACCCATCGGGACGAGGACCGCGGCGGCTAGAAGTTCCGCGGCCACCCATGACAATCGCAGCGCGAGGGCGGCGGCGACGGCCAGTCGCGTCCCAAGTGCTGGCCCCAGAGCATACATCAAAACGCTCTCGCGAACGCCCAGCCCGCCCGGAGCGACGGCTACGACAAATCCGGCCACAGTCGCCAACGCGACGCTCGCCGTCACGACCGGAATCACGGATGGATCAACCTGGCCGGCCAGGCCGCGAGCCGCCGCGAACTGACTCAGTCCCAGCAAGACCCAGGAGCCGGCCGTCCGAATGAGCCCCAGCCCCAGCAATCCCCAGGAGAGCGTGGGCATCGCATCGGCGCTCACGCCGGGAACCTTTCGAAGCAGGGTCCCGGCCACGCGATGGAAGACCGGCGGTGCGACGACAACGAGGAACGCCGCCGCCAAGCCCGCCGCGAGCAGGGCGAACAGGACGAACGCCCGGATCTCGCGAACCCCCAGGATCGTTCGATCCAGCGTCAGCACCGGTGAATCGCCCCCCATCGCGAAGACCACCGCGGCGATCAATGCCCCCGAGGCCATCATGACGAGCGTTTCATAAAACGTCGCCACGGCCGAGGTCGACGCCCGGGCTCCATAAGGAGTCGAGAGCGCAGCACGCATCACCACGACCACCGCCTTGCCCGGGACGTACTTTCCCAGGTGGCTGATGAGATACGCCCTCTGAGCGGCGAACCGCGAGATCGGCGAGGGGCTGGAACGCAGGACGTCGCCGTAGAAGGCTCCACAGAACGTCAGTCCGATGATGTAAATCAGGCCGGACGCAATTAACCAGACGGGGTGGATCTCGAGAGTCGTTCCACTGTTTCCGAGGTCGTTCCAGGTTCGAACGACGTGTCGACCGACTCCCCAGAAGATCAGGACGGCGATTGCCGCCTTGACCGCACGGATCGCCGGCTTGCGCCATCCGACCGGACTGTCTGGAGGAGGGTTCACGACGGATACTCGGGGCGGGGGACTCGGGCCGCTCTTGCGACCTTGCGAAGAGTAATCAAGGTAACGGCGCCGTCCAGGTCGGGCAAGGCTGCGACGCCCGCCGGGGTCTCGCTCGCACATCGGCGACGCACTATGATCGGGTTGTTCGAGCCGCCCCGAGATCCCCCTGTAGCGAGGCCCTCATGCAATCCTGGCTGTCGCGTTACGTCGAAGCCCAGCACCGCGCGCTGGATTCGATCTCGCTCCCCGACGTGGAGCAGGCCGTTGCCACCGTGAAACGAGCCTGGGAGGAAGACCGCCAGATCTTCGCGATCGGCAACGGCGGCAACGCCGCCAGCGCCTCTCATTTCGCCACCGACCTGGGCAAAGGGGCCAGCGACGCCCTCGGCCGGCGATTCCGGATCCTCACCCTGGCCGACAACGTCGCCTGGCTGACGGCCATCGGCAACGACTACAAGTTCGACGACGTCTTCCTCCGACCGCTCGAAAACTACGCCCGGCCCGGCGACGTCCTCATCGCCAGCAGCGTGAGCGGCAGTTCCCCGAACCTCGTCCGCGCGATGGAGTGGGCCCGCGACAACGACCTGCGGACCATCGCCCTGGTGGGCGCGAAGCGTGGCGGGATCGCCACCCTTGCGGAGCAGGCGATCGTCGTGGCCGACACTCATTACGGTCGCGTCGAGGACGTCCAGATGACCATCCTCCACATGATCTGCTACGCGTTCATGGAACAGACAAAGGAGCCGGCGTGACGACCCCAGCCCCGTCCTTCGCGGGCGACGTGATCCTGCAGCCGTCGTTCGCCCCTCGACCAGGGACCAGCCGCGTCCTCTTCGACTTCGACGGCACGCTCTCGCTGGTCCGCCAGGGCTGGCCGGACGTCATGGTCCCCATGTTCGTTGAGATGCTCCCTCCGCTCGAGGGCGAGTCCGAGGAGGACCGCCGTCGCATGGCGTTCGAGGACATCATGCACCTCAACGGCAAGCAGACCATCTACCAGATGATCCAGCTCGCCGAACGCATCAAGGAACGGGGAGGGCATCCCCACGACCCGCTCTGGTACAAGCACGAGTACCTCAACCGGCTCGACGAACGGATCTCCCACCGGCTCGACGGCCTCAAGCACGGGACGATCCGCCCCGACGACCTGCTCGTCCACGGAGCCCGCGAGTTGCTTGAGAACCTCACGCGTCGCGGCCTGACTCTTTACCTGGCCAGCGGCACCGACGAGCCTTTCGTTCGTCGCGAGGCCGAACTACTGGACGTCGCGCGTTACTTCGGCCCTCACATCTACGGGGCCCAGGACGACTACAAGACGTTCTCCAAGAAGATGGTCATCGAGCGGATCCTCCGCGAGAACGACATCCATGGCGCGGAGCTTCTTTCCTTCGGCGACGGCTACGTCGAGATCCAGAACACCAAGGAAGTCGGCGGCCTGGCCGTGGCTGTGGCCAGCGACGAGGCGGACAACGGCTCCGGGCGCATGGACGCCTGGAAGCTCGAACGCCTGACGGGCGTCGGCGCCGACGTCGTCATCCCCGACTATCGCGACGAGGCCCCGCTGCTGGAGTTGATCCTGGGATCATGAACACGCCGCCGCTCGACCTCTCCCGCCTCCGCGTCTTCCCCCTGGAAGAACGCCGGAGCCTGACGAACGTCGAGGACGTCGTCCTCGATCCCGACGCCCCGCCGAAGCCGGTCCCGCCGGTCGTCGCCGATCGGATCGCCGAATGCGCCCGGCGAATCCGACGCGCCCGCGAAAAGGGCGGGGGAGTGATGCTGATCTACGGGGCGCACCTCCTCCGCAACGGGGCGGCGGCGATCCTCGGCCGGATGATGGAGCGGGAATGGATCACCCACCTCGCCACGAACGGCGCGGGGACGATCCACGACTGGGAGTACGCCTGGCTCGGCCGTTCGACCGAGAGCGTCCGCGAGAACGTCCCGCTCGGCAAGTTCGGCTCGTGGGACGAGACCGGCCGGAACATCCACCTCGCCCTCATCGCCGCCGGCCTTCGTGGCGAGGGCTACGGTGCGGGGCTCGGTCGATTCATCGCCGAGGACGGCGTGACACTCCCGACGGCCGCTGAGCTGGAACAGTCCCTCCGCGACGAGCCGACCCATCCTTTCGCCGCCGCTCGGGCCGACGCCCTCGGGGCGATCCTCGATCACGACCTGCCGTCGGGAAGGATTACTGTCGAGCATCGCTGGAAGCACGCGTCGATCCTGGCGCAAGCCTTCCAGCACAAGATCCCGATGACCGTGCATCCGGGGATCGGCTACGACATCATCGCCAATCATCCGATGTTCGACGGCGCTGTGATCGGCCGGGCGGCGGCTGCGGACTTCCGACACTTCTGCGGTTCGGTGGAGACGCTCGACCACGGCGTCGTCCTGTCGGTCGGCTCGGCGATCATGGGGCCTCAGGTCTTTGAGAAAAGCCTGAGCAACGTCAACAACCTTCGGATCCAGGACGATCGACCGATCGTCGACCACCACGCGATCTACGTCGTCGACGTCCAGGACGGCGGCGGCTGGGACTGGTCGACGGGGGAACCTCCGAAGTCGAATCCCGCCTACTATCTGAGGTTCTGCAAGAGCTACGCCCGGATGGGGGGCGAGATGCACTACCTCCAGTGCGACAACGCCGCCTTCCTCCAGAACCTGTATCGCCAGGTGGTTTCATGACGCCGGAACGCTTCCGGGAGATCGTCTCCCGTTACAAAGATCTGCGAATCGCGGTCGTAGGCGATTTCTGCCTCGATCGCTACCTGGAGATCGACCCCGACCGCGCCGAGACGTCCATCGAGACCGGCCTGCCAGTCCATAACGTCGTCGCCGTTCGGGCGCAGCCGGGAGGGGCGGGGACGGTGCTGAACAACCTCGTGGCGCTGGGCGTCGGCCGGGTGGAGGTGGTCGGCTTCCGGGGCGACGACGGCGAAGGGTACGAACTTGAGCGCGGGCTTCGAGCCGCCCCCGGAGTTTCGACCGAGCACTTCCTGACTGCTCGCGACCGCCGCACCTTCACCTACTGCAAGCCGCTCGTCGTGCGTCCGGGCGAGCCCCCGGTGGAGTTGAACCGACTCGACTCCAAGAACTGGACGCCCACACCCGAAGTGCTGGAGAAGCGGCTGATCGAAAGCCTGCGTGACGTAGCCGAAACCTGCGACGCGATCATCGTCCTGGAGCAGGTCGACGCCGCCGAGACGGGGGTCGTGACGCGTAAGCTCCTCGGGGCGATCGACGAACTGACGGCACAACGTCCGAACCTCCTCTTCCTGGCCGATTCGCGACGCGGCCTGAAGGGCTGGCCCAGCGTCGCCCTCAAGATGAACGCCGCCGAGCTGGCCGCGATGCTCGAACGACCGCCGGCCGCCGAGATCGACGAAATCAGGCAGGCCGCCGTCGAACTGGCGAAAGGTTCGGGCCGGCCGGTTTTCGTGACGCTCTCCGAACGCGGAATCCTCGCCGCCGACCCGAACGGCGAAGCCGTCCACGTCCCGACGCTCCCTCTGCGAGGGGCGATCGACGTCGTCGGGGCAGGGGATTCGGTCACGGCCAACCTGACCGCGGCGCTGGCGGCGGGAGCCTCGTTGCGCGAGGCCGTGGAATTGGCGGTCGTGGCGTCGTCGGTCGTCGTGCACCAGCTTGGGACGACCGGCGTGGCGACGGTCTTCGACCTGGCCGCCTTGCTCGATCAGGTCGCCCCGGCATGAGCGGCCACCCCGCCGCGCTCGATCCCGACAAGCTGGCCGCCGAGTGCGAGTTCCGGGCCACCCGACGCTCCGGCCCCGGCGGTCAGAACCGCAACAAGGTCGAGACGGCCGTCATCCTGACGCATCGCCCCACGGGCATCTCGGCCGAGGCCGCCGAACGCCGCAGCCAGGGCCAGAACCGCCAGCAGGCCCTCTTCCGACTCCGCGTCCGGTTGGCCATCGAAATCCGGACTCCCGCTGAACCCTCCCCGAGCCCCCTTTGGACCTCCCGCCTCCGAGGCGGCCGGATCGTCGTCAGCCCCGAACACGACGACTTCCCCGCCCTCCTCGCCGAGGCGCTGGACGTCCTCGCGACGTGCGACGACGACGCCAGGGAGGCCGCCCTGCGGCTGGATTGTTCCACCACCCAACTGGTCAAGCTGCTGGCCCTGGAGCCTCTCGCGCTTGGCCAGGTAAACGCCCGGCGCGTCAATCGCGGACTTCATCCGCTCCGGTAAGCCCTCGTCTGAAGGATGAGCCGGTAGCTGCTTTCGTGCGCCGACGTTTTGGATTCCTCCCGACGACGAAGGAGCATGGGGACTGTGGCCCTCGGCCGGCGGCGACCATAGAGCGGATGCTCCTGGGTTGCGGACTGGCAAGGAGGCTCGTCACCGGTAGTCCGGGCGGCCCGACCGGACGACTTCGATCCCAGGCTTGCGAAGCCCGGGCTGGCCGCCCGGGCCACTCGTTCTACCTGATCGGTCGGCGCTCGAAAGCCCGAATCGAGGGGCCGGTTGTAGCGTCGGCTCTCGGGGCTCCTCTTGCGATTCGTCGCCCCACTAATTCGATCTGGGACCATGCTATTGGATAGAGAGCGATCCTTGACAATCCGGTCGTTGGTTGTGAGCGGCGGGAAAACGGCTCTGCTCGCATCGAGCAAAGTTGCCAAACGAACCCGCCGAAAGCACGCACATTTGAAGCGATAAGTTGAATCCGACAAGCAGGTTACGAATCGTGGATTTGCTTGATTTTGGCCTCGACCGAAGCCAATCGAACCCGATCCTGGGTTGGATCTGGACAGGGAGGATCGACACGAGGACTTCCTCGACGGGATGGACTCTGGGCGGGGATCCGTGGGCGGCATGAGGTCGACGAGCAGTCCGTCGGTCTCAGGTCGCTGCCTTGTGCCAGATCCATCGCGGCCGTATCGTTGGGGAAGCGGCAGTCGTCGCGGATTATCCAGCCTGTTGGTTTTCTCATGAGTTCCCAGCCCATCCCCGATCCGATCCAGCCCGCGGGGGTCGATGATGCCAGGTCGACGGAGCCGGACGATGCGGCTTCCAGGGCGGTCCTCGCCGCTTTGAGGACAGCCGTTCAGCGCATCGAAGCCGCCGAAGCTGCTGCACGGGCAGGCAGTCCGGAGGGAGTGCATCGGTTGCGGACGTCTTGTCGACGCCTTCGCAGCGAGCTGCAAGCCTTCGGGAAGCTGCTCGAGGGGGAGCAGGGGGGGCGACTGATCGCCGAGCTGCAATGGCTGGGCGCGGCCGTCGGCGAGGTCCGCGACCTGGACGTCCTGCGGGAGAGGCTGGAGAAGGGCGAGTCCGAGGAAGACCGCCTGGCCCTCAAACCCCTCTTCGATCGGCTGGCCGATCGCCACACCCGCGCCGCACGAGCCATGAAGCGGACGCTCAAGGGGGAGCGGTTCGAGGCGCTCCTCACCGCGATTCGAGGAGCGCTCGACAATCCGCCGCTCGCTCCTAAGGCGTCGAAGCCCTGTCGGAAGGTCCTGCCCCCCCTGGTCGCCGGGGCCTGGAAGCGGCTTCGTAAGGACTCGGAAGAACTGCGATCGGACAGTCCCGACCAGGCTTTCCACGACCTCCGCAAACGAGCCAAGCGAGCCCGATACACGACGGAGTTGATCGCCCCGACGCTCGGATCGAGCGTGGAGAAGCAGGCGAAGCGGTTGATCGAGCTGGCGCGGACGACCCAGGACGTCCTGGGAGCCCATCAGGACGCCGTGGTGGCCGTCGACGAAGTCGAGGCGATGCTGGCCGAGGCGGGACTCGACGACGCCTTCCGCAAGGCGGCCGGCGAACTGCTGGAACGCCTTCGACGGGAGGCCGACGAATCCCGCGACGCCTTCCTCGCCGAGCTTCAGCCGAAGCTTGAAAAGAAGAAGAACCGGGGCCGGCTCAAGGCGGGCGGCTGACTCGCCGATTCAGCTTAGAGCAGGGATGCGAAGAGGATGGACTGCCGACCTCGGGCTCGCCGGCAGCCGACGGCAGGGAGGCAAGGCCGAGGACGGCCGTGCCGGCTCGGCCAGGATACGTCCACGGAAGGAGTTACGATGCGGCGGATCGCGGTGCTCAACCAGAAGGGCGGGGTCGGCAAGACGACGTCGACCGTCAATCTCGCCGCCGCGCTGGCCCTGGAAGGCCACAAGGTCCTGGTGATCGACCTCGACCCCCAGGCCCACGCAACCCTCCACCTCGGCCTGCTGCCGGGCCGTTCGGGGCCTTCGCTCTACGAGATCCTGACCCAGGGTCTCAGCATCGAAGAGGTCCGACGCCAGGTCGCGCCGAACCTCTCGATCGTGGGCAGCCATATCGACCTGGCCGGCGCCGAGCTGGAACTGCTGGGCACTGTCGGCCGCGAGGTTATTCTCCGCGACCAGCTCGCCGCCGATGAAGAGCAGTACGACTTCGTCCTGATGGACTGCCCCCCGTCGCTCAGCGTCCTCACGCTCAACGCCCTGTGCGCGGCCAACGAGGTCCTCATCCCGCTCCAGGCTCACTTCCTGGCTCTCCACGGGCTCTCGAAGCTGCTGGAAACGGTGAACCTCGTCTCCAAGCGGGTCAACCGCGACCTGAAGGTCGGCGGCGTGGTCCTCTGCCTGTACGACGCCGGCACCCGTCACGGCGGCGAGGTCGTCGAGGATCTGCAGGCCTTCTTCTCCGCCAAGAAGAAGGGGGCTTCCCCCTGGGCCGAAGCCAAGCTCTACCGGACGCGCATCAGGCGCAACATCCGGCTGGCGGAATGCCCAAGCTTCGGCCAGTCCATCTTCCAGTACGGGCCGTCCAGCCGAGGCGCTGAGGATTACGCCTCGCTGGCCGCTGAAGTCCTTGGCAAGGCCCCGGCCGCGATCTGGGCCGACACCGACGCCGAGGAAGACGCCCCGACGGCCGACGCCTCGGCCGCCTGAGTCATCCCCGCGAGACGGCCGCCATGCGATGGGTCGGAATCGACGAGGCGGGCTACGGACCGAACCTTGGCCCCCTCGTCATGGCCGCCGTCGTCGTCGAATCGTGCGGGACGTCCGCATCCTGCCCGCCGGACCTCGACCCGCCGACGACCCTCTGGGAAGACCTGGCCCTCTCCGTTCGCCGCGCGAGGGGGCCGGCCGATCGCTTCGCTGTCGACGACTCCAAGGCGATCCTCAAGGGTGCGAAGGGCCGCACAGCCCTCTATTCAACGTGCCTCGCCCTGCTCGACGCCGCCGGCCGGCCGCTGCCCGATTCGACCGCCGCTCTTATCAGCGACTCCGCTCTCGATGCATCGAGCGTCGAGCTTGACCGCTGGCGGCATGCCGAGGAGCCGCCGCCCCCCTGGCCGAAGCCTGACCTGATCGAGGGGCTTCGAGTCAGGCTCGCCGCGCGACCGTTCGCCCCTCCCTCGAAGGCCTGGCAGATCGCCGAGGTGTACGTCGAGGTCGTCGGTCCCGAGCGCTTCAACGCAGGCCTGGAACGACTTCCATCCAAGGCAGCCGTCCACTTCGAGGCTTTCGCAAGGCTGCTTGGGAAAGTCTGGGACCTGGCCGCTGACGGCCGGCCCATTCACGTCCGAGGCGACAAGCACGGGGGTCGGCACTACTACCTGGAGCCGCTGGCTTCAGCGTTCCCCGAGACGTGGATCGACCGCGGCGAGGAAGGCCCCGCGCTGAGCGAGTACATGATCCGCTCGCCTGGTCGCTCCCTCAGCCTTCGGCTGACTCCTCGGGCCGACGCCGACGATGCGCTCGTCGCCCTGGCCTCGATCGCGGCGAAGACGATCCGCGAATGCTGGATGGACGTCTTCAACGCCTACTGGACCCGGCTCGTCCCGGGCCTGAGGCCGTCGGCGGGCTACCCGGTCGACGCCTCTCGGTTCCGGCGGGATGTCGAGCCGACGGCGGCGAAGTTGGGGATCGGGCCGCGCCTCTGGTGGCGGGAGCGTTGAGCGGCCCTGATTCGGGGCGGGACGATGCGGGCGGGGGATAGCCTCAGCGCTCGCGGTAGACGATTCGACCCTTGTCGATGTCGTACGGCGAGATCTCGACGGTCACGCGGTCGCCGGGGACGATTCGGATGAAATTCTTCCGCATCTTTCCCGCGATGTGCGCGAGCACCTTATGGCCGTTTTCCAGCTCGACCATGAACTGTGTATTGGGGAGGGCCTCCACGATGCGCCCTTCGGTCCGGATCGGTTCTTCTTTAGCCACGCGGATCTCCTACGACGGCCCGCGCGGCCATTCGTGGCGCGGGTCGTGATTAGCCTGACGAGCCTGGACGGGCGGGGAGAGGCGACTCGCGGGGATGGCCGGCTCGGGTCGCCTCGTTCCGCAAAGGGGACGCGGAACGTCGCGACGACCATTGTATTCCACAATGGGCTGTATTAACAGGGCATCTCTCGATTGCTGGAACTCAAGCCTTCGGCAGAAAGGTCGGCGCCTGGCCAGGCTCCTTGAACCGAACGTAATGGACCGCGTCGACGGCCGTGATGACCAGTCCGCGAGAGTCGGCGTCGCACCAGTTGAGGTTGGAAGGCCTCTTGGGCGTCGGCAGAATTCCCAGCAGTCGCCCATCGGGCTCGAAGACCCAGACGCCCAAAGCAACGGCCACGTAAACTCGCCCGGAATGATCGACCTTGATCCCATCCGGCCCTCCCGGCTGCCCGGGGTCGAGATCCGCGAATACTCGGCCCGCACCGTGTTCCAGAGTGCCGTCAGGACGAACCTGGAAGGCCCTTACGTGGTATCGTCCCGTGTCGCAAACGTAGAGGATGGACTCATCGGGAGAGAAGGCCAGGCCATTGGGCTTCTCGAAGCCCTCCAGCACCTTCACGGGGCCTTCAGTCGGGGTCCATCGGAAGACTCCCTGGAAGTCGATCTCCCGATTCTCGGGCTTCACTCCGTAGGGTGGGTCGGTGAAATAGACCGAGCCGTCGCTCCGGCAGACGACGTCGTTGGGGCTGTTGAGCCGCTTCCCCTCCCATTGCTCGGCTAGAACGACCCGCTCGAACGTCCGGGGCGACATCCATGACAATCGACGGCCGTTCTGCTCGCAGAAGACGATGCCGCCGTCGGCGGCGAAGGTCTGGCCATTGGCCGCCTCCGTCCGTTCGCGGACGGCCGTGACCTTTCGGTCGGCGTCGACGCGGTAGGTCTTCTCAGCCTTGATGTCCTGAAATAGGATCGAGCCGTCGGGAAGCCAGAGCGGGCCTTCGGTGAATTCGAAGCCGTCCGCGAGGGTTTCCAGGCGGTCGCCCGCGATCAAATCGGACAGGCCAGCGTTCCTGAGAATGTCCATGGGCTTTCTCGGATCTGTTGGAGGTCGCATGCCGCCTATCTGGTATGTGGTGGGGCGGTCGGCAATCTTGTAGAATACAGAAAACTCTCCCGGTTCAAGAACTCCGGCCGACGCACGCCCCGGCTTGGTGAGGAGCACGCCCGATGCCAGCGGAGCAGGATCCCCAGGATCTCTCGAAAGCTCGCACTTTCTTCGAGTTCGGCAACGATGCCTCGCAGAAGTCCAATTTCGACTATGCGATCGACATGTACAAGCGGGCCTGCAAGTTGGTCCCGGACAGCCTCCAGTTCAGGCAGGCGCTTCGGGGGATTCAGCGGCGGAGGTTCAATAACGAGCCTTCCAAGGTGGGTCGACTCGTCGCCATGACGAACAAGCCCATCCATATGAAAGCCCGCTCGGCGAGGGGGAAGCAGAACTACGCCGTCTGCCTGGAGGTTTGCGAGGAAGCCTTCACCAACAACCCCTGGGATGTGACCGCCGCTCGTGAAGCGGCCGAAGCGGCCGAGATGATGGACCTGTTCCCGCTCGCCCAGTGGTATCTGGAGTCGGTGCAGAACGAGGTCGGAAAGGACGTGGAATACTACCGTCACGCCGCCCACGTTCATGAACTCTGCGAAGCCTGGCCGAAGGCGATCTCCGCCTGGGAAGCCGTCAAGCGGATCGATCCCTACAACGATGAGTCCGAACGGAAGATCAAGGGCCTCTTCGCCAGCCAGACCATGAAGAAGGCCAACTACGAGGACGCCATCGAGAAGGCCGGCGAGAAGCCCAAGGAAACAGCCGAGGACATTGCCGCCAAGCTCGAGCAGATGAAGCTCGAGAAGATGACGCCCGAGGAACGCCTCCACAAGGAGATCCAGAAGGATCCCAAACAGGTCTGGCCGTACATCGAGCTGGCCGACATCTTCCGAAAGCGGAGTCAGTTCGAGCACGCCGAGAAGATCCTGGCCGCCGGCCTGAAGGCCGTCGCCAAGGATCCGATCCTGCTTCAGAACTACGCCGAGGTTCAGATGACCCGGCTGAAGCGGGCGATTGAAGCCCTCACCAAACGCGTCGACGACGATCCGACCGACGTCACGTCGAAGTCCAAGCTGGAGCAACTCCACAGGATGCTCCTGGACTACGAGATCAAGGAATTCCGACGCCGAGTGGCCATCAGCCCCGAGGACCACAACCTCCACTACCAGCTCGGCCTGGCCCTGGCCCGCGACGGCAAATACGCCGAGGCGATCGGCGAGTTCCAGATCGCCAAGGGGAGCCCGAACCTCAAGGTGGACGCCATGTTGCAGGCCGGCCTCAGCTTCGAGGCCGACGGTCGTGGCAAGCTTGCAGAGCGGACCTATCAGGAAGCCTTAAAGCTCATCGAGCCCGGCGACACCACCAAGTTCAACGCCATCCACTACCAGCTTGGCCGCGTCAATGAGACGCTCGGCAACATGGAGGCGGCCGAAGAGCACTACAACGAGGTCGCCGCCAACGACTACACCTATCGCGACGTCGCTCAGCGACTCAAGAACTTGAACTGAAGCACCGGTTCATGGTAAAGTTTCTCCTCAAGTAGGCCGACCTCAACAGGACGCCCGCAATCGCGCCGGGCCCGGCGCGGGCGGGCTTTGTTACGTTTCGTCATCCACGCGGGAAGATCGACGCACCCATGCCCACGACCAAATCAGCCGCCAAGCGGCTGCGCCAGAGCATCAAGAAGCGGCTCCACAACCGGATCGCCAAGAAGATCGTGAAGACCTCTTCGCGGAAGGCGCTGGAAACGGCCGCCGAAAAGAACTTCGAGGCCGCCGAAACCCAGTTCCGCGCCGCCGTCGCGAAGATCGACAAGGCCGGCGCTCGGGGCGTTCTGCACAAGAACACCGCCGCCCGTCGCAAGAGCAAGCTGGCCCGCGCCTACAAGGCGGCCGTCGAGAAGGCCAAGAAGTCCTGAATCGACCGGAGCCGGTCTGGTCGGCGCCGGCTCTCCCCTCCCGCGACTTTCGCGGAGGTTCCCAATGCCCCCCTTGCGTGATGTGCTGCCGGTCCTTCGAGGCCGGCCCATCGACTTCCCCAAGGGGGCGTCTCGGTTTCAGGCGCTGATCGACCTGGCCGTTTTCGGTGGCCGAGGCGATCCAGCGGCCTCTGCGCTCGACGAGGCCGGCCTGCTTGATCCGGCCGAACTGGCCGCCGCGCCTCTTGCGGAGGTCGCCGACGTCCTTCGTGACGCTCGCGTCGAGGCCGACCCCAGGCTTGTTCGGCTGCTTCAACGGCTTGCGGGCTGGTACGCCTCCCACCGCGAGGACCTGGAGCACGAGCCAGGTCCCGGCGAGACTCAACCGCCGTTTCCGCGAGACGAGCTGGCGGCGATCAACGGAGTCGGCCGAGCCACGGCCGACGGGATCGCGTTGCACGTCTTCGGTCAGGCCTCGTACCCCGTCGATCGAGCAACCTATCGCATCCTGGTCCGACACGGCTGGATCGATGTGACGGCGGAATACGACGATGCGGCTCAAGCGTTGATCTCCGCTGCCGAGGGCGATCCGGCCGACCTTGCGCGGATGTCGTCGGATTTCGCCGATGTGGGTCGACGGTTCTGCAAACCCTCGGCGCCGCGTTGCGAACCTTGCCCGTTGAGAGTCGTCTTACCCGATGGCGGACCAATCGCCGTCGACGGTTGATCCCCGCAACGACCGCCGCACGAGACGCGAGGGTAGGGCATGGCCAACTATCGCTTCAGTGGGCCAAAGCCCGCCCGGATGTATGAAGTCATCCTGCCGAAGAAGCTCGGCTATTTCGGCAAGATCCAGGAAGTCCTCGAAGACCTGTTCGACGAGCGCGCCATCCGCAGGATCCCGTTCGTCAAGCAATCGATCGCCCGCCGCCGCAAGCAGGAGGACTTCGACGAAGAGCGCTGGATCAAGAACCTCTGCAAGGCGAGCCGGGGCTATTCAATCTACGAGATGGACGGGCGATACCTGTCCAACCAGGGTCCGATTGATGAGCGGGTGATCGTCATCCGGTTCATCTTCCATAATCCGGACGACTCGGCCGAAGACGACCGGACCGACTTCCTGGCGGTCTCTCTCGAGGTGGTCAATCACCTCGTCGCACGCAGGTTCGCCATGGAACTGGGCGTGGAAGAGGAAATCTGGTTCGTGGAATACAACCATCCCCAACTCTCCATCTGGCGACGCTCGCCGGAAACCGGAGACGACTCCTCCGATCAGGACTAACGCCATGAGCAAGGCCACAGAACTCATAGACCGTTACGCCCTGGGCCCGGCCACCCTGGAATACGCCGTCCACGGCCTGACCGACGAGCAGGCCCGCGCCAAGCCGGGGCCGGGGGCGTGGAGCATCGCCGAGCTCGTCGCCCATCTGGCGGACAGCGACGTGGTGGCCAGCGACCGAATGAAACGAGTGATCGCCGAGCCGAACCCCTCGCTGCTGGCCTACGACGAGAACGCCTGGAACGATCGGCTCCAGATGCAGGACGCCCCGCTCGACCTGGCTGTCGCTCTCTTCGCCGCCAACCGTCGCTGGACAGAACGGATCCTACGAGCCTGCTCCGACGAAGACTTCGCCCGCTCCGGAATCCATTCGGAGACTGGACGCAAAACGCTGGCCGACCTCGTGGCCACCTACGTAGGGCACCTCGATCATCACCTGAAGTTCCTCTACGCCAAGCGCGCCAATCTTTCGGTGGCGATCCAGCCCCGATACACCTTCCCGATCGTGTGAGGGACCTCGCCGTGACCCGTCTTTTCGCCGGCACCCCCTGGGACCGTCCTCCCGTCTGCGACGATTGCGGACAGCCTGAAGCCGAATGCACCTGCCCACCCAGGAAGACGGAGCCGGTCAGAATCCCGCCCGAAACTCAAACTGCGCGTCTAGCCGTCGAGAAGCGTCCCAAGGGGAAGGTCGTCACCGTCGTTTCTGGCCTCGACCCTGAAGGAAACGACCTGGCCGATCTGGCGACTCGACTGAAGAACGCATGCGGTTCAGGCGGAACCCTCAAGGACGGCAACATCGAACTCCAGGGCGATCACCGTGACGCCGCCGACAAAGCGTTGCAAAAGATTGGATACAAGACGAAACGACGGTGAACGACCGGGGACAACCCTTGCCCAGGTGGACTGTGTTCCTTAAGATCAGGGGTCGGGGTGGTCGAAAGACATCCCCGTCCCGCCGACGTCGCAGTGGTCGGCCGGGGAATCTCTCCTCATCCACCGCGGCGCGAGCCGCCCTCGGAACGACCGGCTTTTTATGATCCCTACCCGCACGCCCAAATACACTCCGGGGACCCAGGTCCGCGTCGTCCAGTTCGTCCGCGTCGGGCATCGCCGCTGGAAGACGCAGTTTGAGGGTGTCGTCGAGCGCGAAGGTCGACGGCCCGTGGGCGGGATCGAGATGGGCGGAAAGGCCTCGGCCATCCATCAGTCGACCCTTCAGATCCGTCGGGCCGATGGTGAGATCACCGTTGTGGCCCTGGACGAAAACACCGAGGTCGACGTCCTGGCCCCTGCGGCCGGCTGAGCGATGGTCGCCGCCAATTACGTCTTCGTTGGGTTGCTGTTGCTGGTGGCCGTCGGCTTCGCGCTGGCTCCACTGGTGATCGTCGCCCTGGCTGCTCCACGCAAGCGGTCGCACACGAAGTCGGACGTGTATGAATGCGGCGTCCGTACCCAAGGCGAGACCTGGGTGCGTTTCCGTATCCAGTACTATATCTACGCCATCATGTTCGTCGTCTTTGACGTCGAAACGGTCTTCCTCTATCCCTGGGCGGCTGCATATGGAGCGCTGGGGGCGTATGCACTCGTCGAGATGACGATCTTCCTTGCCCTGCTATTCGTCGGCCTGGCCTACGCATGGGCGAAGGGCGTTCTGAAGTGGAGTTGAGCCGTCGAGGGCTGCGACGACGGTGGCGAAAGGGGTTGCGGACGTGTCGGTCTTGTACGCCCAGTCGCATCACGTCGACCTGACCTGGAGCACTGCGGTCGTCTGGGCCCTATGGCTGCTCGTCGGCTTCGCCGGGATCTTCCCTGGGATCGTCGCTTACATGGTCTGGCTGGAGCGCAAGGTCGCCGCCCGGTTTCAGGACCGAATCGGCCCCAACCGCGTCGGCCCACTGGGACTGTTGCAGCCGATCGCCGACGCGATCAAGCTGATCGCCAAGGAAAGCATCGTCCCTCGGTCGGCTGACGGCGTCGTCCACCTCCTCGCACCGGTGATGGTCCTGGTCTCAGCCTTTCTGACGCTGGCCGTCGTGCCCTTTGCAGTCGGACTGGTTCCCATCGATCCGCCGTCGGCCCTCGTGTACCTCGTCGCCGTTTCCAGCCTGAGTCCGCTGGGGATCTTCTTGGCCGGTTGGTCGAGCCGCAACAAGTTCTCGTTGCTGGGTGCGATGCGCGCCGTGGCCCAACTGGTTTCTTACGAGATCCCCCAGGTGCTGTCGACGATCCCCGTCGTCCTCTGGGCGGGCAGTTTGAGCCTGGTCACGATCTTCGAGCATCAGGTGAACTACGGCTGGAACGCCCTCAATCCTCCGGGGTTTTTGGCGTTCATGATCTTCCTGATCGCTGGCGTGGCCGAAGTGAACCGCACGCCCTTCGACATTCCCGAGGCCGAGTCCGAGATCATCGCCGGCTATCACACCGAGTATTCAGGCATGAGGTTCGGCCTCTTCTTCCTGGCCGAATACCTGAGCGTCTTCTCGGTGAGCTGCGTGGCCACGGTGCTGTTCCTGGGGGGCGGGACTCCGTTGCCGTTCTCGTCGTTCCCCGTAAACCTGATCAACGGCTCGATCCTGTCGTACCTCTTCGTCGACGCGATCCTGCTGGCGGTCTTCCTGCTGAAGGTGCTACTGTTCATCTTCGCAATGTTCTGGGTTCGGGCGACGCTCCCCCGGATGCGGATCGACCGGCTGATGAACTTCGCGTGGAAGTATCTGGTTCCGCTCTGCGTGCTCAACGTCCTGTTCGCGGCAGTCTGGTACGAGGTCGTCTTGCGAGGTCGAGGGCCGAGCCTGCCGGCCTGGGCCTGGGGACTGATCATCACGGGGCCTCTGGCGGTCGCAGCCGTGAAGCTGGTCTTCTGGGTGAACCGAAAACTCGCCGCCGCCGTCCCCATCGACGCCGACTGGCCGACGGTCGCCCCAGTCGACGCCGGCGCGGTGCGTTGAGTGGAAGGGGAGAGGATCGTCGTGCTCCAGCTCGTCTTCCTGGTGATTGCGACTCTCGGCCTGCTGGCCGCGCTCGGCACGGTTCTGTCGCGCAACCTCGTCCACGCGGCCCTGCATCTCGTCGGCTTCTTCTTCTGCGTCGCCTGCCTGTTCGTGCTGCTGGACGCCGAGTTCCTCGCAGCCGTGCAAGTGCTTGTTTACATCGGGGCCGTGGCGATCCTTTTGATGTTCGGGATCATGCTCACGCGGAATACTCGCGGCGATGAAGGGGGCAGCCTGTCAGGCCCCTGGCGCACGCCGGCTCTGGCGGCCGGGTTCTGTCTCTTCGCCGTCCTGTTCTTCGGCATCAACAACGCCGTCTCCCCGTCAGGGACGAGCCCCTGGTCGCGGATGACCTCCCGCCCCTCGATCGCCCCCAGCGCAGACGAGGCAGCGAGCGCCGTCGAGCGGCGACAGGCTGTCGACGACATGGCACGGGTGGTCGGAGTGGAGTTCGTGACCCGCTACGCGATGGCCTTCGAACTGGCCGGCCTGCTACTCACCGCCGCGCTAGTCGGAGCCGTCGCGCTCGCACACCGCGACGAGGCGCCCGGATCAGCGGCGACCGAGACTGAATCACGGTCGGTGAACGTTGCGGAACCGGTGGGATCGTCCCCGTCCTGACGAATCGGAACGACGACATGACGAACGACATCCCTCTAAGCTGGTTCCTGGACTTCGCAGCGGCGTCCTTCGCGATTGGGCTGATCGGCGTCCTCGTTCGGCGTAACGCGATCGCTGTGCTGATGGCCATCGAGATCATGTTGAACGCCGCGAACATCAACCTCGTCGCATTTTGGAGGTACGGAACTCACGCCCCCGACTCCGGGCCGCTCCCGGGAGTGATCCTGGCCCTCCTGGTGATCGCGGTCGCTGCGGCTGAGGTCGCCGTGGGGATCGGGCTGATCCTCCTTTGCTACCGCCGACGACACGCCGTGGACGTCGATCGATACGACTCGCTCTCGGGCTGAGCCTGCCCTTCTGGATGTGCGACCGATGCCCCTGACTGTTCCCCCGTTCGACTACCGAGATTTTCTCTGCGTGGCCCCTGCCGTCGTTCTGGCGCTCTGGGGCCTCGTCGTGGTCATGGGAGACCTTGCCTGGTATCGACGTCTCGACGGTGAGTCGCGTCGACTGGCTGTGGGACGACTGACCATGGCCGGCGTCGGACTCGCCCTGGCGACGACGCTGCTCCTCCTCTGGATCGACGCGACGGCCCAGTCCGATCCGTCGAGGCTGGAAGGTGCGTTCGGCTCTTCGCTCGGCTCGTACCTCGCGCGAACGGACGGGCTGATCTTTCTGGGCACACTCGCGCGCGGCCTGTCGACCGACGTTCTGAATCTCCTGCTGCTATCGACGCTGGCGATGGTCGTCTGGATCTCTTGCGCCTACTCCTTCACCGAGGAGATCGGCGAGTATTTCGCCCTCCTGCTGTGGGCGACGGTCGGCATGATGCTCCTGGCCGCCTCGGAGGAATTGGCGACGCTGTTCATCGCCCTGGAGACGATGACGATCTGTCTCTATCTCGCGACGGCCTTCGAGAAATCGAAGCCGCGTTCACCCGAGGCGGGCCTCAAGTATTTCATCTACGGTGCGGTTTCTTCCGCCCTGTTCCTCTACGGTCTGAGCCTCGTCTACGGCCTGACCGGATCAACTTACTTCGACGCGATCGGTCGAGTGCTCGCGGGCGGAGGTCGGGGGATGACGGGGAACCTGGCCGGCGGTGCGGCGTTGTTGCTGATGCTCGCGGGGTTCGGCTTCAAGGTCGCCGCAGTGCCCTTCCACCAATGGGCTCCCGACGTTTACGAAGGAGCGCCCGCTCCGGTCGCCGCCTGGATCGCGACTGGCTCGAAGATCGCTGCCTTCGTGGCGATGTTGAAGGTCTTCTTGCATGGGCTCGGCGCGTGGTCGCATCCGTCGATGACCGTCCTGGGGCCCGGCTGGATCGGCGTCGTGGCGCTCATTGCCGCGGCGACGATGACCTACGGAAACTTCGCGGCGCTGGGGCAGACGAACCTCAAGCGGATGCTGGCCTATTCGTCGATCGCTCATGCGGGCTACATGCTCGTCGGCCTGGCAGCGGCCAGCGTTTCGACTTCCGGTCCTGCGGCGGCTGGAGCGGTGCTCTACTATCTGGTCGTCTACGCCTTCGCGAACCTTGGCGCGTTCACCGCAGCCGCATGGACGGCCCGCGATCGAGGGGGCGATGCCATCGCCGACCTCGACGGTCTGGGGCGCCGGTCGCCGCTCCTGGCTCTCGGCATTGTGGTCCTGATGTTCTCGCTGATCGGCGTCCCGCCGTTCGGCGGCTTTTTCGGCAAGCTCTACATTTTCATGGAGGCCCTGCGGCAAGGGCCGGCCGAGACGCGGATCGCCCTGACTTGGCTCGTTGCGTTGGGCCTGTTCAACTCCGTTGTCTCCGCTTTCTACTATGTCCGCGTGCTGCGGGCGATGTACTTCCGCGAGCCCGCCGATCATCCCTTGAAAGCCGCGGGGCCGGCGATCGCGCTACCGATCGGGCTCTCGGCGGTGATCGTCACGGTGCTCGGGATCGTTCCTGGACCTGCCGTCGAACTCCTCCGATCGGTCGCACAGCCGATGCTCACGGCCCGAAAGCTGGACGCTCCGGCCGCCCTCGCAGCCCCAAGGCCGACGAAGCCCGTCGCCTGGCACCCTTCTTCCGATACCGACTGAGACCCTGCGGCAATGGCCATCATCAACACATTTCAGCGCTGCATTGAGAGCCGATATCTCGTCGAGGACGCCTCCGCCGCCAACCGCGTGGGCGAGATGCTCGCCAAGGCGGGCGACCGGCTCGAAGCCGCATCGAACATCCAGCGGACGGGTCAGGGCGATCCGGCGGACGCGGTCTTCCTCAGCTACGAGGCGATGTTCTGCGGGCTTCGCGCACTGGTGTACGCCCGAGGATATCGCGAGATGGGCCTGCGCTGCCTGATGCTGGCGTGCGAGACCCTCTACGTCCGAACCGGCGAGTTCGACGGCGAACACCTGCGGCGGTTCGAGTCAGCCCAGCGGCTCAAGCTCACGCCGGCGGAAGCCGTGGATCACGCCTCGGCCTTCGTCCGACGAGTGCTCGAACTGGTCGGCTGAACGCTCAGACCGAGGACGACGTCTCGGAGACTTCGCCGAGTGTGACGAGACGCCCTTCATCGACGGCCTTACGGACAAGCAGGCCGGTCAGCGTGGCGTCCCGAGCCTCTTGGAGCGAGACGGGTGGGGTGGTCGATGTACCTGCCCGAGAGGCAGCCACGAACGCCTCGACGGCCAGACGGGTGTCGTTGCGATTGCCAGGCTCGATCGACCGCCGGGGGCGCTCGCGATCGCGGAACGTCAGCGTGCCGGAGCCGAAGTCGAAGCCCCCTTCAACGCCCAGCACGCGGAGATGCGAGCCGGTGAATTCGTCGTCCGGAGGCGCGACGTAGCTCTGCACGAACGAGGCGCGGAAACCGTCGGCCCAGGCTAGTTCGACCCCGTAGTGGTCGGTTACGTCGCGGGTGGGATGCTCGCGAGCGAAGAGCCCTCGCCGACCCCAGCCCACGGCCGTGGCTGGCGGCCCGCCGTGAATCCAGTTGAGCACGTCCCAGATGTGGACGGCCTGCTCAACCATGAAGTCTCCCGAACGCCGTCGGCTTCCGAGCCAACCGTCGTGACCCGTCAACGGACCGTTGCTGCTCGTCCAGGACGCCCGAGCCTCAATGAGATGGCCGAGTGTTCCCGAGCGGATCAGACCGACGCCCTCGCGAAACCTTGGATTCGACCGCCGCTGGAAGCCGACGTGCAAGGCGAGTTCCGGCGTCCGAGCGGATTCGGCGATCAACCGGTCGCACCCTTCGACGGTGATGGCCATCGGCTTTTCGGCGTACAGATGCTTGCCAGCGCGGAGCGCCTCGACCGAGATTCGCTCGTGGAGGTCGCAGGGAACGGCGACCACGACAGCGTCGACGTCGTTCCGTTCCAGGAGGCGGCGAGGGTCTGGGAAGGATTCGGGACGACGTCCGGTGGCCTTCTCGACGATCCCTTCGCCTCGGGCGCGATGGCGCGGTTCGGGGTCGGAGACGGCCGGAATCGTGACGCCCGGAATCTCCAGGAGCGTTCGGAGGAGCGTCGTCCCGCGATTGCCCACGCCGATCAGGCCTACCCGCAACGGGGAAGCCGCGTCGCCGGCCGGCGAACCCTGCGCCGAGGCTCCCGGGGCCAGGGCAAGGCTGGCGGCCGAGCAGCCGAGGAATCGGCGGCGATTGAGGGTGATCGGGGGCATTGTTCGGTTCTCCCGTCGGAACGCGGCGGTCGGGTCGGCGCTTGCCTTCAGTTTATACTATCCGATCTCGGCCCGGAGTTCGACCGAATCCGACGCCCGTTCAGAGGTTCAGCCGCACGATCGCACCATTCAGGATCATGGCGAACATCACCCAGAGGAGATACGGGGCCATCATCCCGGCGGCCGGACGGTCGACGCGTGCGAACGAGATCACCGTGGCGATGATCATCAGCCACAACGAGATGATCGCGATGAACGCCAGCGCGGGGTTGTGGAACCCGAAGAACAACCACGACCAGCCCACGTTGAGCGCGAGTTGAAACACCCAGCAGGCCAGAGCATCCTTACGAGGCTGGGCCAGCGCGTCGGACCGTCGCCAGATTCGCCAGGCGGCGACCGCCATGAGGATGTAGAGGACCGTCCAGACGGGTCCGAAGACGCTGTTCGGAGGAGTCCAGGGGGGCTTTCGAAGCTTCGCGTACCAGACCGCCAGGTGGGGGATGGTCGCCCGGGAGCCGATCACTGCGGCGAGGGCCGTGAGGCCCAGAAAGTCCAGCAGAACCAGGATGTCGACGAATCTCGACCGCTCAACCGCCACGCGAAACCTCCGCAAACAACCGCCGCCAACCTCACCGCCCGAACGATCTTCGACCGAGGGAAGAGCCGCGTCAAGTCGGGGGAACCGGCGTATCCGTATCCAGGGGCTTGATCAGCGAGCCGGATCGGCTCTAATCCGATTCGTTATGCCGCGTGACCAACCGCATACGGAGGCTCGACCGTGCGACCGATCCACATCCTCGCGACCGCCGCGGCGACGGCGGCCCTGCTATTTTCGTCGTTCCCCGTCTCGGCCGACGACCTCCCGTCCGCAGCGCTTTTCCGAGACGACTTCGAGCGCGATCAACCCACGGGATGGAATTTCACGGACCCAGCCGCATGGCGGATCGCGAAAACGCCCGACGGCGACCGCGTCCTGGAACTCTTCGCGGAAAGCAAGTACGAGCCCAAGGTCCGGTCTCCGTTCAACATCGCTCTGATCGAGGGGAAGGAGTTCGGCGCGTTCGACCTGAGGGTCAAGGTGCGATCGACGGTCCCCGACTACGACCATCGCTCGATGTGCCTCATGTTCGGCCACGTCGACCCCTCCCACTTCTATTACGTCCACATCGCCAATGCGGCCGACGAACATGCCCACAGCGTGTTCATCGTCAACGGCGAGCCCCGCGTCTCGATCGCCGAGCAGCGGACCAAGGGGATCAAGTGGGGCGACGGCTGGCACGACGTCCGCCTGGTGAGAGAGCCCGAATCGGGACTCATCGAGTTCTACTTCGACGATTTGAAGAAACCGATCATGACGGCCCACGACAAGCGGTTCGGCGTGGGGAAAGTCGGGCTCGGCTCGTTCGATGACAAGGGGATGTTCGACGATCTGGTCATCAGACCGCGCTGAAGTCGAGCCGCTCACGGAGCACGACGCGACCCTCTCCAGAACCAAAGCATCCCCGAATGGTCGATGGCGGCGAGCGTTTCGCCGTCCGGGCTGAAAGCGAGACCGTTGATCTGAGCCTGCGGGCCGCGCAGGCTTAAGAGCTCCTGCGAGGTCTCCGGATCCCAAAGGTGAACAACCCGATCGAGTCCGCCAGCCGCCAGCGTGCGGCTGTCCGGACTGAAGGCGATCGCCCGAAGGTCACTTTCGTCGCCGTATAGAATTCGCTTAAGCCGGCAGGTGTCGGCGTCGAGTATGTGAATCGCCCCCTCGCGGTCGGCGGCGGCCAGCACGCGACCGTCGGGGCTCAAGGCGAGGGAGTAGACCGCGGCCGGCGCCTGGTAGTGGGCGACCACCTCACCGGTAGCCAGTTCATGAAGTCGTACAGAGCCGTCGTCGGAAGCGGAAGCCAACCTGGCACGCCCTGCGTCGACCTCAAGGTCGTGAATCCGGAGTTGCTTCAGCGCGAGCGCCCTGGGACTGGAGAGACGGTTCGACCAGACCAACTTGCGCGAGCGGACATTCCAGGCCATCAGGTCGCCCTTGTCTCCACCGGCTAGGAGCAACTCGCCTGTCGGGTCGAATTCCACAGACCGAGCCCACTGCTCCTCTGGCATCTCGAAGACGAACGGATCGCCTCCAGCTGTCTCACGCACCCGCACGGCTCTGTCCCTGGACAGGTGGACAGTGGCGATCAGCTTCCCATCTGGCGAGAACGCCAGATCCGCGGCCGTGCCGTTGGCTTCTCTCCAGGAACGGACCTCCTTCTTCGATAGGGCTTCCCAAATCTTGATCGTTACGGGATCGCCGTCGTCGTCCGCCCCCGTCGCGATAAACTGACCGTTTGGGCTGTAGTCGATCGCCCATCCCTCGTCGCGGTGGGCTGTGACAGCCTGATCGCCATGCGACGTGATCGATGCGCGCCAGTCCCAACTCCAGACGCGTCTTCCCAGTCCATAGACCAACTCCTGCCTCCCTCCGCTTCGGAGGAACCAATCCCCCATCTGCGCCTTGACCCGCCCGGGCGACTCCCCAAATTTGACGCCGTCCGCGGACGAGTGGACCTCAAGATGGTCGGCTGCCATGTACTCTGAGCGATGGACGAAAAAGACCGAGCCATCCTGGGAGAAAAGCATTCGGATCGTGCCGACGCCCGGCGAGTTGGTCGGGCCGAAGACCTGGAGGTCGACTCCCCGAGACGGCTCGACCAGGCGAACCTCCTGGTTCTTCTCGTGGACCAGCAGAGCGTTGGCGGAAGGGTGGAAGGCGATTTGATCGATCATGGTCGAAAACCCTGCGGCCCGCATGAGGAGTAGGCCGGTCTCCGTATCGACGACCCGAACCTCGCCGGCCCTCTCAAAGCCGACCGCCATGCGTCTCGCCTGCTCATCAAAGACCACGCGACAGACGTCCTCAACGGGAATCCGCTCATGCCCGGGGAGCCATTCACGATCCAGGTCGTAGACAGCCAGGAAGCCCTCGTCCTTCTCCGCCGCGAACCGTCGACCATCGGGGGAAATGGCTCGGCAGCCGACAAGTCGCAACGCCCCGTGATCTTCGAGAAGGCGATTGCGAATCGACCAGATGAGGACGTCGACCGTCCCCGGACGGGATTCATCAACGTCGAGGATCGTCGTGATCAATCGCCCGTCGTCGAGCAAACTGATTTGCCAAATCGGCTTTCCTGGAAGGAACGGGGCACGGGTCGCGACGACCTCGCCCGTGCGGAGGTTTCGCACCTCGACGCAGAAACTCCGCGACGACGCTTCTCCCTCGGGCGCCGAGAAACAGACGGCCATCAACTGATCGTCGGGCGAGAATGTGGGGCGGAGCGCGAGGACTCGATTCGGCGTATCGACCGACCAGAGGACCCGATCTTGATCCAGGTCATAGACCTTGAGCGTCGAGTTGTCGCTCCCCGTCGCAAGGAAGCGGCCGCTGGGGCTAATCGATGGCTGAACAAGTGAGAGTAGTTGATCCGACAGCATTCTGGCTTCGCGGCAGGCCGAATTCCAAAGTAAGCTCCAGGCGAACTCACGGAAGTCGGGCATTCCCGGGCCGGGGACGAGCTCGGCGAGTTTGGACTGAGCGACCCCGAGGCGGCCGTCCTCAAGATCGCGTCCGGCCGATTGGATCGTCGCATCGTATCCCAGACGTGCGATCACGTCGCGCTGGCGACGAAGCTCTTTGACGTGATTCGTCAGTTCGTAGGTCCACGCCGCGATCGCCGCGATGAGAACCGCCAGGGCCGCTACTCCAGCGACCAGCGCGGTGGTCGCCTTGGGTCGACGTCGCGACCATCGGCGAAACCTCTCGGCGCGGCTGATCCCCGGCGCCTTGATCAGTCGATTTTCGAGGAACGCATCGAGATCTTCGCACAGGTCTTCGGCCGTCCGATATCGATTATCCTTCTGCTTCTCCAGACACGTCAGCGCGATCGTCTCCAGGGCTTTGGGGACGCCTGGGCGAAGGACTCTCACGGGGATGGGGTCATCGTTGATGACCATCTTTATGGTTTCTCGGGGGGTCTCGCCACGGAATGGAGGCCGACCCGTCAGCACAGCGTAGAGCATGGCCCCAAGGCCGTAGACGTCCGTCCGCCGATCGACTTCATGGCCTCCACCGGCTGCTTGCTCCGGAGCCATGTAGGGGGGGGAACCGAGAATCAGTCCCGTCGCGGTGGGCGTGTCGCCGGCCGGGGCGTCCTGATCGATGGCTCGAGCCAGTCCGAAGTCGGTGAGCCGAGGAGAGAGGTCCTCAGCGTCGGAGTTCACCGTCGCCCCAGGCAGGAGAACATTCGATGGCTTGAGGTCGCGGTGCAGGACCCCCTGCGAGTGGGCGTGCGCGATCGCCTCGGCCAGAACGCGGACGATCCGAGCGGCCTCGCGCGCCGGCACCGAGCCTTTCCTCGCCTTCAGCCAGGTTTCCAGATTGGGACCGTCGCAGAGGTCGCTGACGATGTAGCATCCGCCGTCGTCTTCCCCCCAACCCCGGCACGGGACGATTCCCGGGTGTTGGAGGATCTGAGCGGCCCTGGCCTCGCGAAGGAAGCGACGACGCACGCTGAGGTCGTGCTTGAGCGCGGGGGCCGTGACCTTGACCGCGACGTCCTCGCCGGTCGCCGGGTCGAGCGTCCGATAGACTCGGCCCATCCCTCCACGCCCGATCTCCACGAGATCGCGAAACGGCCCAAGTGCTTCCAGGCGCGTGGGCGTTCCATCCGAGGTGCGGTTCGGCTCCGCCTCGAGCCGCTCAAAGGCGGCTCGCATCTCGGCGACTTCGTGTTCATCCAGATTGTCCAGGACGTGGTACGGCACGCCGTCCGGTAGGGTCGGCGTCACATCCGAGTCGTCGCGATCTTCCGGCGGAGGGGTCATGGACATCGCCCGTTTCCCAGGATTACATGACCCTATGCTTGGTTATGAGTGCCTGATTATCACCGGACCATCGATCCGTCCACAAGTCATCGCTTCCGAGCGGTCGTCGGCAAACTGACGAGCCCTGGACGCGACCCGGAGTAAGGGTGATGATGGGCGCGTCGGAACAGCCTCGCTTCATTCTCGGAACCGGAGATTCGCCCCATGTCCCCGCTTCGGCCCAGACTCGCCGCTCTCTTCATGATGCTCGCCGGTGGTCTCGTCGCCTCTCCGCGATCAAACGCTCAATCGAACGCCCCCAAGGAGACCGGACGCTGGATCAGCCTGTTCAACGGCAAGGACCTGGAGGGCTGGATCCCCAAGTTCACGAAGAGTCCCCTGGGCGAGAACTATCGCGACACCTTCCGCGTCGAGGACGGATTGCTGAAGGTGAAGTACGACAAGTGGGACAAGTTCAACGGCGAGTTCGGCCACCTCTTCTTTCATCAGCCGTTCTCGAAGTATCGGCTGCGGGTCGAATATCGGTTCGTCGGCGACCAGTGTCCTAACGGGCCCGGCTGGGCCGTCCGCAACAGCGGGGCGATGCTCTACGGGCAGGATCCGACGACCATGCGGAAGGACCAGGAATTCCCCGTTTCGCTGGAGGTCCAGTTCCTCGGAGGCGCCGAGCGCGGCAAACGCCCGACGGCGAACGTCTGCTCGCCCGGCACCGTTTTCACGATGGGCGGCAAGCTTATCACCCAGCATTGCACCAACTCGACGTCCGACACCTTCCGGGGCGATCAGTGGGTGACCGTCGAGATGGAGTGCCATGGATTCGGCCCGATCAAGAACTACGTCAACGGCCAGCTCGTCATGGAGTATGAGAAGCCTCAGCTCGACCTCAACGATCCCGACGCAGCACGGATTCTAAAGAACGGGGAACGCGACCTGGACGGCGGATGGATCTCGCTCCAGGCCGAGTCGCATCCCGTGGAGTTTCGGAAGGTCGAGATCATGCTCCTCGACGAGTGATACTCATTCCGGCTTTTTGAGCGGCCGGGGAAAAACGTCGAGCCGGGAGAGGCGCTCCCAGATCTCCAGCCTCTCCTCGCGAGACGGATGGCGCAGCGGCGACCGCACCGGCCCACACTCGACGCCCAGCATCCCAATGACCGCCTTGGACGCGCCGAGGTAGCCGAAGCCGGCGAGCGTCTTGATCAGTGTGATCGACTGAGCTTGTTCACGACGGGCCGTCTCGTAGTCGCCGCGAGCGAAGGCCGACTCGATTCGACGATACAGGGGGGCGGCGAAGTTAAAGCTGCTGCCGACCGCTCCCCGAACTCCCATCGCCAGACCGGCGAGATAGCACTCATCCGCGCCGAAGAGGAGATCGAACGCGCCGCCGTCGAGCTGAAGGCACTCGGACATCTCAACGAGATCGGTGTTTGAGAACTTGAGCCCAACCAGGTTGGGAATGCGGGGCTTGGCGGCCTTGAGAAACTCGGACATCGGCAGCCTGACATTGGTCATGCCGGGGATGTCGTAGAAATAGAAGGGCAGAGTACCGGCCGCGGCGGCGATGGGGACGCAGAACTCGACGAGGTCGCCGATCGTCGCCGGTTTGAAGTAGCTCGGCGCCAGGGCCGCAACAGCCGTCGCACCGACCTCGCGGGCGTGGCGAGCCAGTTCGACGCACTCCGCCTGATTGTTGCCGCCGACGTGCACGGCCACCTGGAACAACCCACCGTCGGTCTTGCACCAGCGCTCGGCGAGCGCCATTCTCTCGGCCGTGCTCAGCGACGACCATTCGCCGGTCGTCCCGCCGACGAAGACCGCTCGGATATCCGACTCCTTGAGGAGGCTTGCCTGGAGGTCGATCACCTCCGGGGCGAGCCGGCCATCGGGGCCGAACGGGGTGTAAGGGGCGGGGATCAATCCGGACAACGGCCCAGGCATGGCGTCGACTCCCGTCGGTTGCAGTCTCGCGCGGTCGAACCTCGATGGCGGCTCCAGTCTATCCGGGCGGACGTCGCGAATCACCGACGACTCAACTCCGTCGCCCCTCGCGTCGGCAACCCTCCCTCTCAATCCTCACATCCGGCCCTTTTCACGCGATGTCCGGGCTCGGGTTAGATTGGGTTCGCTCGCCGAACCCGATCGACAGATCAGACTTCACAAATCACTATTCCGCAGCATGTTGCGACCGATGAACGACTCGCTCAATTGGCTTTGTTTGGACCGATTTCACGCCGCAAGCAGGCCGTTGAGCTCTTGAATGCGAGTGCGAAGCCCCACGAACCACGGCGGCTCTTACGCGGCGCTTCTATATGGATGATACGACAAAACACCGAGCTTGAATCGGCGATCGGCCGGTCAACGGGACCGCTTCGAAGCGGAGATCTCGGGGCGGTGGGAACGAAGGGCTTCCAGGGTCTTCGACATGTCCGGTGGGAGAGGGGCGAACAGTTCGACGGGAGCCTCGGTGATGGGGTGGGAGAAGCGGAGGGCCTGGGCGTGGAGGGCCTGCCGCTCGATCAGGAGCGAAGCAGGATCGTCGGCGACTGCGCCTTCGACCTCCAGATCGGCGAGCGTCACTCGATCGCGACCGGAGTACGGCTTGTCGGCGATGATCGGGTGGCCGATGCTGGCCAGGTGGACGCGGATCTGGTGAGTCCTACCCGTTCGAGGCTTGCAGCGCACCAGGGCGAAACCCTGGAATCGCTCGACGACCTCATAGAACGTGACGGCGTCGCGGCCGCCGTCGGAGATCTCGCGTACAGCCATCCTCTCGCGAACGATCGGGTGGAAGCCGATCGGCTTCTCGATGTAGTCGCTGTCGCGCTGGGGGACGCCGTACACGATCGCCATGTATTCCTTGTGGACCTGGCGATGCTCGAACTGAAGCCCCAACCGGCGATGAGCCAGATCCGTCTTCACGACCACCAGCAGGCCCGTGGTGTCACGGTCGAGGCGGTGGACGATCCCCGGCCGCTCCTCACCGCCGACGGTGGAAAGCTGGTCGTAATGGAACTGGATCGCGTTGACGAGAGTCCCGCGCCAGTTGCCCCGCGAGGGGTGCGTCACCATGTCGGCCGGCTTGTTCACGACCGTCAGGTGTTCGTCCTCGTAGACGACCTCAATGGGGATGTCTTCGGCCACGGGGGTCGAGTCGTGCAGCGGCGGCAGCGAGATCCGGACCTTATCACCGGCCCGGATCTTGTAAGAAGCCCGCACGACCCGCCCGTTCACCTCAACCGCGCCGGCCTCGATGACTTTCTGCAGGACGCTTCGGGAGTAGTCGATGAACCGACTCGCCAGATAGGCGTCAAGCCGCCGACCATCGGTCCGCGGCTTGACCTCGAACTCCTGGGGCGTCTCGGAAAGCGGGGTCTCCGACATCGTGGGGACCGGGTGACTCGGGTGCATGGTCGGGTCGTCTGGGAGCGAAGGGTCCCGACCTCAGGGCTTGGGGGCGTCGGTCTTCGGAGCCTCGGCCGGCGTCGCAGCCGGGGCAGTCTCCGTCTTGGGGGCGTCAGCCGCCGGCGTGGCCGCAGCAGGAGCGGTCTCAGCGGCCGGCGAAGGCGATGAGGTCGGCGGAGGGATCAGCGGAACCGTCGGCAGGATCGAATTAGCCGGTGCGGGATTGACCGGGAAATCCAGAGACTGCGACCCCAGCGGGGGCAGCGCGACGACCGGCTTCTTGAAAGCGTAGAGATCCTTGTAGAACGTCGCTGCCTCGGGCTTCTGAAGGGAGGCGGCCAGCTTCTTGGCCTCGGCGGCTTCGGGCGAATCCGGCCAGGTGTCGGCGACGAGCTTGTACTGGTCGACGGCCTTGGGAAGCTCGTTGCGAGCCTCCAGAGCGCGGGCCTTGCCGAACGCCGCGGCCAGGGCCACCGGAGACGTCTTGGGCTCGGTTCGACCAATCTGGTCGAAGAGGTCAATCGCCTTCTTCAGGCTTTGAAGCGCAGGGTCGGTATTGCCGGGGAGGTCGTTGATCCCGGACTCATAGAGTCTCGAAGCCGCCTGGAGCAGCGCCCAGGGGGCGACCGGCGACCGAGGGTTGTTCGTGGCGATCTGGGTGAGGTCGTCCGCGCTCCGAGCCGCTTCGACGTCCGTCCACAGGTTCGATGTGGAGGAGCCGCCCGACGTGAGAAGGTTGGCGACCACCACGAGCCCGAGAACCGCTGCGCAGATGCCGAGAACCCATCCCCAGAACCGCGCCGGGTCCTTCATCGCCCGATGGACCCACCGGGCGAGGAGCATCATGTCCTCTTCGGGGTCGTGGATCACCGTCGGCGTGGCGTGCTCGTACTGGTGTTTCACCGGGGCGGCCGGCGCGACGGGATTGTGATGGGGGGTCGGTTCGTTCTTCATCCTGCTCACCTCTCGCCCTGGCTCGCGGTCCCCGCGAGAGGGACTCCTCGATCGGACCATAAATCAAACAGAATCTTAGTGTTTCGACGGTGGAACGGTCAAGCGGACTGCCCCTCGTCGCGTAAGTCCATGCTGCACGCCCGCGTGCGTCACGTACCCATGGACTCCTAAGACTTACGAGGATCTTCGTCATTTCTCTTCGAATTGGGTTGCGTCACGCCTAAGATGATTTCGACAGACCCCGCGGAACGAACCGTTCACATCGCAGCTCACTGACGGGGGTGAAGATGATCGTCGCGCTCTTCCTTTCCGCGTCGATAACCCTGCAGCAATCCCCGACCTCGCGACCGACGGACGAGGATCTGAGGGAGTACCAAACCATCGCGGCGGAAGCCGGGCGCGACGCCGACGGCCAGGTCGCGTTGGCGCTCTGGTGCGAGAGTCGCGGCATGGCGGCCGAGCGTCTCAAACATCTCACCCGAGCCGTCCTGATCGCGCCCGACAACGCGGCAGCGCGCGGGCTTCTCGGGATGGTCAGCCACGACGGCCGCTGGGTGCGGCCGGAAGAGGCCCGCGCCACGCTGGACAACGACCCGATCGCCCAGGAGACGATGAAGCAGTATCTGGCGAAGCGAGCCGCGACCGCCGACCGGGCGGAACCTCAGCGTGAGTTGGCTCGCTGGTGCGAGCAACACGGGCTTCCGGAGCAAGCCCTCGCGCATTACAAAGCCGTCCTCCGGCTCGATCCGAACCGAGAGTCGCTCCGGAAGAAGCTTGGTTATCGCAAAACGGGTGGTCGGTGGATGCTCCCCGAGGAAGCCGTCGCCGAGAAGACCCGAGCCGAAGCCCAGCGACTCGCCGATCTCCGCTGGAAGCCCGTCCTGGACAAGGCACGCAGCGACTACACCGGTAAGGACGAGAAAACGCGGCTCAAGGCCCAGGAGAAGCTCGACGCGATCACGGACCCCTTCGCCGTGACGCCGATCTGGAACGCCTTCGTTCGCGACGATCCCCGCCTTCAGAGCCGAGCGGCCGAATCGTTCGCACGAATCGACGGCCGATCCGCGTCGCTCGCGCTGGCAGAGCTTGCGGTGTTCAGCCCATTCGCGGAGGTGCGCGGTCTTTCCATCGGGATGTTGATGCGTCGCGACCCCGGAGACTTCCTTGATCCGGTTCTGGAGTTGATCCACAAACCTTTCCGATATACCGCCAAACCTGTGGGGCTGGGAGGCGATCAGGGCGCCCTGTTGGTGGAAGGCGAGCGGTACAACATCGACAAGAAATACCGGATATGGGCGACCGATCCCGCGCAGATTCCTCGAAGGATCTTTGCCGACGGAATGCCGCTTCAGACCGAATTGCCGCTCCCGGCCATCGCCCAGGACTGGCTGCGGGTCGCCTCGCCGACGGCGGTCGTTGGAACTCCCGCTTCGCCTTTGCTGAGTGGAGCAGCAGCCGCTGCGTCTCGGAACGTGACGTTACCCGCGGGTTTCTATCTCGAGGCCGTCCGCCGCGACCGCGAGATCGCGAGAGTGCTCGAGGACGAGCAGAACCGCATCCGGGAAGCTCAGCAGTCCATTCGCAACGACGTGGCGACCATCGAATCGATGAACTCCCAGATCCGCGCCGTCAACGATCGGGCTCTGGCCGTCGCCAGACCTGTAACGGGAAAGGACCTCGGCGAGGACCAGGATGCCTGGAAAGGCTGGTGGAACGACCATCTCGGCTATGCCTACGAGTCGCCGAGTTCTGAGTCGAAGCCGACGTACCAGCAGATCCAGGAGATCCAATCGCCGTATACCGTGAGAGCCCACCACTCCTGCTTCGTCGCAGGAACGCCCGTCCGCACGCTGACCGGCCTGAGCGCGATTGAGGAGGTCGCGGTGGGAGACCTGGTGCTGTCTCAAAATGTGGAGACTGGCGCGATCTCCTACAAGACCGTCGTCGCCATCCATCGCAACCCGCCGACGGCGACTCTCAAGCTCAATTTCGACGGTGAAACGATCGGAGCGACGGGGATTCACCGTTTCTGGAAGCCGGGAATCGGCTGGACGATGGCTCGCGATCTGAAGGTCGGCGATACCGTGCGAGCGGTCGGAGCGACGCGCGTCGTCGTCGCCGTCGAGCCCGGTCCGACCGCTGAGGTGTTTAATCTGGAAGTGACCGACGATCTCGATTTCTTCGTCGGCCGCTCCGGGCTGCTGGTTCACGACTACAGCATCGTCCGCGAACCACCGAGGCCTTTCGACGCCGCCGCGACCACGACGGTCGCGACGACGGCTCGTCGCTGAGTGTTCGCGTCAACGTCAGACGATGAACGAGACAAACCCGGAGAGGCTCCGGAACGCGTCTCCGGGTTTCCTGTCGAGGGCATGATGCAATCTTCCGCGCCGCAGATCGCCGCCGAGGGGGACGTTCGTCAGACGCCTTTATGGAACAGCCGGCTCGTCGGACTCGACCTGGTCGACGCCGACGGCCGCTGGATCGACGTCAACGCGCGGCTCTGCGAGATTCTGGGGCGATCCCGGCACGACCTGATCGGCAGGGCCGTGGAGGACTTCACGCATCCCGAAGACGCCGAGGCGGAACGAGCCCAGATCCTTCGCCTGCGCGACGGAACGCAGGCTTCGTACCGAATGCGAAAGCGGCTGTTTCGCGCCGACGGCAAGTGGACGATGGTTGAAATCGAGTCGAGCGGCGTCGATTCCGGCGGCCCGGCCCGGCGGACGTCCTTGATCCACCCCATCGCTGGGCCGTCGCCCGCCGACGAGACGTCTCAGTATCGGGCCCTGCTGGCGCAGTCTCCGATCGGCGTCGTGGTGATCGACCCGAAGACGGAACGGTTTCTGGACTTCAACGACGCCGCCTGCGAATCCCTGGGCTACACCCGCGCCGAGTTCGGATCGCTGACCCTGGGGGACGTCTACGTCGAGACCGATCCGGAGGCGATTCGTCGCCGGCTGTCGGCGGTACTTACGAACGGCCGAGGGCGGTTCGAGGGCGTTCAAAGGACGAAGTCGGGAGACCTCCGCCAGATCGCCGTTCATTCCCGACGTATTCGCTCGGGAGGACTCGCGGCCGTGCAGTCGGTCTGGCAGGACGTGACCCCTCCGCGAGGGCCGATGGAGGTCCGGTCGCGACACGCGGCGCTCTTCCGGCAGATCCTCCACAGCGTTCCGTTGCCGATGGGCGTCGTCGAGTTGACCGAGTCCGACGACGACGTTCTGCACGTCTTCGACAATCCCGCGACGTGCCGGTCGTTCGGACTGGCGGCCGGGGCCACGGACGGACTCTGGGACGGCAAGGATCTGGGCGTCCCCCCCGCGACTATGAAGGCCTGGATCTCCGCCTATCGGGCCAGCCAGAGGTTGGGCCGGCCGGTCCACTTCGAGGACCATCAGGAGGACGAAAACGGGCGCCGCTGGCAGGGCGTGGTCGTCACCCACATGGGCCCAGGGGCTGGCGGCCGAGACCGCTTCTTTTACGTCGCCGAGGACATCACCGAACGAAAACGAGCCGAGGAGGAAATCCTCCGCCTGAACCGCTCGCTGGTTCGCCAGGCCGCTGAACTTCAGACGGTCCTCGATGTGCTGCCCATCGGCGTGGGAATCGCCGAGGACCCGCAATGTCGCTCGATTCGAGCGAATCCGACGCTTTCAGCCATGCTCAGAACGCCCGTGGGTGAGAACGTCTCGCTTTCAGCGCCTGATTCGGAACGGCCGACCAATTTCAAGCCGTTTCAGGACGGTCGCGAGTTGACGCCCGAGGAGCTGCCGATGCAAACGTCCGCGCGGACGGGCATCGGCCTGAGGAATGTCGAAGTCGACGTCATCTTCGACGACGGCCGGGAAATTCACCTTCGCGAGAGCGTCGAACCGCTGTTCGACGAACAGGGAGCGACGCGCGGCTGCGTGGCCGTCTTCCTTGATATCACCGAACAACGACGGGCCGAACGCGAACGCGAGCAACTCCTGGAAGATCTCCGCGACGCCGACCGTCGCAAGGACGAATTCCTCGCGATGCTGGCTCACGAGCTGCGCAGCCCGATCTCGGCGGCTTCGAACGCGGCCCAGATCCTCTGCATGAAAGCCCCGGACGACCCCGACCTCCGCTGGTGCGGCGATGTCGTCGACCGGCAGACGCGTCAACTCTCACGACTCCTGGACGACCTGCTCGACGTCTCGCGCATCCGAAGGGGGAAAATCACCCTCCGACGCGAGGAGATCGATTTGCGCGCGGTCGTGGAGCGCTCCGTTGAAACCGCCCGACCGTCGGTCGACGCCCGACGACATCGAATCGAGATCCACCTTCCCGATGAACCGCTGACGGTCGTCGCCGATCCAGCGCGGATTGAACAGGTGCTCGTGAACCTGGTGGCGAACGCCGCGAAATACAGCGAGGAGGGGAGGACGATCACGGTCTCCGCCGTCGCCGACGGCGACCAGTCGGTCGTTCAGGTGCACGACCAGGGCGTGGGGATGACGCCCGAGGTGCTCGCCCGTGTGTTTGATCCTTTCGCGCAGGCCGAGACCTCGATCGACCGCTCCCAGGGGGGGCTGGGAGTCGGCCTCACGATCGCCCGCTCCCTCGTCCGACTTCACGGCGGCGATCTGACCGCGACGAGCGACGGCCCCGGCCAGGGGAGCACGATGACGGTTCAACTCCCCCTCGCGCAGGCTCGGGCCGTCCGTCAGTCCCAACCCCCGCCGACGGGCGAGGGAAGGGGAGTCAAGCGGCGCATCCTCGTGGTGGACGATAACACCGACGCCGCCTGTTCCCTGGCGAAGCTCCTGGAGTCCGCTGGGCACGAAGTCGAAACGGCGTTCGACGGACCGTCCGGTTTGGACGTGGCCGCACGATTCCAGCCCGACGCGGCCATCCTCGACATCGGCCTGCCCGGCATGGACGGCTACACCCTCGCCGGACGCTTGCGGGAGCTTGCCGAAGGCCCCAGCCTCTTCCTGATCGCCCTGACCGGCTACGGCAGCGAACACGACCGTCGGCGGGCGCTGGCGGAGGGGTTCGACCGACACATGATCAAGCCAGCTTCCGTTGACGCCTTGCTCTCGGAATTGGCGTCCGTCCGATCACGGCCCTGAGGCGAAGGCCGGCGATGTGAGGCCCAGGATCCGGCGCACTTCGTCAATCGTGTCCGAGTTGTAGTAGATCGTGTTGTGAAAGGCGCGGACGTGATGCTCGGTCGCGGCTTCGTCGAAATGCGCGCTCGTCAGCGGGACGACGCCGTCGCCGTGGCCGTCGTCGGCCGGGTGAAAGCCGGTGCCCGCGATGGTGTGGAACGTCACGTTGGGATCGGAGCGGAGTCGACGGACCACCGGCAAAAGAGGGCTGTACGCCGCCAGCGCGTCGACGCTGCTGGGGAGGTCGCGCAGTCCAGGACGGAGCGCGCCCGGGTTGGCGGCTTCCACTTCCTGAATCAGCCGGCGGGTATCGGCCGGGCGCTGGACGATCCGCGTCGTGAGCCAACTCGCCGAGGCGATCGCCGGGGAGGCGCCGTCGTGGGGCGTCGCCAGGTAGATCACCCGACGGATACGCGGCGAGGGCTCGAAGTAGAAGAGATCTCGGGCCGTTCGTCGCGCCTCGTCTGACATGGAAAGGGAATCCAGCGGACGAGTCGCCATCGAGTTCCACAGGGCGTCGTCGCTCCAGCAGGTCTGAAGTCGAGTCAGCAACCCGCCCATGCTATACCCCAGGATCGTCCAGTCGGAGAGCGCCCGGTCGGACCCGGCGGGATCGACGGTGCGAGGAAGATCCTCGATCGACTTGCGAAGAATCGCCGCAGTCCGAACGAACGTCACGCCAGTGGGATACCGAAAGACCCAGATCTGATATTCATCCAGGAATCTCGGCGTCTTCTCCAGAGCGACGATCATATCGGTGAAGATGAACGGGTCGGCAAGCAGGCCGTGGACCAGAACGAATGGCTTTTTCCCCGGCTGATAGGGCTCCAGCATCCGGAGGTCCGCCTGCGAGAGCATCCGCTCCGGCATAGCGAACCCCGCCAGTGCGTACGGCCCGCGCGATTCCTGGATTTCATAAGCCAGTCCCGCCGCCAATCCGTAGTCGGCCCCGAGCGGCACGGCAGGCGACGATCCAAACGCGACCGTCTTCACGCGAAGAGGGTCGTACAGTTCCAGGACGGCCCCGTCCGGCGAGCCCGTCTCGGGTCGAAGAACGGCCGTGGCGTTGAACGTGGCGATCCGGGGCAGATAGTCGTCCTGAGCCTCCCTCCGTGGGTTGGGACGTTGGAAGGAGACACTCGCGCCGAGGCCCGGTGAGTGATGGCAGGCGCGAGCGTTCGGGTTAGCCGGCACCGAATCGGCGTCGACCAGTCGGACGAAATCGTCGGGCTTCCAGACGAATCCCACATGTCGTACGGGGATGCTCCGCGTTCCTTGCGACGTGTTGACCAGAAGCGTGGATCGGGGATCGAGCCTTCCGAATTTCTGCCCTGCGCGTAAGCAGTCGGCGAGGCAGCCGTTGTACAGGCCTCGCGTGCGGACGACGCTCTCGGAGTCGCCCCCCGTCGCGGAGAGTTCCGAGCTCAGCAGTGACGCGGCTTGCAGAGTGGCCTCGTAATACCGGTCGACGGCGGCGTCGATCCCCCGGCGCTCCAGCCTCGCGCCCTCGCGCCGTTCGCGACAGGCACAGTCGAAGCGTGACTCTGCCGTGGCGGCAGGCGCGGTCATCTTCGTCGTCACCACCGGGCCGACGTCCATCGTCCTGCAGCCGCAGACGAACGCCAGCGCGAGGGCGAAAATGCCCCGGCCAATCGGCGAGCCAGAGATGAGCGAACAGGCTCCGGGGATGCCGGGCAAGACGGACCTCGGTGCGGATCAAGGTGAGCATCAATGAGGGCGAAACTTCGCCGCATCTCTCGCATCGGCGAGAGTCACGAACGCCTTGAGCTAGAAAGCTCCCCTGAGTCGAGTCGCCCGCGTGAGAATCGATGCAACCCGAACTAGGTGAACAATCGTTTCAGCGAGTCCTGCACCGAAGGAAGGGTCAATGCGACTCCCGCCACAATCAAGATCGCTGCGACGATCGTCAAAGGTCGGATCGGCTCCTTGAGGACGACGACCCCCAGCGTCATCGCCACAACGAAGCTGAGCTTGTCGATCGGAGCCACTCCGGAGATCGGGCCGCTCTTCAGGGCGGCGAAATAGCAGAGCCACGATGCGCCGGTCGCCAGGCCTGAAAACACCAACGCCAGCCAGTCGCGTGCGCTCAGTGTGCGGACGGCTCGCGCGTCTCCAGAGGCCGCGACGATCGCCGAGGCGAACGCGACGACCACCAGCGTCCGGATCAGGGTCGCCAGGTTTGAGGGAACTTCCGAAACGCCGATCTTCGCGAGGACCGCCGTCAGGCCCGCGAAGAAGGCCGACAGCAAGGCGTAGTGGACCCAGCTCATCGCCGCCCCTCTGCTACAATAGATGTCGACTCTCGCCACCCGTCCGAGGATACCCCATTGATGCGTCATGACGAGACGGCCGTCCTCCTGATCGCCCACGGCAGCCGTCTGGAACCAGCCAACGCGGACCTTCGCGAGCTGGCGGAGAGGCTCTCCACCTCCGGCCCATACCCAATCGTCGTGGCGTCCTTTCTCGAACTCGCTGAGCCAGACATCCCGGCCGGCGGCGCCTGCTGCGTGGCGAAGGGGGCGAAGCGCGTGCTCATGATTCCGTATTTTCTGGCTGCGGGCATCCATATCATGAGGGACCTCTCCGCAGCGCGGGAGGATCTCGCGGCCGAGCACCCCGGAGTCGACTTCGTGCTCGGCCCGCCGCTCGGACCGCATCCCCTGCTGGACCGACTCGTCGAGGCTCGCGTCCACGAGCTAATGGCAGAATGCAAGGATCGGGCCGGAGAGGCCGGTCCGTCTGATCCGGAAGACTGCACCGGCTCACCTTGACGTGTTTTCACCGAAGAGATAGAAATCCTCCGCCGATCTACTCCAAGGAGGGAGACGCCACCTCGAGAGCATTTCGCTCGCGCGCGCCCTTTAGGTCGCGACTGCTACAGGCGTCGAAGGAGTGACGAACCATGGCTGTACCGTACGAACCGACCGGGGTTCCCGCGCTCAATCTGCGCGCCCAGTACCGCACGATCCGCGATGAGATCGAGCCGGTCGTCCGCGAGGTCCTCGAAACTCAGGGCTTCGTCATGGGCCCCGAGGTCAGCAGCCTCGAATCGGAGATCGCCGAATACTGCGGCGCGGCCCACGCCGTTGGCTGCGCCTCGGGGACGGACGCTCTTCTGCTCCCCTTGATGGCCATCGACCTCGGCGCTGGGGACGAGGTGATCACCAGCCCATACACCTTCTTCGCCACCGGCGGCTCGATCTGGCGCACCGGCGCCCGGCCCGTCTTCGTCGACATCGAGCCCGACACGTTCAACATCGATCCGGCCAAGATCGAAGCCGCGATCACACCCCGGACCAAGGCGATCATCCCCGTCCACCTGTACGGCCAGGCGGCGGATATGAACCCGATCCGCGAGATCGCCGAACGCCACAACCTGATGGTGCTGGAAGACGCCGCCCAGGCGATCGGTGCGGCCTACGAGGGTCGTCGCACCGGGACGCTGGGAACGGTCGCCGCCTTCAGCTTCTATCCGTCGAAGAACCTCGGCGGCTTCGGCGACGGCGGCATGGTTGCGACCGACGACCCGGTCCTCGCCCGTCGGATCGCCCGCCTTCGGGTCCACGGCATGGAGCCGAAGTACCACCACCATGAAGTCGGCCTGAACTCGCGGCTCGACGCCCTGCAGGCTGCCGTGCTTCGCGTGAAGCTCCGTCACCTCGACGAGTGGACCACCGCCCGTCGCGAGGTCGCCGACCGTTACCGCAGCCTCTTCGCAGCTCACGGCCTTGAGGAGATGGTCGGTCTCCCGATCGAGCGGCCCGGCAATTACCACGTCTACAACCAGTTCGTGGTCCGCGTCCCCGCGACGATCCGCGATGAAATGCGGCAGCGGATGAGCGACCGGAAGATCGGGACCGAGATCTACTACCCGATCCCGCTCCACCTGCAGCCCTGCTTCGCCTCGCTCGGCCACAAGCACGGCGACTTCCCCCAAACGGAAGCCGCCGCCCGCGAGACGATCGCCCTGCCCATCTATCCCGAACTGACCGAGTCCGAACAGCGGCTCGTCGTCGGAACGATGCAGCAGTTCCTCCACGAGCGGGCCTACCCGTCGCTCTTCAGCGACCGCGCCGCCTGATCGATCGAATCGCAGCTCGATCTTCGAAAACAAACCGGGCCCGGCCCTCGCGATTCGCTCGCGGGAGCCGGGCCCGGCCTGCTTTGCTCCTCAGACGGCCATGAGCAACGGTGGGCGACCGCCCTCAAGATCCCGGATTCGATCGAGGAGTTCGCGGTGCAAGCGGCACATCCCTGCCTTTGAGCATCCCACCAGGTCGGCCGTCTCCTCCTGCGTCTTGCCGTCCAGATAAATGTGGCGAAAGGCTTCGGCATGGCGGGGAGGGAGTTTGCGCAGCCAGTGGTCGACGTCGTCACGGGCTTCCAGGCTCGCCCCGACAGGCTCCTCTGCGTGTTGGCCGATGAACGTTCCGCGGTTCTCGTCAGAATCCAGCGGGCGGAACCGAGGACGAAGTTCCTTGGCCCCACGCCAGCCGTCGGAGAAAAGCTCGCGTTGGGCGTCCACCAGAGCGCCGTGAATCCTGTGGCGGGCGTAGGTGGCGAAGTCGATGCCCCGATCGGGGTCGAACGTCTGGGCCGCCTCGACAAGAGCCAGACTGGCCGAAGCCCGGAAATCGTCGTAGGCCCAAGGGCAGGACTTCGCGAACTTCTTCGCCTGCGACCGAGCCAGCGGGACGTAACGCTCCGCGAGATCTCGCTGCGATTGACTCAGCGGCGGCCGAGTCGACCTGGGCCGGCACTTGTCCGGGTAGGCTGGGGCTGATCGCCCTTTCTCCGTCGCGTTCGACGTCTTCCAGGGGTTCGATCGACCTGAGAAGGCAGGGGCCGATCGGCGATGGTCGGCCGACGGGGGGCAGGGGAGCGTTGTTGCGTTCATGGTCATCCGCCTCGCTCTAACCAGGACACCAGCAGTCGGTTCACTCGAGAATCCCCTCCCGCTGGAATCCCGCATGCGGGACATCCAAATGAGGGATGGCGGGATCGGGGCCGGCCAACGTATCAGCCGCCTGCGGCGAGTCGCAGCGCGGGAGGATCCAGATGCCTGGACCGCCATTCCTGCACGAGAGCCGCTGCCAGACGTTCGTCGGAGTGAGCCTCAGCCAGGCATTCCTCGCGTGTGTCGATCAGTTGCTGGAGCTTTGCCTCGGCGAGTCCCCGCGAGGCGCCCGGCGTCGCCAGCCGCCGCCGGATCGAGGCGATGTCCTCGGCGAGCACATCCAGCTTCCCCAACCGACGTTCATTGCGACACCAAACGTGAACCAGTCTGTCGGCAAGGTCGAAGTTGCTCAAACCTCGAACATGGTCGAGAAGCGAGCCATTCTCCATGTTCTGGACCAAGCGATCGCGACCCGGGCGAATCGAGAGAATCGTGGCGTTCATAAGGTCCATCCTTAGGCGGGCGAATGATGAGACTGAGGACCGATCGATTCGACAACGAATCCGACATGCGGGCCGATCGCCTGCGATAAAGGGATATCTTTGGCGATTTATTCCCGGACACGCAAATCTACTCGGACGGCCTAATAAGTCAAAGGAGGCGGGGAAAATTTTTCTCGGAGTGAGTTCTCTTCTCCGCCTGGGCGACTTACTTTCTTTGTTCACTCACCTAACAATGGTTCCCGGAGCCCAATTACTGTCGAAGCCGTCGGAGATTTTTTTGGGCCCACGGCTGGGAAAGGGTGGGGTTGGATGGGTCCGGATGGTGACGCAGGTTGGCTGGCTTCGGTTCGTAGTCGGTTGCTAGCCTGGTTCGAGGAAGAGAAGCGCGATCTCCCCTGGCGAGCGGACCGAGACCCCTACCGGATCCTCGTCTCGGAAATGATGTTGGTGCAGACGACGGTGGCCGCCGTGGTCCCCTTTTTCCAACGTTTCCTCCGAGAGTTCCCCGACGTTCAGGCTCTGGCCAGGGCCGATGAGGAACGAGTGCTGAAGGCCTGGGAGGGCCTTGGCTACTACCGGCGGGCTCGCCAGCTTCATGCCGCGGCGAAAGCCGTCGTGGAACTCCACGGCGGCCGGATTCCCGACGACCCTACGGCCGTCCGCGCCCTGCCCGGCGTCGGTCGTTACATGGCGGGGGCGATCCTCTCACAGGCGTTCGACCGCCCCGAGCCGATCGTCGAGGCGAACTCGCGTCGCGTTCTGGCACGTCTGCTCGCCTGGAACGAGGACGTTGGGACGGCCGCCTCGCAGGAACGGCTCTGGGATGCCGCGGCCAGACTCGTTCCTCCTAGCGGAGCGGGGGAGTTTAACCAGGCAATGATGGAGTTGGGGGCCCTGATATGCACGCCCCGCTCTCCGCGCTGCATGTTCTGTCCCGTATCCCAACTCTGCGAGGGTCGGCGACTCGGCATCCAGGAGCAGTTGCCAAAGGCGACGGCGAAGGCACCGCCAACGGCCGTCGTCGAAGCCTGCGCCGTGGTCGCGGATGGTCCGCGCGTTCTCGTGGTCCGACGGGCGGGTCCTGGACTCTGGGCCGGGTTCTGGGAGTTTCCGACGATCCACCGCGAGGGCCCTGACCCGGCAAGCCGTTCGTTCGGCATGCCAGTCGAGTTGGCCGATGGGGTCGAACGCTTGACGGGGGTTCGAGTTCAAGTCGGCGATCTCGTTAAGTCGCTTAACTACGGAGTAACGCGTTACAGGGTGAGGCTGGACGCCTTCGCCGGTCGTCGAGCAAAGGGGAAGTCGGAGGTGGCTCCTGGGCCGGGAATGTCGGAGGTATCCTGGGTGAAGGCCGACAGTCTGCACGCGTTGACCTTCAGCGCCGCGAGCCGGCGACTGATCGCCGCCGTGGCGGCCGCTCCTTCGGCGTGGGGCGTCGAGCCTTCGTAAAAACTCTTCGAGACGCCGCTCAATCGGTACGATCTGCATGGATGGATCGCGATTAAGCGGGGAGTCACGAGCGGACTTGCTTGATCGAAAAGGGTGCTCTAGAATGAGATTGGTCGGGGCGGTCCGTACCAAGGAGGGAGCGACCGCGATTGCGTCGGAGTCCTATTTTGAAGGGACCCCGGCCCGACGACGCTTCTCCACCGAGGATTCGCAGGAGCCGCCCTCGTCGCCCGGGCTTCATTCGGTAGGCTGCTCGATTGCGTCGGTGAGGTTCTCCCTTTTCTATTCCAGGACTTGCGGAAGGCGTCACGGGGCCTCGGAATCGGCGGGCGTTCTCCCGCTCGATCACGTCCTTCGGTCCCTCGCAAGATCGGGAAAGAACGGCTTGATCCCTTGGCGGGATGAAAGGGCTTGGTATGCCGTCAGGTAAGGACGTCACGGGTGGGGGCTCCGGAAGCGGTGGCAAGCGTTCCGGCGGCGGGGGGCTATCCTCCGGCTCGGCGGGAAGCACCAAGAAGAACGCTTTCTGTTCCTTCTGCCGGAAGAGCTATCGCGACGTCGGCCCGCTCGTCGAAGGCCCCGGCGACGTCTACATCTGCGGCGAGTGCATCGAACTGTGCCAGTCGATCCTCGACCAAGAGCGTCGACGTCGCGGCGTGCCCAAGACTCTCTTCACCGACATCCCCACGCCTCGCGAGATCAAGACCCAGCTCGACGCCTATGTGATCGGCCAGGATCGAGCCAAGAAGGTCCTGTCGGTCGCCCTGCACAACCATTACAAGCGGTTGGTGCACGGCGAGGATCCGGAGCAGGAAGTCGAGCTCGACAAGTCGAACATCCTGCTGATCGGCCCCACCGGTTGCGGCAAGACGCTGCTGGCCCGGACGCTCGCCCGGATTCTCAACGTCCCCTTCGCCATCGGCGACGCGACCACGCTCACCGAGGCCGGCTACGTCGGCGAGGACGTCGAGAACATCCTGCTGAAGCTGCTGCACGCCGCCGACTTCGACCTCGAAGCCGCTCAGCGGGGCATCATCTACATCGACGAGATCGACAAGATCGGCAAGACGACCCACAACGTCTCGATCACCCGCGACGTCTCGGGCGAGGGCGTCCAGCAGGCTCTCTTGAAGATGCTCGAAGGGACGGTCGCCAATGTGCCGCCGCAGGGGGGCCGCAAGCACCCTGAGCAGCAGTACATCCAGATGGACACCAGCAACATCCTGTTCATCTGCGGCGGGACCTTCGTCGGCCTGGAGAACATCATCGCCAAGCGGGTCGGCCGCAAGACGATCGGCTTTGGAAGTCAGACCCAGACCGAGCAGCACACCGACCTCGGCGATCTCCTCTCGCGTGCGACCTCCGACGACCTGCTCGAATTCGGCATGATCCCCGAGTTCATCGGTCGACTTCCCGTGCTCTGCCCGCTCATGCCGCTCGACGAGAGCACTCTCGTCAAGATCATGACCGAGCCCCGCAACGCGCTGGTCCGCCAGTACAAGCGGTTCTTCGAGATGGAAGGCGCCGACGTCGAGTTCACCGACGAGGCCCTTGCCGAGGTCGCCAAGATGGCCAAGGCCAAGGACACCGGCGCCCGCGGTCTGCGGTCGATCGTCGAGGAGATTATGCTCGACGTGATGTACGAGCTTCCCGACCGCGTCTCGAAGGACAAGGGGAAGTACGTGGTCACCCCCGAGGTGGTCCGCAAGGAGCGGAACCTCTTCGAATCCACCCCGGTCCCGCACTCGAAGTCCGAGCGGAAGAAGGAAAGCGCCTGAGCGTTTGGCTCAGGCCTTTTTCGCCAGGCCGCGAAGCACGTCGAGGCCCCGCTTCAGCGTCTCGTCGGACGTTGCGTACGAGATGCGGAAGTGGGTGTCCCGTCGGCTGAAGACGTTCCCGGGGATCACCAACAACTCGCGGCGAATCGCCTCCGCGCAAAACTCGGAGGCCGTTCCCCACGGGGCCTTGGGGAAGGCGTAGAAGGCCCCCAGGGGACGGGCCAACTCGTAGAGGCCGTCAAGGGCTTCAACGATCATGTCGCGTTTGCGCTGGTAGGTCTCGATCTGCTCGTGCATGTCGAGCTTCCCCTTGGAGAGGACGCTTGCGACGCCTTGCTGTAACGGGGTCGGCGCGCAGACGAAGGTGAACTGCTGAAGCTTGGCCATCTCCTGGATGATCTGAGTTGGACCGTGCGCGAAGCCAAGCCGCCAGCCGGTCATGCCCAGGGTCTTGCTGAAGCCATCGACGACGAGGACCTCGTCGTTCCATTCGGCCGGCGAGCGGTATTCGCCGTCATAGCAAAGGCAGTTGTAGACCTCGTCGCTGATCAGAAGGATGCCGCGGTCCTTGCAGAGCAAGGCGAGCGCCTTCAACTCATCTGGCGTGGCGACCACGCCTGAAGGATTGTTCGGGCTGTTGACGATGACCGCCTTCGTCCGCGGAGTGATCGCAGCGGCGACCTTGTCCAGGTGGATACGGAAGTCGGGGTAGGTGTCGACGACCACCGTGACGCCGCCGGCCAGCGTCGTCTGGTGCTGGTACATGACGAAGTAAGGGTCGAAAACGATGATCTCGTCCCCAGGGTTCACCGTCGCACAGATCGCCAGCATCAGGGCGCCGGCGGTCCCGGACGTCACCATGACCTCGCGGTCCGCATGGCCGAAGTGAGCGATCGAGCCGCGGATCGCCTCCCGCAGCTCGGGTAGCCCCATCGTCACGGAGTACTGGTTCCGGCCGTCGTGGATCGCCTTGGAGGCGGCGTCCTTGATCGCGTCGTCGACGTCGAAGTAAGGCATGCCGATCGACAGGTCGATCGGATTCTTCATGGCCTTCGCCAGTTCAAACGCCTTGCGGATTCCCGAGGCGTCGATGCGGGACATACGGTCGGCGATCCAGCGCTGATCCACGGTCGTTCCCTGAAGAGGAGGAGCGAAATTCGTCGTCAGTAGGTGACGAGGCTGAAGACCTCGCACGGTTCCAGCTTCGGACGCCCGCCGAGGAAAGAAAGTTCGATCACGAACGCACAGGCGACCAGTTCGGCCCCCGTCGATTTCACCAGGTCGCGACAGGCGCACATGGTGCCTCCCGTGGCCAGGACGTCGTCAATGAGGAGGACCCGGCGACCCGGCCCAAGGGCGTCCGAGTGAACCTCAAGGCGGTCGCTGCCGTATTCGAGCGCGTACTCCTGGGCGATCGTGGCGTAAGGCAGCTTGCCCGGCTTACGGATGGGAACGAAGCCGGCCCCCATCTGGACGGCGAGCGGGGCCCCGAAGATGAAGCCGCGAGCCTCGGCGGCGGCGATCACGTCGATGCCCTTCCCCTGGAACTCCTCGGCGAGGAGATCGATCGACGTCTTGAATGCGTCCGCGTTTCCCAGCAGCGGCGTAATGTCCTTGAAGAGGATGCCGGGCTTGGGAAAGTCGGGGATGTCGCGGATCCAGTTGCGGATGTCCACAGGCGCGGACGCAGCCATGTCGCGGGTGCTCCAGGATCGTGGAGAAAAGGCGGGCGAGCCGGTCAGAGCCCCACTATGCGGCATGCGCCCGGGGATTGTCCAGACTCGCGCCGGGGCTGAAGGCATGAGGCCGGCCGGATATGATGGTCTGTCGCCGGGTTGCGAACCCAGGTTGGACCTTCGAGGTCGTCATGCCGCGTATCCTGATCGTCGAGGACGAAGACAAGCTCCGTCGCGCCCTTCAACGGGGGCTGTCCGACGAGGGCTACGACGTTACGGCCGTCGAGGACGGCGACCTCGGCCTGGCCTTCGCTCGTGAGGAGCCCTTCGACTGCCTGATTCTGGACCTGATGCTCCCCGGGCGCGACGGAGTTGAAGTCCTGACCGAACTTCGCGCCGGCGGTTTTCCGAATCCGATTCTCGTCCTGTCTGCGCGAGGGAGCGTCGAGGATCGCGTGCGAGGGCTGGACCTCGGCGCGGACGACTATCTGGCCAAACCGTTCGCGTGGTCGGAATTGCTGGCGCGGCTGAGGTCGTGCCTGCGGCGGAGGACGTCTGGCGAGGCGTCCCTTCTGCGGGCGGGTCGGATCGACCTCGATCGCGTCCATCGCCGTTTGATCTGCGACGCCCGAGAGGTCGACCTGACCATCCGCGAGTGCGAACTGCTCGAATACCTGATTCGCAGAGTCGACCAGGTCGTCAGCCGGGCTCAGCTTGCCAACGACGTCTGGCGCGACCCGGCCGCCGTCCAGACGAACGTCATCGACGTCTTCGTCAATTACCTTCGGAAGAAGCTCGAGAAAGTGGGCGCATCGGACGCCATCCAGACTGTCCGCGGCGTCGGCTATCTGCTGAAAGGCTGAACCCAACCATGCCCCGGGCGAGCCTCCGCGTCCGCCTCACCGCCTGGAACGCCGCCCTCGTCATGGCGACGATCGCCGGCCTCGGCCTGGCCCTCTACATGCTGCTGGCGCAGGCCCTCCTGCGGCGGATCGACGGCATGCTCGACTTCGAGTTCCAGGAGGCGGCTGAGCGACTGGTCCACGGGAAGCCGACCGAGATCCTGGAAGGATCGCCGGCGGCCTTTCACGAGGTCTACCTCCTCCGGATCCTGGATCAGGGCGGCAGGATCGAGGTTGAGAGCCCAGGACTGGCCGGACAGACGCTTCCTCCCCCGCAGCTCGGAGCCGCCGAAGGGGCCTTGAATCACTCGGACGCGCGAATTGACCACATCGGCGAGAGCCGAGTGGTCACAGGATCAACGCATGGGAGGATCGTGCAGATCGCCACTCCGCTCCGATCCTATGAACGGGATCTCATCGCCCTGAGAGGCGTCTTATGGACGATTCTTCCGGCAGGACTGGTGCTTTCGACCCTCGGAGGATACTGGCTGGCCGGACGGGCGCTCGCGCCAGTGGGAAGGATGACGGCGGCCGCTCAGCGGATCTCCGCCGCAAATCTCGGAGAACGAATTGAGGTCGCCCACGAGGGCGACGAGCTTGGTCGACTGGCGACGACTCTGAACGACATGCTCGACCGGATCGACCAGGCATTCGTCGCCGCCCGCCGCTTCACGGCCGACGCCGCCCACGAGCTGAAAACTCCGCTGGCCTCGCTTCGCGCGGAGGCCGAGGTCGCCCTGATCCTACCTCGATCTCCGGAAGACTACCGCGAGGCGCTGCGCAGCGTCGTTGAAGAAGCCGAGCGCCTCTCGCGACTGGCCGAACGACTACTGCTCCTCTCCGGCGACGATGCCGGAGTTGAACTCCCCCGGCGCTCGTTCCGGCTCGACGAGATCGTTCGCGAGGCCGTCGACAAGGCGTCGCAAACGGCCGCGGATCTCGGAGTCTCGTTGAGGATGGAGGAGTTGCCCGAGGCGATCGTCGCCGGAGATTCCGACCTGCTCCGACAGGTCTTCGACAACCTCATTGAGAATGCCCTGAAATACACGCCGGCCGGCGGCGCGGTGACCATCCGCGGCCACAACGACGACAGCCGGGCCGTGTTCGAGGTGAGCGACACAGGAGTCGGTATTCCCGCGGACTCGCTGCCGCGGGTCTTCGATCGGTTCTATCGCGTCGACGCCTCACGCAGCCGCCGAACCGGCGGCACCGGCCTGGGGCTGAGCATCGTCCGGGCGGTCGTCGAACGCCATGGCGGGTCGGTCGAAACCGAAAGTACGCCCGGGGAGGGAAGTACCTTCCAGGTCGTTCTTCCCGTCGCGACCACCGTCGCCGCAGCCTCCGTTAGAAAGAACTAACCGAACAGCCCCCCCGCCCGGACCTCGCGGAGGGTAGCTTCGAGCGAGATGGTCTCCGATGAGGTTCGGGGACTCGTTCGCGATCGCTCGGAGGTCGAAAACATGTTGCGACGACGTTTGCCCGCGCCCGGCCGGCCCCGGACGGCTTTCACGCTGATCGAGTTGTTGGTGGTGATCGCGATCATCGCCGTGCTGATCGCCCTGCTGCTGCCGGCCGTGCAGGCCGCGCGTGAGGCCGCTCGACGGGCCCAATGCGTCAACAACATGAAGCAGATCGGCCTGGCGCTGCACAACTACATGTCGACCAACGACACCTTCCCGCCGGTGACCGTTCTGCCCCGCAATCGGACCTTCCAGCCCTGGTCGGGACTCGTTCGAATCCTCCCGCACCTTGAGCAAGGCAACCTCTACAACGCCGTGAACTGGAACGCGGAGTTCGAGTTCACCGTCAATGCAACGCTCGCCGCCACTCGGGTCGCGGCGTACATGTGTCCGAGTGAAATCAACGACCGCCCCCGGATCACTCCCACGCTGACCTACTACCCGTGCAATTACGGCTTCAACCACGGCACCTGGTTCGTCTACGACCCGGCTTCGGACCAGGCGGGCGACGGCCCGTTCATCCCCAATCGCGCTTTCACCCCCGCCGCAATGACCGACGGCCTGAGCAACACTGTGGCGATGTCTGAGGTCAAGGCGTACCAGCCCAACTACTGGGACGGTAAGAACCCCGGGACGCTCGGCGTCGCGCCTCCCGTCAACGTCGGCGCACTGACGCCCCTCATCACCGGGACGTACGACTCGAACGGCCACACGGAATGGGTCGAAGGCGACGTCCACGAGGTCGGCTTCACGACGACGATCACGCCGAACTATCCCGTCCAGATGACGGTCAACGGCCAGCCGTACGACGTGGATTACACATCAATGCGCGACGGCGAATCGATCACCCTGCCCACGTATGCGGCCGTCACTTCGCGCAGCTTTCACCCAGGCGCGGTCAACACCCTGATGCTGGACGGCTCGGTCCGGAACGTCAAGAATTCGATCAGCAGCCAGGTTTGGCGGAGCCTGGGTACGAGGGCCGGCGGCGAAACCATCTCCGCCGATTCGTACTGATTCGGAGGAAGCATGACGACGACCCAACGGCCGAGTCCGCTGTCCGCCATCGCTGCGGCGGCCATGCTCGCGCTGGCCTCGGCCGGCTGCGGAGCGGGTCCCGAACCGCCGAAGGACGCCTCGCAGCAGGCCGCTTCGCAATTCCTGGAGGCAATCCAGGCCGGCAAGCTGGAATCGGCCTGGCAGGAAACCTCGACAGAGTTCAAGTCCCTCATGGGTCTGGAAAACCTGAGGGACTACATCAAAACCCACCCGGCGCTCAAGGGACCGACCGAGTTCACTGAGGTCCGCAGGATCGAGCGTGAAGGACACGTCATGGCCGAATGCCGCTTCCACGGCTCGGCCAAGGTCAAAGGCAAGGCAATCCCCGCGACGATCGACGTCATCGTCGGTTCGTCGGAGGGAGGCGAGTGGAAGGTCGAGAAGCTGTCGGTTGAGTGAGTGATCACCGACGATTTCGACCTCATGGCGAGAACGACTCGATGTCGCTCGTCGTGGCCGACGGGGGCAGGGGGGCGGGGGCAGCCTCGCCCGCCGGGCCCTCCGTATCGGGCGCGGCGCGGCCGACGAGCCCTCCGGTCAGATCCTGGGGGACGGGGAGCTTCATCCCGCTGAACTCGGTGCTCTTGCGAATCGTCCCGCTCTGGATCGGGCCGACGCCACCGACGTACACGTCCTTGGCGTTCGATTTGGACTGGGATGTGCCCGAGGTCCAGACGAGGTGGCCGCTGGCGCGATCATAGGCGAACAGAGCCAGCTTCACGACGCCATGCTGGTCGGTTCGCTTGGCGAGCGACATCTCCGGGATCGTACCGCCGACGCCGGCCACGACCGCCGGGATCGTCGTCTGAGGGATGCCGACGAGCAGGTCGTACTGGTCGGTTCCGTAAGCTCCGACGCGGGCCTCGACGACCCACTGGGCCTGCTCCGCCTTGGGACGGAGCAGGACGCCCTGCTGCAGCATCGCCTGCTTCAGACTGGAGACGACCCACCCCTGATCGACGGCCGTGACGTTGGCCGTGTCCAGGAAGCAGGGGACGCCCGTTAGAGGCCGAAAGTCGATTCGGCAGAGGGCGGCGTCCCAGGCGTCGGTGAGCAGGAGTTGCTCGGTGCCGGTTCGGGACGTGTTCGTGGTCTTCACCGTCCCACAACCAGCGATCGCCGATAGCGCCAGGTAGACGCCGATTCGGACCGACGGATGGGACGGGACGATCGGAAAAGGATTGGACCTCGTCATTCGCTTGATTCACCGTCTCAAAAGCGACCGGGGAAGTCCAGTGACGACGCGGCCCTTGCCGTCGGCGACGCCGTCGGCAAGGGCCCTTTGCGATGGCGGACCGTCGCGAGCGGTCAGTGAGGCGCGCCGGGCGAGGGCGTGACCGGCGACGGAGCAGTCGGCGACTGAGGCCGGGACACGGCCTTGGTCTTGTCGAACTCGGCGGCGGTCTCGGGGCTGACGGCGGCGGGAGTCGGCAGCTTGCGAGCCGCTCCGGCGGCCGGCGCGGCGGCCTGATTCGCCTGGGGCTCAGGCGTGGACGACTGGGGGTTGCTCATCAGCTTCACCTTGTCGTCGACGCGGAAGTCCGGCTGGTTCTCCTCGTTGGCCAGCTTCACCGAGCCGACGAGGTGGTTCTCGATGGCGGCCTTCTTGACGATCTCCTCGAAGACCAAGCCCATCGCCTCCTTGAGCTTCAGCTCATAGACGAATTCGTGGATCTTCTTGCGGACGTTCTCATCCTTCAGCGTGATGTTCGGGGTGGACGGGATGATCCCCTCGCGACGGAGGATGATCCACGCTCCTTCGCTGGCCTGGATAGGGCCGGTGAAGTCGCCGTTCTTCGGCTTGTGGCTGGGATCCTTGTCGGCGGGGTCGCCGTCGACGAGCTGGGAGAAAGCCGCCTCGGAGACGTTCGTCGGCTGGGCGTGGCGGGTGATCGGCTCGCCGAGGAGGCCGCCGAGCGAGCGCGTCGCCAGGTCCATCGACTGCTCCTGCGCCATCTTCTCGAACCCGGCGGGGTTCTTGCGAAGCGCCTCCCAGATGTCCTGGGCCTTGGGGAGCGTGTCGACCATGATCATCCGGCAGCGGATCTTGTCGCCGTACTGGGACTCAAGCGCCTGCTTGAGGTCTTCATCCGTGACCTGGACGCGGTTCTCGCAGAGCTTACGCATCGCCAGGGCGGGGTAGATGATGTCGCGAGCGTACTGGAACGGGCTAATGCCGCGCTCCTTGTCGAGCGTCCGGAGCCAGGCTTCGCGGCCGATGCCGAAGCGAGCGGCCACGCTGTCGATCTCCTTGTCGATCTCTGCGGCGGTGACGCTCTTGTTCTGAGACTTCAACGCCTGCTCGATGAGCGCTCGGTTGATGAGCGTCTCCAGGATTTCCTTCCCCTTCCGCGCGACGCATTCGTCGGCGAGTTGGTTCCGGCTGATCTCCTGGCCGTTGACGACGGCGATGGCGGAGTTCGGGTCGACAGGAATCTTCTGTTCGACGGCCGTCGGTCCGTTGGCGACGACGGCGGCTTTTGCCGGCTGGCCCGTAGCCGCCTTGCCGGCGGGAGCCTGGCCGCGAGGGGCCTGCTGGGCGAGGGCCAGCGGGGCCGTCGCGATCCCCAGGAGAGTCAAGCCCGCAGCCCAAGCCTGGGCGGTGCGACCGCCATCCTTTGCGATCATCGTGTTGCGTCTCCCCATTCCCTAGGTTGATTTGCGAGATCGTCTCAAGTCCCAGGACGAATCGGCCGAGAATTTAGGGATTGCGCCGGAATCGGTCAACCTCAAACAGAGATCCTCACCTCTCGCATCTCGACGCTTTCCGGCGTTCCCCCCTTGGCGGACCGCTTCCGGTCGGCTACGTCTGGTTGTTTAAGATTTGTGCGACTCCCGCCCCGACCGGACGCTGCCAAGGAGACCCCCTCGATGAAGCGGCCCCTGACCGCCCTCGCAACGATCCTGCTCGTCTCTTCCATGTTCCCGGCTCAGACCCGAGCCGCTTCGGCCGGCGACCTGATGGCCGAAACGGCCCGCCGATTCCTGGGCTCGCTCGACGACGCCCAGCGAGCCAAGGCGACCTTCGCCTTCGACGACGCCGAGCGGCTCAACTGGCACTGGATTCCTAGGGCTCGCAAGGGCCTGCCGCTGAAGGAGTTGACCTCCTACCAGCGCGCTCTCGCGTTCGCCTTGTTGAACACCGGCCTTTCCGACAAGGGCTACGTTACGGCGGCGACCACGATGAGCTACGAGGAGCTCATCCGGATCGAGGAGAAGGGGACGGGGCCCGTCCGCGACCCGGAGCTGTACTACATCAGCGTCTTCGGGACCCCCGGCGGCGATTCCTGGGGATGGCGCTGGGAAGGACACCACCTCTCGCTGAACTACACGCTCAAGGGGAACAAAATCGTCTCGGCAACCCCCTTCATGTTCGGCGCGAATCCAGCGACGGTGGCGGACGGACCGAACAAGGGGCTGCGGAACCTGGCCGATATCCAGGACCCGATCTACGCGCTCCTGGCGTCGCTTGATTCGGATCAGAAAAAGGCCGCCATCCTCTCCGACGTCGCCCCCAAAATTCCGGCGTCGCCCGCCGCGGCCAAACCGCTCGCCTCGGGTTCCGACGGCATTGACGTCCAGAAGCTGAACGGCGACCAGAAGAAGCTGCTGATCTCCGCCCTGGAAGCCTACGTCCACCTCTTTCCGGACGAGGTCTCGGCCGACCTGGTGGAGAAGCTGAAGGCGGGCCACGGCGAGGGTCATTTCGCATGGTTCGGCCCGACGGATCCGTCCAAGCCCCACGCCTTCCGGCTCCAGGGACCGACCGTCTTCATCGACTTCAACGACGAGCAGAACAACGCCAACCACATCCACACGTTCTACCGAAACGCCGACGGCGACTTCGGCGCGACCGCGTCGAAGTGACGGTGTCACTGTCCCTGATGACCAAAAGAGGTTCGTGCGACAACCCGTAGTCTTTGCCGCACGATTGCCGCCTCACGCCCGGCCTCTTCACGGATGGGGCCGGGTGTCCTCCTGGGTGATTCGGTGATTCCGAATGTCACGGATCGCCGCTTCGGCGACGGTCCGTCCAACGGTATAATTTCGAGCTGGAGGAATCGCATTCCTCCTTTGTTGCGGGTGGGGTGTCCTGGTGGAGAACGGCCTGGTTGAGGAGAGCCGCCCCCAGAAAACAGCCGTCTGTCCGATAGCCGTGGTCGAACCGAAGAGAGCGGTCGGCGATATCCACAGGATCGGTGGGGGGAGCATCGAAAATCTACGACTGAAGCCAGCCGAGGCTACGCTGGAGCCTCCTGGGATCTCCGTTCTCAAGGGAGGCTCGCCCGCGGAGGCCGCGGAGCAGATGAAAGCGGCATTCCCGGGTGCCAGAAAGCTCCTCGAATCCGCGAGAGTCGTGGGTTCGACGACGGAGGATGCTATCCGATATGCTGGCTTCGATGTCATGCCCGATCCAACGCGGAGGTTGCCGAATCACTTTCGGATCACTCATCCCGACGGAGCCGCTGGATTCGTCGATGGCAAGCTTGACCGTCTGTCCCGGGCATTCGTCGACACTGTAATGGAGGAGCCATGATGCCGCATCGAGTCGTTACGATCCTTAACGGGGATCGAAATCCGATCGCGACGGCTGACGTCGAATACACGAAAGGGTGCTACTCCGGAACGGTCCATGTGGATCAGATGCCCGAATCGCTGCGTCGGTTGTTCGAGGAATACGAGGAGATCGTCAACAACCAGACGTTCAGCCTCCTCGATCAGATAGAGGATCGAATCAGCGCGTTTCCATTCTTGATTGTCTTCGACGATGGATACGAGTCACGAGCCAGGGATGTCCAGATCTTTCCCAAAGGTGGTACCATCTCATTCGAGATGGCCGAAACGGTCATGCCGAGCGGAAGCCGATCGAGCGAGTGACGTTGTCAACAAAGACTGTTAGGCTGACGTGGATTGCTCCCTTAGCCCACACCGCTTGACTCCGAACTGCTGCTGCCGCTTCTGATGAGGTCAGGATTATGGTCGGCGGTCCGGTTCGCTCAGCGTAGTCAGTAAGCCGACATCCCCCAGAGAGACCCCGCTCGATCAGCCCGACCCGATCGCGTGGGCGACGACGCATCACACCCAAAAGGTCGAGACGGACGAGCCGATGTCAGATTGCGTGACGAGTCGAAGTGGAGCCGCGCGCGCGGCGTTGTGCCTGATCCTGGCGACGGTCCTGCCGACCTGCGCCCTGGGACAGGGCGGGACGTTCAGCAAATACGTCGTGTCGGCGCAGGAGTCGAATGCGGCGGACGTCGGCCGGGACGTCCTGCGGGCGGGCGGCAACGCGATCGACGCGGCCGTGGCCACGGCGTTCGCGATGGCTGTGACCCTTCCCGAAGCCGGAAACATCGGCGGCGGCGGCTTCATCGTCGCCTACCTCCCTAAGTCCAAGCAGATTGTCACGCTCGACTTCCGCGAGACAGCGCCGGGCGCGGGCAAGCCTCGGATGTATCTCGACGCCGAGGGCAAACTCCTTCCTCGACACCGCGCTGGAGCCTGGGCGGCTGGGGTCCCTGGTACGGTTCGTGGACTGGGCGAAGCGCACGCGAAATGGGGCCGGCTCCCCTGGCGCGACCTCGTCGCGCCGTCCGTGAAGCTGGCTCGTGAGGGATTCGAGATTTCCGACGAACTGGCTCGTGCGCTCAACGGGCAGCTCCGCCCCCACAACCCGGATGCACCGGCCAGCGTTCCCGGTCGGCCGGCTTTTCAGAATCGCATGGTCGACTTCCCTGAATCGATCGCCGCTTTCGGCAAGCCCGACGGCCAACCCTGGCATGGCGGCGACCGACTCATCCAGGGCGACCTCGCCGCGACGCTCGAACGGATCGCCGCCGAGGGACCGGACGAGTTCTACAGTGGACGGACGGCCGACCTGATCGCTGCGTACATGACCGAGCGCGGCGGTTGGATCTCGAAGAAGGATCTGGCCGACTACCGAGCCAAGGAGCGGCCGCCGGTCCATACGACGTTCCGCGGCTATGACGTTTACGGCATGGGTCCTGCGGCGTCCGGTGGGATCGTCCTCTGCCAAATGCTCAACATCCTCGAGCGCTACGACCTCCGCGCTGACGGCCCGCAATCGCCCCGAACGCTCCACCGCGTGACCGAGGCGATGCGACGCGCCTACTTCACCCGGGCGACGAAGATCGCCGACCCCGACTACGTTGACGTCTCCGTCGCAGAGCTAACTTCCAAGGCCGTCGCCGACGAGTTGGCGCGGACAATCGACGACTCGCACGCCACCCCCAGCGCGCATCTCGCGCCCTTTCCGATCATCGCCACCGAGCCCAACCACACCACGCATTTCTCTGTGGTCGACGGAGAGGGCGGAGCCGTCGCGATGACGTACACCCTGGAGGAGAGCTACGGCGCAAAGGCCGTTGTGAAGGGGGCGGGGTTCATCCTGAACAACGAGATGGGCGACTTCAACCTCCGCCCTGGTCGTACCGACGACGCTGGAGCGATCGGGACTTATCCCAACCAGATCGCCCCCGGCAAACGGATGCTAAGCTCCCAGTGCCCGACGATCGTTCTGAAAGAGGGCAAGGTTCACCTGGTCACCGGCTCTCCCGGCGGGCGGACCATTCCCAACACCACGCTCTGGGTGGTGCTGGGCGTCCTGGAATTCGGTCTCGACGCTCAGGCTGCGGTCGACCAGCATCGAACCCATCACCAGTGGTTTCCCGACGTGCTGACGCTCGAGGGCCGCAACTGGCCGGAGGCGACACTCAAAGCCCTGACGGATCTGGGCCACAAGTGGAGACTCGCCGACCGCCAGGGGGACGCCAACTCCATCGTCGTCGACGTCCCCGGTGGCAAGCTCCACGGCGCTCCGGATACTCGCCGGGCTACCGTCAAAGCGTCGGGCGACTGATCGCCGCGTCGTCAGGAAGCGAGGACGTCGTGCTCGACGTCCTCGCTCTCAGGAAGAACGATCGGCTGATAGGCGATCGTCGCGATGATCTGGCGGACTGCCAGGAAGAGCCCGACGATCGCCCCGAGAATCGCGGCGGCAACAACGACGTCGCCAGTTACGACATACGCAAGCGCCTCACAGATCGCCGCTCCTGCGACGATCAACAGAACGGCGAAGCCGAACAAAGGCAGCCAGCGGACGTCCTTCTCACCGTTCCTAACCTGGACGAAGATGGGTTTCATGGCATCCTCCCAAATCGTGTCTCGCTCGCCGTCGGTCCGCGGAACTTCATCGGCGGTCCTCCGGGTCGGGAGTGTATTCGTCCTCTCCCAGAGTTCATTCCCCGAGAACCGTTCAATCGCTGTGAAGCGACCCATCACTGACACCCATGGCTAGATGAACAATCGGCGAGCATCGAGCGATCGTTCTTGCGGGAGACCACAGATCCCGATACGTTCGACGAATCGAACTCGAAGCGAGAGACCCACAAATCGCAGCCAAACGCGAAGAAGCCTGACCACTGATTGCGTGACGTCATTGCCTTGCTCGCATGTTGCGTAGAATCGACGCGCGGTGCAGCGCGGATAGGTCGATGCGAGGCAATGGATCCGAATTTGCATTGATTCAAGCTCGGGATGCAGAAGCCACCCGCGTCGTCTGCGAATGGGCTGGAGTTTCGTCCATGGACAGCATTGCTCCCACCGGCGTCGCCCGAATCCTCATCGTCGAGGACAATCGCGACACCGCCGACACCACGGCCATGCTGCTTCGGATGCACGGGTACGAAGTAGCCGTGGCCTACGACGGTCGTTCGGCGATCCAAACGGCCACGGGTTTCGACCCGGACGTGGTCTTGCTGGACCTCTCGCTCCCGGATATCGACGGTTACGCCGTTGCGCGAAGCCTCCGCGATGCGGGCCTGGAACGGGCCTCGCTGATCGCCGTCACGGGGTACGCGCCCGATGATGCGGACTGGTCCGAGCTGGATTTCTCCGACCATCTGGTCAAACCGGTCGGCAAGGACGCACTCGTCTCGTTGCTCGGACGGGTTCACGCCGCTCGGTCCTGAACCCCTCACCGAACGACGAAGACGTCGCCGATTTCCAACTCATTCGCGTCGACCTGATCGTTCACGCCGATGCTGATCTTGCGCACGTCCTTCAGATCAAGCTTCCCGTTTGGGTCGATCGCGTTGGCGTGGCTGCGTTCGAGTGCTCGAAAGTCGACGCGAGCTGCGTGCCAGCGATCGTCCGCCGGGATCAGGCTCGAGCCGTTGATATAACCCACGCCGGATTCTCCCTCCCAGAGGAAGACGCGAACCTGGGCGTTCGATTTGCAGCGGGCGCGGACGAGCAGGCCCTTCGCATCGGAGAGGTCGACCGACGGGGGAAGACGGAAGAAGGGATAAACCCAGCGGTCGGTGTTCGGTCGATGACGGGTGACCAGCCGCCAACCTGACCCCTCCGCGACTTCCATCCTCATCTCGCCGCCTGCGCCGACGTTGGGAGACCATCGCGTCAGATCGTCGATCGGCAGACGTTCTCTCGTCTTGAGATGCGCGACAGCCTCCTCAAAGCTCGGCTCGCCCAGGAGGGTGAACGCCAAACGATCGCGCACACTGCCGCTCCCCCTGGCCGCGACCTGGAGCTGCAGGGGCTCAAAATCCGCGAAGCGGCCAGCGAGCGGCACTTCCCAGCGCGACTCCGCCTGCGACCGCGGACCGACCGAGGCCTTTCGGACGCCGTCGATCGGTTTCGACCCGACGGTCAACGTGAGGTCGAGAGACTCTGCAGAGTCCCCAAGGTTCATCGCATCAACGACCACCGGCAGCGTCCGCGAGGGCGACTTGACGTGGTAACCGCTTGAGCTCGGCGTGACGTGCGCCGGATCGAACCGAAGCCGGAGCACGATCGGCTCGGCTTGAGCGACTCTAGACGATCGAGGGCCGGGATGCAGACCTCCTGCGCGAGTGTTGCTATCCACGAGCCCTTTTAGCGCAGCAGCGTCGAACCAGACGAAGGCTAACCCATCGGCCATCTCGAATCGTCCGTCTCGAACCGCATGCTCACGGCCGTCCGCTCCCTCGACACGACGAGGAATCGCCCCGAGCTGGATCGGTCCACGCTTGCGGAATTCGGCCTCAGGCGTCGCTGAGTGAAGAACTACGACCGCGCGAAGCTCGTCGCCGAAGACCCGAGCGCGGGCGATTCGCGAGTCGTCGCAATGGAGATCCCCTACGTAGCGGAGCCCCTTGAGCGCCCTCATCGTCTGGGCATAGGCCGTCATGGAGCGCAGCGGCGTCGCGCGGCGGTCCATTACGCTGAAGTTCTTGGCGTTCTCCTCATAGAAGGGATAGACGAACGTGAAGAATCGCTCGACGCCGCAAGCACGGGCCTCAACGGCCTTCATCGCGATCTGCGCCGCGCTGGCGCGATCCTGGTCGACGGGAGGCCGCTCCGGACCACGATTCCAGGGCCAGCCGCATTCCGTCACCCAGAGCGGGAGGTCGGCCACCCCTGAAGTCCGAAGCCATTCGCGATACTGGGCGATGAGATCCTCGAACGCCATCGCGGGTCCGTAGTCGTGGAAGCTGAACGCGTCGATTCGTCGAATCAGATCGCCCGATGCGCAGTCGTCGAGGAACGTCGGCGCGAAACGGGCGGTCACGCCGCCGACGATCGGCGCCGGCGTTTCAGCACGACGCAGACCGTAGGCGACGGCCTTGGCGTAGGAGGCGTACTGATCGCCGGGCATGTCACCGCCGAAGCTGATATCGGGCTCGTTCCAGATCTCCACGCCTCCCCAGTAACGGCTCCAGCGTTGGCCGATCGTGCGCCAGGCGTCCGCCGTGGCGACGAGATCCTTCGAGTATTTGCCGACTCGCCCAGCCCATCGGGGAGCATCATGGCCCATCTCCAGAACGGGATGCCGGCGGCGTGATAGGAATGCTGAAGCCGCTCAAAGCGAGAGCCGGCCTCCCAGTCCCAGCGGTCGGGGGCCGGCTGGATTGCGTTCCAGGTCATCCGTTCGCGAATCATGCTCAGGCCGACGCCCCTTGCGAAGGCGATCAACTCGTCGCGGGTCTGATCGTCGCGAACGAGCCACGACATGGCTGCGTCCATGGCGAAGAAGGGATCCGGATCTCCCTCGGCCTTGGGCAAAGCGAGTACACCGAATCGCTGGGAGGTCGCGGGGAATTCGACCTCGTGATAGCCCTGTCGGAACGATCGCTCGACCCGAATGACGCCATCGACCACCGCAGCCTTCCCACGAGCCTCCTCCGCGCCGGTGTAGTCCCGGACGAGGTATTCCAGGCTCGGCTCGCCATCGCCGATGGGCTTCCAGTCGAGCCTCGCCGGCTGATCGGGAGCGACGTGGAAGGATCGGGCGGAAATGGGGGCCAGCGACGTCGGCTCGGCGAGGAACGCAAGGGCCGCGGCCGTGAGCAGGAGGGGTGCGGGCATGTCGGTTCGGGGGCTGGAGGAGGATGTCCGACTCCAGTCTAGGTCAAATCTCGGCCCACTTGCAGCGTGCTCTGCTTGAAGCGATCGACGGCCGCAGCCTAAGATGTCGCCTTGATCGTCGAGAGCCCCCGGGAGGTCCGTTCATGTTCGTGGTGATCGCCAACATCCAGGTCAAGCCGGAATGCGTCGAGGCCTTCCGCGCCGCTTGCGTCGAGAATTCGCGCGGCAGCCTTCAGGAGCCGGGCTGCCTTCGCTTCGACGTCCTGCAGCAGAATGACGACCCGACGAAGTTCTCGCTCTATGAGATCTACCGCACGCCGGAAGGCTTCGCGGCTCACAAGGAGACGACTCACTACGCCGCCTGGGCGGAGAAGGCTGCCGCGATGCAGTCCGGCCAGCGATCATCGGCGAAATTCGAGCTGATCCACCCGATCGACGACGCATCATGAACTTCGAGTTCGCCACCGCGGGCCGCATTGTCTTCGGCTGGGAAGCCTTCGAGCAACTCCCGAGGATGATCAAGGAACTCGGCTCGAAGGCCTTGCTCGTTCTCGGACGAGAGGGGAGATACGGCGAGGTTCTCAGCGCGCGGCTCGCCGATCTCGACATCGCCAGCCTCGCGTTCCGCGTCGAAGGCGAACCCCGCTTCCAGACGGTGGAGGCGGCGACCGCCATGGCCCGCGCCGAGGACTGCAACGTGGTGGTCGCCATCGGCGGCGGAAGCGTGATCGATGCGGGCAAGGCCGCCGCGGCAATGGCGACTCAGTACGGCAGCCTGCTCGATCATCTTGAGGTCGTGGGAGCAGGTCGACCTCTGACCGCGTCCCCGCTCCCTTTCATCGCCATCCCTACCACCGCGGGAACCGGCTCAGAGGTCACGCGCAACGCGGTCCTCGACGTTCCCGAGCATCGCGTGAAGGTCAGCCTGCGAAGCCCGGACATGCTCCCGCGCGTGGCTCTTGTCGACCCGGCGCTGACTCTCACCGTCCCGCCCGAGGTCACCGCTTACACGGGTATGGACGCTCTGACGCAACTCATCGAGCCCTTCGTGAGCCTGGCTGCCAACCCGATGACCGATGGTCTTTGTCGCGAGGGCATCACCCGCGCGGCCCGTTCACTGGAAGCCGCCTTTCGAGACGGCTCGAACCGGGAAGCGCGGGAGGACATGGCGGTCGCCTCGTTGCTGGGAGGTCTCGCCTTGGCAAACGCAAAGCTCGGCGCCGTTCACGGTTTTGCCGGGGTTCTGGGTGGAATGTTCGGGCTCCATCACGGGGCCATCTGCGCTCGGCTGCTTCCGTTCGTGATGGAGGCGAACATCGCCGAATTGCAGATCCGGGGCGATGGCGACCAGACCATGCGACGTTATCGCGAAGTCGCGACGATGCTGACCGGCGATCCGAACGCCGAGGTTCACGACGGAGTCGCCTGGGTTCGCGACCTCTGCGCGAGACTCGCGATCGCCCCGCTGCGTTTGAACGCTTCACAGGCCGATCAGGACGCCGTCATCGCGGGCGCTCAGCGTGCCAGCAGCATGAAGGGGAATCCTGTACCGCTTTCCGAGGATCGACTTAGAGCGATCCTGGCGGCGGCCGACTGATCAAGTCCGCTTCACCGATTCAAGGCTCAAGCCCCGCCGATCCGATCTAGTAGCTACGCCGCAAAAAGGCGCTGGATCCGGACCATGCGCTCAGAGCGCAAGGACGCGGAGGTGGGGCGGTGGCGATCGGCAAGCGAAGGATCCAGGCGGAACTCGCCATGCTCGCCCTGATTGTGGCGAGCCTGGGTGGAGCGCTGCACCTGGTCGTCTCGATCCACAGACAGTCGCTCCTGGACGCCAGGAAACCGCAGACGATCGAGGTCGTCAATGCGAGTCCGGCTGCCGAGCCCGCCCCAATCCCCCAACCTCCGCCGAAGGTCGTCAAGAAGCCTCGGCCGACCGTCGCTCCGTCCCCTCCGCAACCGGTCCCCGAAGATCCAACGCCGAAGGCTCTGGCACAGATCTCCGAGGCGACCGCCCGCGAACGCGCGGAGGCTCAACGGTTGGACCGCGAAGCCGCCAGCCTGGAGGCAGCCCGAAAGAAGGCGACCGCCGAATCGGAAGGCTGGCGACGACGCGAGATGCTCGTCAAGACGCAGATCGCTCAGCTTGAGCAGAAGTCGAACAGGCTGGATCGCGAAGTCGACGCCTTCGCCGCCCAGCGCGACGTTTTGGTCCAGGAGCGCGACGCCCTCAAAGCGGCGATCGCCAAGGCGCCGGGGGAGGGGAGTTACGCCGTTCTTCCCTACCAGGGCGAGAACGGAACCTGGAAGCGGCCGATCGTCATCGAGTGCACGTCCGGGGCCGTGACGATCAAGCCGAATGGCCCCACGTTCAACATGACGGACCTCGCCGGGATCATGACCCCGCGATCGAGCCCGGTCGTCGTGGCGATCGCTCGAGAGCTGCTGAAGGTCAAAACGGCGGGAAGCCCGGACGGCTCGCCCGTGGTTCCCTATTTCGTCTTCCTCGTCCGGCCCGACGGCGTCCGCGCCTATTATGAGATCCGATCTCGTCTGGAACCGCTGGGAATCGCCTTCGGCTACGAGTTGGTCGAGCAGAATCTCGATATTCACGTCCCGAATTACGACGACCTCGCCACCTGGGACGGCTCGCCGTCGATCTCCGTCCCTTCGTCGGGTCTCGCGGGCTCGCCCGCTGGCTCGACAGGATCAAGGACGTCAGGAGGGACGGCCAAGCCAGGCTCTGGCGAAGGCCTCTCCTGGCCCGGGAACGACGACGCACGGACGATCGCCCAGGCCTTCAACGCAGGACGAGGGGGCAAACCCGTTTCCGGCGGAAATGGATCGAATGCCGGAACCGAATCGCCGGGCGACTTCGTCTGGCCGACCTCCCGGCCAGGCCTCGGCGCGGTCGGCCGTCAGGGAGCCGAGGGCCAGCAGGAAGGCCCACCAGGCGGCCCGATGGGTGCCGGCGGAACGACTCGAGGAGGCAGCGGCTCCCGCCCGGCGGGCAGTGGAGGCGTTGGTGCGATCGGGGGCGACGATTGGCTGCGAGGTCCCTATGGGACGGGCCGTAACCCCTCGGAACGAGGGCCTGCCGAGAACGGCGATGAGCCCGGCACACTAGCCGACGAGATCCTCAACCTGCAGCGGAGAGGCGACGCCGGCGGACTGCAAGGAGCCGGAATTCCGCCGAGTGGGATCGCACGTGGGGCTGACGGAGGTCGCCCTGCCAACGCCGGTGCTGGCGAGTCAACCAGGCGTCCAGGCACGACGGCCGGGCAAGGGCTCGCACGACGATCGGGCAGTGGAAACCAACTGGAAGCTCCGAAGTCCACGACAGGGGCGTTCGACGATAACCTCCAGCCCGCGCCGGCAGGCGGCTCCGGTACGGAATCGCCTCAGTCCATGGGTGGGCTGATGTGGGGCGGGGGAGCGTCGAACGGGCCGCCCGCAGGAAGCGCCCAACCTGCGACGGGGGAAAACAGTGAAGGAGCCCGTGGCTCATCGGCTCGAAGCAACGCTGCCGGTGGAATGACGCCTCCGGCGAACGCCTCGGGAAATCCCCCGCGGAGCGTTACTTCGATGCCGCGCCTCGCCGGCCTCGGCTCGGGAATGGGCTCGCCGATCGGGCTCGGCTCGTCGAATTCGCAACCTTCTCCGGGTCTAATGATCGGCGCCGATTCCGAATCCGGTCGAGCCGGTTCTGGGGGAGCGCCGGGAGCTTCGGCTTCCGCGGATCCTGAGATGAAGCCGCTGATCCCTAATGACGAGGAGAAGCCGGAGACGGCTGTGGAGATCCCGTTCGAGATCGTCGTCGCCTGCGGGACGGACGGCCTCACGATTCAGCCCGGCGGCTACCGGATTACCAACCAGGCGTTGAGGACTCGCCGCGACGAGGATCTGTTCGTTCGCAACCTGGAGGCCGTGGCTCGAAAGCGAGCGGAGGTCGATCCGGGCATCCGTCCCAGGCCTCGGGTCAAGTTCCTGGTGGAGGAGGACGGCGCCCAGAACTTCTGGGAAGCTCGTCGGCAGATCCTTTTCTCGGGGCTGAACTGGCCGATGTCGCTCCAGGTCGCCGGGGCTCAGAATCCTCGGTTCCTCGAGCAGGGGGTGTGGTGATGACCTCCAGATTTCGAGACGCGCTGACGGTCACGAGCGTCCTCGCCGGGCTGCTGCTCCTGTCCTTCCTCGTGAACCGCCCTCGGCCCGCTGAGCCCGACCATACGCCCGTTCCCTCGCCTGCTCCAGCCATCGCCGCGACCTCTCCGGCCCCGGTCCCCGAAGTGATCGAGATCGAGGAGGAACCCGAGCCCGAGCCCGCTGCTCCTCCGCCCGCTCCGACGCTGGACCGCGAGGCGATCGCCAAGGCCGAAGCCGAGCGCGACGCCGCCGCGCGAGATCGGGCCCTGGCGGAGTCGCGAGCCGCCGAGGCGAAGCAGATGCTGGCAGCCTCCGCGAATCAGGCGGCGCTCGACGCGGCCCGAGCGCGCAAGCTGGCCTTTCGCGTTCGTGATCCGTCGACGCAGATCGCCCGGGTCTCGGCCAAGGGGGGAGTCCTTAAGGCCGAGCGCGACCACCTGGCGAACGAGGTCGCCAACCTTCGGAACCTGCCGCTCCCGAAAGCGACCTCGATCCTGAGCAAGAACCCCGTCGCCCGACCGGCCCGCGCCGAGGAGTTCCACTTCGAGCTGCACCGGAATCGGATCAGCTTCATCGATCTGGAACGTCTCCTGGAACTGGCCAAGTCTGATGCCCAGGTTCGATTGAGGATGGCGGAGCGGACGGGGATCCTGGCGTCTCAGGTCGGTCCCGTCGGTTCGTTCAAATTGAGCTACGTTCTCGGGCGGGCCCAGTCGGGGATCGAGGAGTTGATTGAGCGTCACAGCATTCGCTTCGACCTGCGGGGTTGGGAAGTCGTCCCGACCTCTGAGTCCCGCGGAGAGACCTATGAATCAACCCGCAACCCGATCTCGGAATACTCGCGGGCCCTCAACCGGCTGAGTCCCGGACGGGCCGTCGTGACGATGTGGGTCTATCCGGACAGCTTCGCGCTCTACCGCCAACTCCGCGACGAATTGAACGATCGCGGGTTCAGCGTGGCCGCCCGGCCTTTGCCCGAGGGGATGACGATCCGAGGAAGCCCGATGGGCTCGGTCTCGGCGACTCAGTGAGATTCGCGGTGCGTCCTCAGCGCCCCGAGCCGACGTCGTGCAGGCTCCCGGGGCGCGAGGCGTATCGTCCGCCACTCTCACGGGCGATCCTCTGGAGGGCGTCGCCAGCCAGGCCGCCGGCCAGGTCCACGCAGTGGATGGGCACCTTGCGGCCGTTGGCGGCGGCGATCGACTCGACGGTTCCTTCCGGGAAATCGCCGTCCGAGAGCAAGAAGACGGCGTCAGGCCGCATCCCCAGTGCCTGGAGCACGGCCCGTTTCGGACTGGTGCCGCCGTCAGGGTCAATCAGATGGAGCCAGTTCCGAAGCTGCTCCTTCGTGCGCTGATCGGCCTCGCGGGGCGTCGGCCCGCCGGGCATCGTGGTTGCGAGGTCGTTGTAGAAGATGACCTCGAACTTCTGGGGGCTGTGCAGCGCGTTCACGCTCCGCCGTAGCTCGCTGGTGGCTCGAACCATCCGGTCGTCGTCGATCATGCTGCCTGATTGGTCCAGCACATAGACGATGAACCGTCCGCGTGCTGAAATCCCGAAGAAACTCGCGTGACTCCACGGCGGCAGGTCGCGAAGATCCTCGGGTTCGTAGTGCTCGTCATCCTGAGCACCAGGCGGCCGGAGGAATGGGCTTTTCTTGCGGGCCTCGATCTCCTCGGGCGTCATGACCCGGGGATTCTCGTCGACCTTGACCTTCCGGCGATCGGAGGGGGGCGCGACGGGCGCGAGCTTCTTCCCGGCATCGGCTGGGGGCTTCGACGATCCTTCCTGGCCTGCCGCGAATGAACACGCAGCCAGAAGCGCGAGAACGCAGGATGGAATCGCGGACCGCATCAGGCTTCCTCGACTTTAGGGCGCGAAGGGGCCGTCTCGCTCAAGAAACAGCTTACGCGCGCAAATCACGAGGAGCCAGGCGAATTCGCCTTGACGGCTCGTCCCAGGATTTTCCGACTAGCATGTCGAGACAGGACGAAGCGCGGCGGTCAGTCCGCCAACTGGCCCTGAAGGACGTCGCGAAGCTTGTTGAGCACGCGAGTCTTCTCGTTGCTGACCGTCTTGGGGGCGACGCCCCACTGGAGGGCGATCTCGGAGGGGGTCAGCCCTTTCAGGGATTCCTGGATGAGGCTGGCCTCGCGGGGAGTGAGCGTCCGGTCCATGACCTCGCGAAGAGCGTCGAGTCGGGACTGGGTTTCCAGATCGGCCGCGGCGAAAGCGGCGTCGTCGAGCGGCTGATACGTCCGCTCCCGCTGAACTCGCTTCTTGACCATGTCCACGGCGCGGAAGAAGTCCTGGCCCTCGTCGGTCTCCTTGCTGAAGACCTCCTTGATCCCCCAACGGCCGACGTCGCTCAACATGGCGTCGAACCGGCTCCGACCAAGCTGCTGGAGGAGGGTGATGTACACCGCCTGCGAGGAGTCCTCGTACGACTGGGGGGATACCCCTGCACGCTTCCATGACGAGGTCAGATATCGGTCGAGCTGGTTAAGACCCGAGGCCATCGCCTCCTGGTCGAGCGTCGAGACGACCTGGGGTTCCTCGGTCGCGGTGCCGAGGCTGGAGAAAAAATCATCGAGCCGGGCGTCGAGGAGGGCTGCGTCCCAGGCGTTACCGGAGGAGACCGGAGAGTCTGGGTAAATGGAAGGCGATGATGCGGAGTCGAGGAGAGTCTGGTGATCTGTCGTCGGGACCGACAACGTCGCGGCGAGGGTGGCGCCAGATAGCAGGCGGCGCGCCTCGATCCCCTCGACGGCCGGCTTGTACGACCGATGCACTCGACGTTCTCGCCCACTTCCGCCCGCCACGTCCTGCCCTCCTTAATGCATGGGCCAGTCCGACTAAGACTCTGTCTTTTCCTACCATAAGACGCGAATCAGCGTTTGTGACCGATCGCGGGGGCACAACTTAATCGAATCGCAGAGCCTCATCGAGATCAGTTTGCCCCGCATGCAATCAATCATAGCATGGATGCAGTTCGTCGTCTAGGGCTAATTCGCATACGAGTCTCATCAACGATCATTACGCGATGGGACAAAAAAAAGCCGGACGAGCCCGATGACGGGCTCGTCCGGCTGGGACGTCAATCAGGGAGTGGCTTCGGTGACGGGGACCGACGCCGCACCCAGGATGGACTTGTCGTGGTCGTCCTGGACGAAGGCCACGACTGAGAGATTCTTGTAATCGAGCGCGGGTGGCGCGGCGAAGAAGGGTCGCGTCTCGGCGAACTCGGTGAGGTATTCCTGGGTCTTCTTTCGCAGTTCGGCGAGGTCGAACTTGATCTCAAGCTTGCCGGCGTTGTCGGCGATCGCGGTCCCTTCGACGCCGCCGGGCAGGGCGCGGACGACGTGGTGGTGGAACCGCAGCTTGTTACCGCCGACGTAACGGATCGACTCCTCGGTCAGAGCCAGACGCAGCTTGATGGAGGAGTTCTGGCCTTTCGCATCCGTTTTGGCCTGAGCGACGATCGCGATCTCATCGCCCTTCCGCTTGGCGTCAAGCACGATCTCCGCCGCCGGCTTCTCTTCGAGCAGCTTGTCGACGATTTCGCGATACTGCGAATACTTCCCTTCCGACATGGCCATCGACCCGCCGCCGCCGGCTTCGGAGCGGCCGTTGATGAACGTGGAAGGAGTTCCCCTCAAGTCCTCCGCATAGTACTTGGCGCGGTCGAGCGTCTCCTTCGTGGTCATCGGATCCGGGCCGGGGATGTGAAGGTGATACTGAAGTCCGATGAACTCGGTCGGCTTGTAGGTCTTCAGCAGGCCGTCGTAAGCGACGTCGGCGGCGACGCAAGGGGGGCACTGAGCGCCGGTGAACAGTTCAAAGACGACGGGCTTGCCGCCGACCTTGCCCGCATAGGGGGTCGGCTTGAACGGGGGGACCTTCGTGTGGTACTCCTCGTCGATTTGGGCGTCGTACTTCGCGGCGCGGCTCTCGGCGTCGGCGGCGAGATCAGGCTTGCCGCTGTTCTTCGCGGCGGAGGCGAGCAACTTCAGAACCTCGACCCGCGACTCCGCGGGAGCGTCGGCCGGCATGCCCGCCTCGATCTCCTTGCCCAAGGTGAGCGCGGTCTCAGCGTATACCTTCTGGTCCGCGAGAGCGGTCAGGGCCTTCTTCGCAACCTCGGTGGTCCAAACGGGTCCGTAGGGAGCCGCCTCGCGCCGCCAGTCGGCCAGCAAGGCCTCGACCTCGGCGACGGGGATCTCGGCCGCCTGAGCCTTCTGCAGAATCCCTTCATAGAACGCGTAGCAGACGGGGGAATGGTCGTTCTTCTCGATCAGCTTCTTGAGCTTGTCGATCGAGGACTTCGGGTCACGGTCGCTTCGAGCCGCGAAATAGTCCTGGTTCATCGCCCCGCTCTGAGCCGGGCCGAGTTTCTCCTCGGTCGTCTTTTCCAGACGCGCGGGGAAGATGGAGTTGCCGAGGTCGACCGTGCCAAAGACCTTCCCTGCGTTCGGACCGTCGGTCGCGAGCGCTCCGTCGAACGTCATGGCGAGCCCGCCTGTCAGCTTGAACGAGGTCCGTCCGTCTTCAAGCTTGACGTTTTCCACGCGGGCCTTGTCGAGAAGCCGTTCCCGGCCGCTCACGAGCACGCCCTCGGCCTGACCGTCCTTACGGTGCAGATCGACGATCGCGAGTTCGTCCGCGCCGACGGCCAGGACGATGAGCTTCCAGATTCCGGTGGTCTCCGCCGCACCAGCGTGCAGCGGGCCGGTCAGAAGAGCGGCCGCCGCGTAGGCGAGCCAGGATAAACGACGGCCAGTGTTTCTCATGAGACGATCCTTGTGGACCCTTCAGGGTGATACGGAACGAGGGCGACTCGAAACCATCGAGTCTACCGACGCCCCCCGAAAGGCGACCACGGGAATCCCCAGAGGATCAGCCCGTGGTCATGGATCGTCGATCGATCCTCACTTCTTCGAAATCCACGGAACGTCGGGAACGCCGGCGTGGTGGTTGACGGTCCTCGCCATGACGAAAAGGAGATCGCTCAGGCGGTTGAGATAGATCAGGACCGGCGAGGGGACGTGTTCGTCGGCCAGGTTCGCGAGATGAACCACCAGGCGCTCGGCCCGTCGGCAGACGGTCCGCGTCAGATGGAGTTGGGCTGCGGCCGGTGCGCCGCCGGGGAGGATGAAGCTCCGCATGGGAGCGAGTTCAGCCACGCGGTCGTCGATGGCCTTCTCCAGGGCGGCGATGTGCTCGTCGTTGATCTGATTGTGGAACGGGCCTTCCGGATTCGGGTCAGCCAGTGCTGCGCCCAGTGTGAACAGGTCGTCCTGGATCCGGGCGGCGAGTTCGTCCTCCGTCGCCTCCAGCGCGTGGGCTCGCGCCACGCCGATGGCCGCATTCAGTTCGTCGACCGTTCCGTAGGCCTCGATCCTGGCGTCGTCCTTGCGGAGCCGCTTGCTTCCCAGGATGCCGGTGGTCCCTTCATCGCCCGTCTTCGTGTAGATCTTCACTTCGGCGGCGCCTCGTGCCTCATGGCGATACCATATCTCGGGCTCTATACTAGGCGATCCAGGACCCCGAAGGAAGCATAGGAGGCCCGAGCCGATGTCGCCCACCCTGACGTCCGCCCTTTTGCTGACCGCCGCCTTGACCGCTCAAACCGGCGGATCAAGCGGGCGACCGCTTTCCGCCGAGGAAGTCGCCAAGCTGGAATCGAAGCACCTGACCAACGTTCGGCAGGTGACTTTCGGTTTCTTCCGAGCCGGCGAGGGTTACTTCAGCCCAGACGGGAAGCAGATCGTCTTCCAGGCCGTTCCGAACCTCCCTGAGGCCGTCTTCCTGGAGCCCAAATCGAACCAGTACGAGTACCAGATCTACGTGGCCGACCTCGCCGCGAACGCCCGCCCGAGGATGGTCAGCACGGGAGAGGGCGCCTGCACCTGCGCCTTCTTCTCTCCCGACGGCCGGTCGATCATCTTCGGGTCGACCCACCTGAACCCGTCGCCCTCGGGGCCCCGGACCGCTTACAGCCGAACCGGAAGCCGATACCGCTGGAGCTTTCCCGAAGGGATGGACGTCTTTCGCGCCGATCTCGACGGCAAGGGGCTGACGCGCCTCACCGATGCCCAGGGCTATGATGCGGAGGGAAGCTTCTCGCCTGACGGCAAACAGATCGTCTTCACGTCGTTCCGCGACGGCGACGCCGAGATCTACGTGATGGACGTTGACGGCAAGAATCCTCGGCGAATCACGAACTCCAAGGGCTATGACGGAGGCCCGTTCTTCTCGCCCGACGGCAAGCGGATCGTCTACCGCAGCGACCGCAAGGAGAACGACATGCTCCAGCTCTACGTCAATAACGCGGAGGGGACCGACGAACGAGCCCTGACGAATGAGGACTCGGTCAACTGGGGGCCGTTCTGGTACAAGGACTCCAGGCACATCATCTACTCGACCAGCCGCCACGGCCACTCGAACTACGAGGTCTACCTGATGAACGTCGATACGAAGGCCGAAGAACGGCTGACGTATCACGACGGCTTCGACGGCCTCCCGGTCTTCAGTCCAGACGGCTCGAAGATGATGTGGACGTCAAACGCTCGCGGCACTGACCGCAACAGCCAGCTCTTCATCGCCGATTTCACGCTCGCCCCCGCTCCCGAGCCCAAAGCGGCGGCCAATCCCTGAAGTCACCCTCTCTCCCGTAGGATGGAACGAACATGACGGCCAAGGACCTGATCCGCAAGGCGTTCGCCGGCTCCGAGAGGATCATGCAGACCTACCTCGAAGGTCTGTCGAAGTCGGACCTGTTGATCCGCCCTGTGCCAGGGATGAACCATATCGCCTGGCAGCTCGGACACCTGATCTCCGGCGAGCGGCGCATGATGGAGATGATCCGTCCCGGCTCGTCGCCGGCGTTGCCGGAAGGCTTTGAAGCGAACCACGATCGCGAGCACACCTCGAACGACGACGCCTCCAAGTTCCTCTCGCCCGAGGAGTACCTGGGGCTCTGGAAGACCCAGCGCGAGGCGACGCTCGGCCTGCTCAATTCGCTCCCCGACGAGGAACTCGACAAGGAGGAAGCCGCCGGCGGCAAGCTCCCACCCTTCGCCCCGACGGTCGGACAGCTTATCCACCTGGCGGGAACGCATCCGATCCTCCACGCCGGGCAGTTCGTGGCCGTCCGAAGGAAGCTGAATCTGCCGATCGCTCTTTGACCTGGCCGATACAATCTCCGGGCGGACGAATTTGACCGCCCGGGGGTTTTCGACGGGACGTGATCAGCCGTAGGACGGGCGCATGCCGAGGGGGACGATTCGTATCGGCGTGATCGGCGCGGGGGCGATCGTCCGCACCCGTCACGCTCCGGGGTTTCAGGCGATCCCGGGCGTTGAGTTGGCCGGCGTCTGCAATCGCCGGCGCGACTCCTCAGCGCGCGCCGCACGCGAACTCAAGATCCCCAAGACCTACGGCAGTTGGGAAGACGTCATCCAGGACCCGACGATCGACGCAGTTCTGATCGGCACCTGGCCCTATCTGCATTGCCCCGTCACGCTGGCCGCGCTCGACGCCGGCAAACACGTGCTGACGCAGGCCCGGATGGCGATGAACGCCCGCGAAGCTCAACGGATGCTCGATAAGGCTCGCGAGTGCCCCGGCCAAACCGCGATGGTCGTCCCCAGTCCCTACGGGCTCGCCGGCGAGGAGTTCATCCGCTCGCTGCTCAAGAAGGGATTCCTCGGCCAGTTACGCGAGGTCCACGTCGACGGCCTAACGGACGAGCTGGCTGATCCCGCGACGCCCATGGGCTGGCGGCAGAAGACCCGATATTCGGGCTTCAACATGCTCACGTTGGGCATCCTGTATGAAACGGTACTCCGCTGGGTCCTACCAGCGAATCGCGTGCTCTCCTACGCCTCGAAGCTGATTCCCGAGCGGTTCGATCCCGAAACCAACAAGACCAAGCCCGTCGGCACTCCAGACACCGTCCAGGTTCTCACGACCCACGAAGACGACTCGGTCGGCGTCTACCGACTGAGCGCCGTGACGTGGGGACCGCGGACGATGAGCGTGGCCCTCCACGGATCGGAAGGGTCGATCTATTACGACCTGCTGAAGAATGAGATCCGTGGCCTCCGCCGAGGCGAACAGGTCCCCAAGCTCCTGCCGATCCCCGACTCCATGCGCGGCGACTGGAACGTCGAGGCTGATTTCATCGCGGCGATTCGAGGCGAGCGCCCGGTGACCCACACGGACTTCGCCACCGGCGCCCGGTACATGCAGTTCACCGAGGCCGTCGCCCGCAGCTCGCGCCACCAGGTGCCGGTGACGCTGCCGCTGCGGGAATTCTCGAATCCGAGCCTCTGACAGCGGCCCCGACTTACTTCGCCGCGTCGCCGAAGAACGGAAAGATCTTCAGCAAGTCCGCTCGATCCGGTTGTCGGCCGTACTCACAGACCTGGAATGCTTCGGCGGCGAGGACGGCTCGGCCGCGCTCGGGGCCGAGGAGGTCCACGAGCTTCTCACGGAAGCGGTCGGCGGAGGCGCCATAACGCTTGAGGACCTGCTCCCGGAACCAGGTCTTACGGGTCGCGGGGTCCTTGGGGACCTGGTCGAGATAGCCGTCAATCCAGGGGAGCCACTCGAAGAATTGAGAGTCCATCTCGGCCAGCGCGGCGACCTTCCTGTCGAGAACGGGGTCGATGGAGACGACGACGTCGGGGCGGAACGGATTCGGCTGCTGGAAGCGGTCAGCGACGTAGAGGAAGACGGGGTTCGTCCGGAGGGCCGGGGTGTCCGGGCAGAAGTTGGGGACCGCCACCATGTAGGCCGTATCCTGGACGAGAATCCCCGTATAGCGGTGGTCGGGGTGGTAGTCGTTGGGCCTCGGCGCGATGACGACGTCGGCCTTCCACTCACGAATGGCTCGGGCGACAGCCTTGCGGTTTTCGAGCGTGGGCATCAACTCGCCGTCGTGGTTGTCGAGAGTCTGCGACTCGACCCCCAGGATCTTGGCGGCTCTGACGGACTCCTCGCGGCGACGACGGGCGAGAGGGCCGCCGGAGATCTCATGATGGCCGATATCGCCGTTGGTCAGGCTCACGAACTTCACGGCGTGACCCGCATCGACCCACCGCGAGGCCGTCCCGCCGGTGGTCAGCTCGCAGTCGTCGGGGTGGGCTCCGAAAACGATGATCCGATAGCTCTTCTTCGCTTCTTCCATGGTCGCTCCGGCGCGGGCTTCCCTCACCAGGCCGGGCGCGGCGCAGGCGAGGGCCAGCAAGATGTACGAAAGGGTCGGCGTGATGGGCCGTCCACCGGTCTGGGGCTGGGGCATGGCGAGACTCCTGGTGGGATGGGGCGGCGGCGAGGAGGGAATCGAGACCGACAGCCTACCTGCGCCCGCCCGAAGAGGCGACGGGGCGCCGTCCTCGCGCTTGCCCGCCTCGCGAGCGGCCCTTTACAATCATGACATGAGAGCCACCTCGAACGCCCATGTCGGTCGCGTTTCCTCTCGGTCCCTCGTCGTCGCCCTGGCGGCCCTCGGGACCGTCGTCGGCTCGTCCTTATTCGCGAGGGCCGAAGAGCCGTCCCCCGATCGACTGGTCCGTCAGGGCGGTCCCGGTCTCACGGGCCGCCTGCTCTTCGAACGATCGACGGGCTTCCGTTTCCAGGCCGCTGGCGAAGCCGGCGCAGCGCCTCATGTCCAGGCGATCGCACCCGGCGGCGTGGTCGAATTCACGGCTGAGGGTCCTCGCGCCGTGATGGTTCCGCCGGCCTTCCAGGCGATGCTGGGCGAGGATGGGCGGATTTCCGGAACTCTCCGGGCGATCTCGCCGGATTCCGTCACGCTGGCCGTCCCCTGGCAGTCCGAGGCCGTGATTCTCCGTCGACCGGGTATCCAGTCGATTGTTCAACGCCTGGGAGAGGCCAGGATCCTGGCCGATGGTTTCGACGCCCTGGACGCGAACGTCTGGGGCGTCGTCGGTCAGCCGCGCGCCGTGGTCGAGGACGGGGAATCGGCCCTCTTGCTTCCCCCGGGGGGGACGTCGATCGAGCACCGATTCGACGAGGCGATCGAGGCCGGCCGAGTCGACCTGACGTTCCGAGACGACGGCGTCGTGCGCCCGGGGAAGAGCTGGAGCCTGACCCTGAACTACCGCGGCCCCGGAGGAACCGCCCCGCTCCGAATCCTCCTCGGTTGGGCCGAGGACAGCCTGGCCGTTGAAACCCCGGAAGGCCCAGGGCTGGCCGTGCAACGCCTCGCCCGAAACGGCGACTGGCGACGACTGACGATCCGATTCGTCGGTGACCGGACCGAGGTCTCCGTCGACGGCAAGGATCTGGCCCACGGCCGCGGGCCAACCGGCCCGCTCGAGTCGATCCGCATCGCCGCAGCCGGAGATCCGGCCGAGGACGCCAACCTCGGGGGATACCTCGGCGCGATCCAGGTCGCGCGGTTCGCCGCCGTTCCCTCGAGCCTGGAACTCGACCCCAGTCAGGACGAAGCGCGCCTCGTCGTCGGCGACCAGCTTTTCGGCTCGGTCGTTCGGGGCGATCGCGATCGGGTGGAGATGGTGGTCGACGAACGCTCGGTCGTCCTGTCTTGGAAGGATCTCGCAGGGGTCTACTTCCGTCGCGACCCCGCAACGGGAGCCCAGATTGCGGGGGCTCTGGCGCGAGTGGAATGGCGGGCGACCGACGATCTGGTTCTGGGGGTCGCTCGGCAGTCTGACTTCGCTGAGGGCGCCGTCGAGTCCCTCACCGACTCGGCCCTGGTTCTGAGCACTCCGTTCGCAGGAACGCTGACGATCCCCCGCGACCGACTCGTCCGATTGATCGTTCGGGAGCCCGGCCTTCGACTGGTGATCGACCCGTGCTCGCACCATCTGGGGAACGAGGTCGCGAGCTCGGCGCCTTTCTTCGACCCGCCCTTGCCTGAAGGGGGCGCGCTGGAGCGGACGTTCGATGCTCCTCCCGACGCCGCCGGCCCCGCGTTCGTCGTGCTCGACGTGCTGGGCGTCGTGGGCGAGGCGACCGGTTTGCAGTTCTCCGAGTTCATCCAACGGGGCGAGTTGAAGACCTACGTCGTGATCGACGGCCGCCGGATCGACTACATCAACCGATTCGTCAACACCCCCAATGAAACCGTCCTGCGTATTCGCGTCCCAATTCCGGCTGACGCGGTTCGACCAGGGGAGCACGTCCTTCGTATCGAACAGACAGGGACCGCCGACGACCCCCGCGAATTCGACGACCTCGGCGTCCTCGGCCTCGCCGTTGAGTTCGCCGCTCCCACGACCCATCGCCCCTGACCCTTTCGACCCGGATCCGATTCGACACCTCGCTATGAAGATGCTGACGCGCAGCATGGTCCGACACGCCCACGCGATCGCCCGTGAAGTCGGCGCGCGCGTCGTGCTTCTGCACGCCGACGTCGTCGAGGAAGACGCGGATCTGAAGGCTCTCATCGACGACGTCAACTTCCGGATCATCCTGGTCTCGCGCCGATGCGACTTCGTGCCTCCCGAGGAGTTCAAGGAGATCTGCCGGGTCGTCCAGCTCCCCGACATCGCCATGACCCGCGCGGGGCAGGTGAAGGTCGCCACGCTCGTCGCCGCCGCCGAGGACCTGATCCACGCGGGGGACCGCATCCTCTGCCTCACAGGCATGGACCGCTCCGGCTCGCTGGACACGATCATGGTCCTGGATATGGGGACCGAGATCGAGCTCTTCACCGCAGGCGCCGCCGAACCCCTGCCGCCGGACGTGGGGCCGGCCGTCTTCGAGCGGATTCTCAACGTCGCCAGCGAGTTGGGGGTTGAGGGTCGCGAGGGGCGACCTGTCGGCGCCCTGTTCGTGGTGGGGGACTGTGAACGGGTGCTCGCGCAAAGCCATCAGCTGGTGTTCAACCCGTTTCACGGTTATCCCGAAGAGGAGCGGAACATCCTCGACCACCGGTTGGAGGAGACGATCAAGGAGTTCTCCGCGATCGACGGGGCCTACATCGTCCGGGGTGATGGGGTCGTCCTCTGCGCCGCCCGATATCTGGCTCCGCGAGGCAAGCTGGAGGAGGCGCTGCCTCAGGGGCTGGGAACGCGTCATGAGGCCGGAGCGGCGATCACGGTCACGACCGACGCTCTCTCGGTCTGCGTCTCCCAGTCGACGGGGACGGTCTCGATCTTCCGCCGGGGCAAGATGATCCTCGACATTCAGAAGCCTCGGGGCCGCAACAGCGACGGGCTGTGACCCCGAGGTTCGGAGGTCGCGATCACCGGCCCTTGTTGAGCTGGTCGTAGTACGACTTCACGTGCTTCTCGACGCTCTTGGGGATCCGCTGGTTGGAGAGGGCGTCCGCTGCGCCTCCGGAGCCGGCTTCAAGCTCCGCCTGGATGTCGATGCGGGCCTCGCCCTTCACGGCCTTGCCGGGCTCGCCGAAGCCCTGGAAGATCGCCTTCCCCTTCTGGATCTGCTGGGCGGTCTTGGTTTTGTAGGTCGAGGTGTCGTCGGCGGCTTCGGGACGGTCGCCAGCGCCGCGGCCTCGCCCGGAGCCGTTGTTGCCATTGCTGCGACGGTTCGAGAAACCGTCGCCCATTCCCATGCCTTCGCCGAGTTGGTTGAGGCCCTCGGTCATCCCGTTCTTGGCGTCCATCACCTCGGCCAGCGCGTCGTCGAGGGCCTGCATCTCTTCCATGTTCTTGGCCATGTCGGCGACCTGCTGCTGGGCCTGGCTCATGGCCTCAGCGGCCTTCTGCGAGTCGCCGTTCTTCATGGCCTGCTGGCACTGGGCGACCTTCTCGGCAAGCTGCTGAAGCTTCTGCATGTTCTCAGCCTGCTGCTGGAGCTTCTGCATCTCACGGTCGTACTGCTCCTGCGTCAGGCCGCCGTTCTTGCGGGCCTCGTCGAGCTGCTTCTTTCGCTCGGCCATGTTGGCGATGTCGGAGAGCTTTTTGGCGACATCCCCTAGCTGCTTCTCAAGCTGCTTCTTCTCGGCCTGGGTGAGTTTGTCGTTCTTGAGCTTCTCCTGAAGCTGCTTGATCTCTTCCATGGCCTTGGCGAAATCCCCCTTCGCCAGGTCCTTGGCCAGTTGATCCGCCGGGCCCTTCTCGCCCATGTCCTTGAGCTGCTGGAGTTGCTTGGCGATTTGCTCGGGCGAGCCGAGTTGCTTCTGGCGATCCTTGAGAGCGTCGCTCAGCTTGTTCATCTCGACGAGAAGCTTGTCCTTCTGCTCCGGCGGGGCTTTGGCCAGCTCGGTCGACTTCTTCTCAATCTCGGCCAGGAGGTTCTGGGCTTCGGGGAACTTGTCCTTGTCGATCGCCTCGCGCTGGGCGGCCACTTTCTTGGCCAGGGCCTCAGTCTGCTTGGCGACGATCTTCGCGTCCAGAGGCTTGGTCGTCGACGCCGCGCGGGCGGTTCCCGACGTCTCCCAGCCGGGGACGAAGAGCAGGCCGAAGCCGATCAACGCCGGCACGATGGGGATCCAGGCCCGTCGCGGAACACTGAATCCGAACGCGGAGGCCACGTCGAGCGCCTCCACGCGTTTGATCGCGTCGGCCACAAGGGCCTGGCCGGCGGGGCTGCCGCGGAGATCGTCGGGAAGCGTCAGGGCGGTGCTGACTCGCTCGTGGAGATGGAACACTCGATCGAGAGCCGTCGCGGCGTCGAGCCGGCTTGGGCCTGTCAGGACCGCGACGAACAGGGCGATCAGCACACCCGTCAAGGCCGCCGCGGCGAAGGGAACCCAATCAGGGCAGGGGAGCGGCCGATTCATGGCCTTGAACGCGCCGATCGCGGCCGCGGCGACCAGAAACGCGCCGGCCCACGACCAGACCGTCGCCCCCAGGAAGCGCTGGACGCGCAGCCGCCGGTAAACCCGCCCGACCGGCTTCTCCAGTTCCTTCAAGCCGACCATAGCCCGTCCCCCATCGCCTGGACGTGGTTCCGATCCCCTTGCCGTACGCTGCTCCGACGAACGTCGTATCTCAGGTAGTCTAGGCGCAGGCCGTTCTTTCCGCAAGCAGGAAAGTACCGAATCCCCCTGGATCGACGTTGGCTTTGAATTGGGTCCGTTCGTTGGCTGCGCATCAAAGCCAATATCAACGCAACATGAATCATCATATGGCGTTGAGTTCGACACCCGGGTGCCGAATCCCTGGCTTCGATCGTCGACATTCGGTAATCCTCCGACTCATCGCTTTCCGCCAAATGCTCGACCGGGGTTATCTGGTCGCTCTTGCGAGGGACTGGTTCGCTGAAGTGGATCCACCCAAGATCCGCGTGTCGCATCCCGTGGGTCCGTTTGGGTCCGATCGTCGGCTGAGTCGGCGACCATGAACGCCCCAAGTACTTTACGAATAAACGATTTACGACTGATCGACCTTCAGCGGCAATGGGTTCGATTGCTCGTTTTCGCACACGCGACGCACGCGAAATCTCGATCCGAGGCAGCTTCGATACCCACGCATGTCCGGGCAAGCGTGGACTGGCCGGCCACTCGCGTTGATCCAGGGCTGTCGAACGGAAATGCATCGCTGTTCGTCTCTCCAGGCAAGACTCCCCGACGCCTCGACCGGGAGCCTCCAGGGCGATGCTCCCAGGTAGACTATGGCCCCAGATGGCGAGAACGATTGGGAGAATCCGGAGGAACCTCAGAAGAAACCCAGATTGGTCAGCCCGCCCGATGCATTAACCTCGGGGAAGGGGAGGGACGAAGGCATGCTGCGATCGGGGAGTCGGGCCGGTCGGGACGTGGAACGCCTGCTTCGCGACGGGGTCGACCCGGCGGGCGGCGACGGTCCGCTTCTCCGGCGGTTCCTGGAGGGTCGCGACGAATCGGCCTTCGAGGCCATCGTGGACCGTCACGGCCCCCTGGTGCTGTCGCTCTGCCGTCGGTACTTGCGCGATCCGGCGGACGTGGAAGACGCCTTCCAGGCAACCTTCCTCGTCCTCGTTCGTAAGGGGGCCGGACTCTGCGAGGCCGAGACGCTGGCGGGCTGGCTTCACAGCGTGGCCCATCGCGTGGCGTTCCGCGCCCGGTCGGACGTCCTGAAACGGCGCTCCCGCGAGGGGGACCGGGATGGCGTCCAGGTCGCGCCGGCTGTGCAGGAGAAACCCGCCGACGACTCGCTGGAAGTCCTCGACGGCGAGCTTGCTCGACTGCCTGAGAAGTACCGGGCTCCACTGGTCCTCTGCTACCTGCGAGGCAGGACGCATGACCAGGCGGCGGCGGAGTTGGGTTGGCCGGTCGGCACGGTCCGCAGCCGGATGGCCAAGGCCCGGTCGATCCTGCACGAGCGTCTGACGCGTCGAGGGCTCGACGCCTCGGCATGCCTGACCGCCGCGCGGCTCGACCTCGCGGCGGCCGTCGTCCCGTCGTCGCTCGTAGCGGCGACGGCCTCCGCCGCAGGCCGGTTCGCGGGACTCGCCGCGAGCCTGGGCTGGATCTGGCGGGCCTCCCCTTCGTCGACAACCTGGCCGGCCGCCGCGCTGGCCGAAGGAGTACTCTCGACGATGTCCACCACATCCTGGAAGCTGCTGGGATTCGCGTTCCTCTCCACCGGCCTGACCGCCGGCGCCCTGGCACTCACGGTCGGCCCTTCAAATGAACCGGCGAAACCGGAAGAACCGACCAAACCTCAGGCTCAGCCCGAAGCTCAGAGCACGGAGTCGGCGTTGAGGAGCGTCGAGACTCGCCTGTCGGAGGTTGAGCAGAAGCTGGATCGGTTGATCGGCGTAATGATGGGGAAACCGACCGCCGCGCCAACTGCGCCAACAGCCGGGGATCGTACCGACGCCGCTCCGAAATCGTTCGATCCCAAGGGCCTGAGGGAGATTGAAGCCGAATTAATCAACGTCTATCAGCGATACCAATACACGCAGAAGCTCGTCGACTCAAAAGTCGTTAGCAGGACTGAACTCGACGTGCTCGTCTCTCCTGTCCGGCTTCTGGTGGCTCGGCTGAGGGATATGGAAGTCGAGGCCCGTAAGGAAGAGGATTTGGCCCAGAAGGGCGACCCAGCTGCATTCGAGCAGATGGCAGAGTCGAGGTACGAACTCGACAAGGCGACGCAGGCCGTGAAGGAGGCCGTCGAATTCGCAAAGAAAGTGGGCCTCCAGACGCAGGATCTGGAACCACCCGCGGTGGATCAAGACAGGATGTCCCGAATACTTCAAAACTCCCGGAAGGTTCCCGATCGAGAGGCCGCACTCCTCCGGTATCAGCAGGCGAAATCCCGCCGACTCGTTAAAGAGCAAGAGTACGAGTCGATCAAGTATCGCACTCAGAAATACAAGGAGTGCAAGGCCCACACCGAAGCGATCCAGCGGCTCATAGGCTGGGCCAAGAACCACTTCAAGGACGTCGAATTGACGATCGAAGACCTGGAGAAGGCGAAATGATCGCCTCTTAGATCGGTTCCTTGACGAGACCGCTGATCGCCTTGAATTCGGGGCGGTCGGCGGTCTCGCACCATTCGAAGAGGACGGCTTCGGTGGTGGAAATGGTCGCGCCGGCGGCTTCCAGGCGGCGGAGGGCGACGTCGCGGTCGAAGGGGTTCCGCGAGGCGACGGCGTCGGCGGGGACCTGGACGCGGAAGCCCAGGTCGAGAAGGTCGAGCGCGGTCTGAGCCACGCAGACGTGGGCCTCCAGGCCGGTCAGGGTCACGTGCCGCACCTGGCGGCCGTAGAGCTGTTCCAGAACCTGCGGGACGGAGCAGCAGGCGAACGACAGTTTGCTGGGCCGTTCGGGGAGGAGTTCGGCGATCGGCGTGACGGTCGGGCCGAGGCCCTTCGGGTACTGTTCGGTCGCCTGGACGGGGACGCCCAGCAGCCTCGCTCCCTTGATCAGACGGACGGCCGCCGAAACGACCTTCGGGCCGTCGTGAACCGCGGAGACAAGCTTCTCCTGGACGTCGATGACGAGCAAAGCCCCCTGGCGGGCGGTCAGGCGTTGGGTGAGGCGCATGGAGTGGTTCCTTCCTCGGTCGACGGTCGTCGTCGTGCCAATCTAGGGATGCGCTCCTGGAATTTGGCCGAATCGTGGGCTGGGACGGTCTTCCCCCCTCGAGGGGACGAGCGCCAAGGAGTTCTCGGTTGCCAGTTCTCAGTTCTCAGGCGTGAGGACTCACGATCCTCTCTGGAAACTGACGACTGACAACTCCTGAACGGCCACCTCCCACCGCGAGGGGGGAAGGCCGTTGCGGCGGCCCTTCTGAATCCGAAAATCATCCACCAAATTCCAAAGGTCCCCCCCAGTCTAGCGGATGCTTGCCCGTTGGGGGATGCGGCATTAGGATGACCTAAGATCGCCTGCAGGGACGCCTTCTCCCCTTCCCGGTCGATCGAACCGATCTCATCGACGCTACAGCCCGACGAGCCTAGAAGCACTGGGTTGACCACGTGGCCGAGAAGCCTCGCGTACTAGTCATCGAACGGGAAGCGTCGCACGGCGAGGCCATCCTCGACAAGCTGGGGGACGACGTCGACGTCGTCTCCGTCCGTTCGATCTCCAAGGCGCTGGCGTTGCTTCGCGACGGCCGCTTCGCCGGCGTTTACGTCGACGCCTCGCAGCTCGCCGCGGCGCGTTGGGTCGGGATGATCATTCAGGCCGAGGAGATCCTGGACGCCATCGCCGATGGTGTGGCGGTGGTCGACCCGGACCTGCGGATCATCTGGGCGAACCCGGAGTTCCTCTCGTTCACCATGGATGCGTCGCACGTGGTGGGCGAACGGTTTTACCAGGTGCTGGTCGAGGCGGACATCCTCGGACCGGAGCCCTGCCCGTTCACGACCTCAGTCGCCTCGCGTCAGCCTTCGAGCACGGTCGTCAAGATCCGGAACAACCGCTACCTGCGGGTGACCGTCACCCCCGTTTTCGACGCGAAACAGATCCTCACCCACCTGATCGCCCTGACCCGCGAGATCACCGACGAGACCCAGCAACAGTTGAAGGTCAACGCCATCGCTCAGGCCGGCGACGAACTGGCCGACCTCACCCCCGAGGAACTCTCCTCGATGGGAGTCGAGGAGCGGACGGACCTCCTGAAGTTCAACATCGCGCGGCACATGAAGGACCTGATGGGGCTCGATTACATCGAGATCCGCCTGCTCGACCGCGCCAGCGGCCGGCTCGTGCCGCTGCTGACCGAGGGGATGACTCCGCTGGCCGCGACTCGGGAACTTTCGGCGGCCAAGGAAGGGCAGGGAGTGACCGGCCTCGTGGCGGCCACCGGCCAGAGCTACCTCTGTCCGGACACGACCAAGGACCCGTACTATCTGGAGGGCGCTGAAAACGCCCGAAGCTCGTTGACCGTCCCGCTCGTTTATCACGGCAACGTCATCGGCACCCTGAACGTCGAGAGCGGCCAGCCCGACGCCTTCGACGACCGCGACCGCCAGTTTCTGGAAATCTACGGCCGGAACGTCGCCTCCGCGCTCAATACGCTGGAGTTGCTCCAGGCCGAAAAGGCGAGCACCGCGAACGCCTCTGTCCAGGCGATCAGCCGGGAGGTCGCCCTGCCGCTCGACGATGTCATCACCGACGCCGTCACCGTCCTGGACCGCTACGCCGGCCACGACGAGGACGTCATCGCGCGGCTGCGACACCTCCTCTACCGAGCCCGCGAGATCCGCGAGATCATCCAGAAGATGGGGACGACCCTCGCCCCCGCGCCGGCGGCGGGAAGGCCCGCCGTCCAACCCGCCGCCCGCCTGGCCGGCGCCCGGCTGCTGGTGGTCGACGCCGACGAGTCGATCAGGCGCTCGGCCCACCAACTCCTCGGCATGCAGGGCGCCGTCGTCGAGACCGCCCGCGACGCTCGGGAGGCCGTCGCCCTGGCCCGTCAGGAGTCGTACTCCGCGACCCTCGCCGACATCCGCCTCCCCGACATGGACGGCTACGCCATCTTCAAGCGGCTTCGGGAAGTCCGCCCCGACACCCCCGTCATCCTGATGACCGGCTTCGGCTACGATCCGACCCACTCGATCGTCAAAGCCCGGCAGGAGGGTTTGCAGACGGTCCTTTACAAGCCTTTCCGGTCCGACCGGCTGATGGAGGCCGTCGAGCAGGCCCTGCACATCCAGACAAATAACAATAACAACAACAATTCAGCCGAGGGCCGGAACTCGACGGAGCCGGCCGCCGACGGTCATACTCCTGCGGCGACCTGATCGTAAGCCCAAACGCCGTCAAACGTAGACGCGGCGATTGTAGATGTACCACTCGACGACGAGCACGCCGAGAGCCGCCAGCGCCAGAAGCTTCCACCAGTCGCGCTGGACGTCGGGGACGATGCGGGTCCCCTCGATGGGGTTGTAGCCGATCTTGATCTTGTACGACTCCGCTCGACTCTCCGGCGTTCCGGCCGGGACGAGCCCGCGAGTGGCGAGGTCGCTCTCGCGCGGGTCGAACAGGTTGACGGCGAACGGCGAGACGCCCCCCGTCCAGCGGGCCTCATACAGTCCGGTGTTCGTCACGTCGTCGTCGACGAACGCGCCCTGGGCGTTGCGATCGATTTTCTGGGGGGCTGCGCCGTCGGGCGGGGCAACCATGATGGATTTCTCGGTCGTCTCAGCGCGGACGACGACCGGCTGACCGGGGCGAGCGACGGCCACCTCCTCGCCCGAGCGCGATCCGCCGAGCGTCTGCACCGCGTTGTACAGGAAGAGCGGGAAACTGATGTAGCGGAACCAGGTCGTGTTCGGGGTCGTGCCATCCAGGAGCGGGAACGTCGTCACGGCGTCCAGAAAGCCGCCTCGAGGGACCGTGAACGCCAGGGCCCCGGATTCGCCCTCGATGAGCGTGACGGCCGCCTGCGGAAGCGTGTCGATCACGCGGGCCTTGGCGACGTACACGAGCGAGAGGTCGCGAACGTACTGCATCATCGGGTGGCTGACGTTCCAGTCGAGGATCGCCGGGTGCTCGACGTCCCGGGCCGATTCGTACCCAGGTCCGGGGGGAAAGACGCCGAAATACAGGGCGTTGGCCTCGGGGGGCTGCTCGGGCCGCCAGCCGTCGTAGATCACCAGGTCGTAACGGCCGCTCCGGACGTCGCGCGAGACGGCTTCGCCCTTGGCCTCGTCGGGGGAGACGATCGCCACGTCGGCCTTCTCGGTGATCGTCGGCGTGTTGAAGGCGTCCAGGAGGTAGCGATCCTCGGCCGAGACGACCAGCACGCGGGCCTTGCGGGCGTCGCCGACGACCACGAACGCATGGTCGTCCAGCGGCAGGGCGTCCTTGGTCGTCAGCCGGACCTCGAACGAGGCGACGCCCGACTCGGGGACGTCGAACTGGAAGGCTTGCTCGCTCTGCGGCGGGATCTCCAGGGAGACGGCGTCGACCATCGCCCCCTCGGAATTCGGCTGGTCGAGCCGCTTGCGGATGAGTTGGGCCTCGGTCGTCGCCTTCTCGTCTCGGTAGTTCTTCACTCGACCGAAGACCTGGTGCAAATCGGCCTTCTCCTCGACCCGGCGCGACTGGAGGGCGAGAATCGCGAGATTGTCCGATGGGTCGGCAGCGGTCTCGGGCCGCGCCGGAGGCGTGTTCTCAACGGGCGGAATGTAGGGAGGAGGCGGCGGGCCGATCACGACGACCTCGGGTTCCAGGTTGCCGAGGCTGAAGCCTTCGACGTCCGGGAAGCCGCCGTCGGTGTAGATGAACATCTTGGGCGTGATCAGAGCCGAGGTGGCGACGACGCCTTCGCCGACCTGCTTGGACGGGTTCGCCAACCCGGCGGCCACCTGCAGAGCCTCGCGAAGCGAAGTCGTCCCCTGGGTCGGCGTGATTCCGTCGATCCGCCGGAGCAGGAGGCTCTTATCCCTCGTGTAGTTTGAGACGACCCTGGCCGAATCCGAGAACGAGACGACCATCGCCAGGTCGTCTCCCTGCATTTCGCCGACGACCTTTCGGGACTCTTCCTTCGCCTTATCCAGCCGGCTCGGCCCGCCGGATTCATCGACGGCGGACATACTCGCGGAGGCGTCGACCACCAGGACGAACCGCCGCCCCTCGCCGCCGGCCCCCTTCATCTGCGGACCCGCCAGCGCGAGCATTGCCAGAGCCGCGACCAGCAGTTGCAGGAACAGCAGCAGGTTCTTCCGGAGTCGCTGGAACAGGCTGTTGACGTGGAGGTCCTCCAGGCTCTTCCGCCAGAGCAGCGTGCTGGAGACCGCCACGGAACGTCGCCGGAGTTTGAGGAAGTAGAGCGCGAGGATCCCCGTCGGCACCGCCGCGAGCGCTGCCCACATGGGCCAGCCCAACGGCGTGCTGAAGTGGATCGAGCCCAGTCGGCTGAAGAAATTCCCGGGCATCCGACGGCCTCCCCAGGCTCGACTTTACAGTTCCGGCTCGCGCCCGGCGTGGCCCGGGCGTTCTCCCTTGCGGCGCGCGATCATCATGTAGAGGACGTAGGCGACGAGCAAGCCGCCGATCGTGAAGAAGACGTACGGACTGGTGATCCAGAAGCGATTCATTTCAGGAGCCCACGCTCGCGCAGGTAGTTGAGCACGAGCTTGTCGAAAGGAAACTGGTTCGTGGTGAAAACGTAGGTGATCCCGCGCCGGGTGCAGTATTCGCGGAGCCCTCCGACGAAGGCGTCGAGGTTCTCCTTGTACCGTTTCAGCAGCGGGGCGCTGATGGTGACGTCGGCCTCCTCGTCGTCCTCGCAGTCAACCAGGCGGAGGTCGCCGGTCAGCTCGGGCTCGACCTCTTCCTTGGCCAGGACGTGAATCACGAAGACGTCCATCTTGCGGGCCAGCAGATACCGCAGGGCGTCTTCATAACCGTGCTTGTCGAGGAAGTCCGAAATGACGACGACCACGCCTTTGCCGCCCTGTTTGAGGGCGAAGTCGCGGGCGGCGGATGTGAGGTTGCTTTCCCCGGAGGGCTGGAGACGTTCCAGGTACTGGATGATCCGCCACATCTGGGAACGGCCCCGGACGTTCGGCATGCCGGGCTGGAGCCGCGAGGCAAAAGCCTCCAGGATGATCCGATCGTTGTTCACCAGGCCGACGAACGCGAGCGCCGCGGCCACCTGCTTGGCGTAGTGAAGCTTGCTGGGCTCGCCGAAACCCATCGACAGGCTGGAATCCACCAGCGTGTGGACGTGCAGGTCTTCCTCTTCCAGGAAGAGCTTGAGGAAGAGACGGTCGAGCCGGGCGAAGGCGTTCCAGTCGATGTGGCGGAGGTCGTCCCCAGCCGTGTACTGGCGGTGCTCGGCGAACTCGACGGAAGTCCCCTTGCGCTTGCTCTTGCGCTCGCCCTTCATGCGGCCGACGATCACCTTGCGGCTGACCAGCTCGAGCTGTTCGAGCTTGTGCATGAACTCGGGATCGAGCAGCGGCGCGGCGGTTTCGGCGGCCATGAGGGCTCCCGTTTGGTCTCAGCTCGGCAAATACCGGTCGGTCGCCCAGAACAAGGCCAGCAGGAATGCGACGGCCGCGGAGACACCCACGATCCAGGGGACCAACGCGGCGAGGAAGACCATCCATCGGGCCTGCAGACTCATCCGAGGCCGCCGGTGGATCGCCGTCAGCGCGGCGAGCCAGCTTTCGAGAACGATCAACGAACCCGCCCCGGCGGCGATGATGGCCACAACCGGCTCCGACCTCCAGAACAGGGCCGAGGCCGCGAAGAGCGCGAAGCAGAGGCCGACCAGGCAGGCGACGTCCCCGTGGGAGACGTCCAGCCGCTCGCGGCGCGGGGCCTCGAATTCGATCTCGGGTGCGGGGGGCGGATCATAGACGTCGTGCATGGCGGGCTCCCGCCTCGGTCGGAATCGCATCAAGTCCTCAATCAAGCCACGGCGGCTGGCGTCTCGGCCTTTTCCGGGACCGAATCCAGCACCTTCAGCAGCACCTCGTCCGGGTCGATCCCCTCGGCCTGGGCCTCGAAGTTCAACAGAACGCGGTGGCGGAGCGACGGCAGATAAACCCGCCGCAGGTCCTCGAAAGAAACATTGTACCGACCGTCGAGCAAGGCGCGCACCTTGGCTGCCAGGACGAGGGTCTGAACCCCGCGCGGGCTGCTCCCCCATCGCACATACTGGTTCGTCGTCGCCGCCGCGAACGGTCCTTGCGGGTGCGTCGCCAGGGCCAGGCGGATTGCGTAGTCCTGGACATGGGGCGCGATGATCACCTCGCGGACCAGCTTCTGGAAGCGGATCAGGTCGTCGCCGTCCAACACCTTGGCGGCCTTGGGAAATTCCCCTCGGGTGGTGCGTTCCAGGATCGTCGCCAGTTCCTCGCGGGTCGAATAGCCGACCACGAGCTTGAAGAGGAAGCGGTCGAGCTGGGCCTCGGGGAGGGGGTACGTCCCTTCCTGCTCGATCGGGTTCTGCGTGGCCATGACGAAGAACGGCTCCTTGAGCCGGTGCATCGTCCCGCCGACGGTGACTGAGTGCTCCTGCATGGCCTCCAGCAGCGCCGACTGCGTCTTGGGCGTCGCCCGGTTGATCTCGTCGGCCAGGACGATCTGCGAGAAGATCGGCCCGCGCTGGAACTGGAACTCGCGGCGGCCGTCGGGCGTCTCGGCGATCACGTTCGTGCCCAGGACGTCGGCCGGCATCAGGTCGGGCGTGAACTGGATGCGGTTGAAGTCAAGCGAGAGCGCGTCGGCCAGCGTCCGGACGAGCATCGTCTTGCCCAGGCCCGGCACGCCTTCCAGCAGCGCATGGCCGCCGACGAACAGGCACGTCAGGACGCCGTGGACGATCTCGTCATGGCCGACGATCACCTTGGAGATCTCGGTCTTCACCTGGTTATAGCGGCTGCGGAACTCCTCGGCCCGCGCCTCCATGTCCGACCCTTTCACGGGCGCGTCGTCAGCCATCGGCGTGGTTCCTTTCGAGATTGCCGAGATGTTGAGAGTCGTCCCCTCTCCCGCCGGGAGAGAGCAGCCGCGCAGCGGCGGGTGAGGGTCGTGGGATTTCGGCGGAAGGTTTGATTGATATCCGATCCACAACGGCCTTCCCCCCTCGCGGGGGAAGGTGGCCGCAACGCGGCCGGATGAGGGGGGATCGGCGTTGGATCAAGAGCCAAGCGAGGGATGCGCGACCCAGACCGGTCGTCCCCCTCATCTGATCGCTGCGCGATCTGTCTTCCCGGGAAGACTGTTCTGGACACCACTCGATCCGAAGCGCGGCGACCCTCACCCGGCCCTTCGGGCCACCCTCTCCCGGGGGGAGAGGGGACGCTAGCGGCTTTCGGCTCCTCAGAGTTGAAGACAAGGTCACTTCTTGTCCTCCTTCTCATCCTTCTCCCGCTCCTCCCAAACCTTCCGTTTGGCCTTGAGCAGGCGGTTGGTATATCCGCCTTCCTCGGCCTTAGGTGCGTCGGGCCCCAGGCCGGGACCGGCCTGTTCGGTCGGGCGTTCGGGTCGGGGACGGTCGGAGCCGGCGCTCGTCGTTGGGGCAACGGCGCCGGGGGCGTCGGTCGGGGGCGGGGCGTCGTCATCCTGGAAGCGGGAGGCGAACCGGCCGCGGTCGAGCTGTTCGCCGACCTCGGCCTTGCGGGACTTGAGCTGGTCGAGGTAGTCGCTCTTGGTTTCGACTTCCTCGCCACGGAATCGTCGCCAGGCGTCGGACGCCCTCCGCCGCATCCGGCCGACGTCGACGGCGATCCGCCGGACGGCCACGTCGCCCAGGAAGAGCAGGGCGGCCGACCAGAGGAGGACCGGCCAAAGTGGGCGGAAGGCTTTGGGGATGTTAAGCCCCGGATCGCGACGAAAGTGGTCGACGCCGTCCAGCGTTCGCGCCAGGTCAATGCGGCCGTCGGGCGTGGTCTTCCAGGCGACCTCGATTCCATCGGTCAACGATGCGGCCGTCTGGAGGGGGATCGGGTTGGAACGCAGCTCGCGATATTCATCGGAGTAGGGGACCGAGACCCCGCTCGAGATGACCCCCTGGGTCTTGTCCGGCCCGCGATAGCCGAGGTTCACGAAGTAATTGCCACGACGATCGGCCGCGTCGACGGTCGCCTCGTAACGTCCCGGGGCGGTCTGGCTCAGGGTGATCGGCGCCGACTTCAGGTCGGGGTCGACGACGTTCCCCTGGATCTGGAGGAAGTTGAGGAACTTGTCGTCCTTGTCCAGGGCGTCGACGACGACCTTGAGCTTGCCGTCCTCGCGGCGGACGCTCATCGTCAGGTTGCCCGTCTCTGCGGGCCGCATCGCCCATCGGACGACCTGCGACCAGAAGGCCGAGTAGCTCTGCCAGTCCGGCCAGGCCTTCGCCCAGCGCCGGCCTGCGTCCGAGGTGAACGCCACCGAGCGGCCCAGACCGTAGGTCCAGTGCGCCAGTACCGGGTTGACCTGCCCGGTCGGTAGGGGCGAGAGGATCGGGGCCTCGACCAGCTCATTCTCCTTCAGACTCGTGAGGACGAGTCCGGAGATGGCCGGAAGGTCGCCTGTGAGGCCCATCACGGGCTCAGTGATCGGGCTTTGCAACTTCACCAGCCACGGCGTTTCCTGCTCGAAGATCAAGGGGCGGGAGATCGTCCGCGCCTCTTTCTGGTAGATCTGCGGGAGGGCCCTGGGGTTGGTGACGTTGTAGAACCGCCCCTTGGTGCGACGGGCGATGTTCTGCATCACCGACGTCGCCCCAGGGTCGTTGCCGTGGGCGGCGGTCAGGACCGACGTGACTGTGATCTTGCTGTTGGCGAGTTGGTTCAGGACGCCGGGCGTCGGCGGCGTGGGGTCGCCGTCGCTGATGATGACGATGTGTTTCGTCATGGCGTCCTTGATGCTGTTCAGGCCGGTCATCGCCTTGACCAGCGAAGGATCGAAGTCTGGCATGTCGCCGGGCGTCATCCGGTCGATCGCGCGGAGCATGATCGGCCGGCCCGACCCGATCGGCCGGAGCGTGAAGAGCCACGCCTCCTGGCCCTCCCAGTGGAGCATCCCCGCGTAGTCGTACGTCGAGAGGGCGTTGATCGCCGCCTTGGCGACGACCTTCTGCCAGTAGTTCCCTTCGGGAATCTCACTGGCGTGCATGATCAGGACCATCGCCCCCAGGCCCTGGACCTTCAGAGCTTTGATCTGCATGTCGACGGGCAGGGCCTTCTCGACGGGGGTGTTCATCCAGCCCCCCGCCCCGAAGCTGTCGCGACCGCCCAGCATGATCAGCCCCGCGCCGAGGTCGTGGCAGTTGGAGGCGAGCAACTGATGCTGCGACTCGGTGAACGACTCCTTCGGCACGTTGGCCAGGATCACGGCGTCGTAGGGCTGGAGTTGGGCCACGTCGACCGGCAGGGCGTCGCCGCCGACCCCGCCCGAGCCGTCGATTCGGGGTGCGACGAGGGTTTTAACCTCGATTTCCTTCTCGCGGAGCGCCTTCACCAACTCGACGTGCTCGCCGGCCGTCCCCTCGATCAGGAGCACCTGCGCCTTGCCCCGGGCGTGGGTGAAACCCTCGGCCACGTTGTTGATCGCCCGCTTGTCGCCGGAGCCGGCCTCGGGGGTGAACTCGGCCTGGAAGGTATAGAAGTTCGGCTCGGTGATTTCCTTCTTGAGGGTGAAGACGTTGAGCCCGCGCTCCAGCTCCACGGGGGTCGGCTTGTCCTCGCCGGTCGCGGTGGCGGTGTGGCCGTCGCCTTTCTGGAAGACCTGGAGGCTGCCGCGCGTCGGCTCGCTGGCGCGGACGACCACGTTGATGTTGACCGTCTCCCCCTTCTTCACGTCGGGCGGGATCGCCACCTTCTCGACGAGGACCTCCTTGTCGTAATGGTAGTCGATCGGGACGACGTCCACCTGGACGTTCAGCCCCTTGGCCGCGAGGGCCTGCTCCAGCAGCTTGCCTCGATTCTCATTGCCGTCGGAGAGGATCACGACGCGACGGGCCGTGTCGTCCGGGAACGAGGCGAGCGCGAGCTTGAGGGCCGATGAGAGGTCGGTGTTCTCGGCGTCGATGGAGGATTCGATCCCCATCAGGTTCAATTCACTCGGTGCGGGCGGGACCTCGACTCGCGGTGACGATCCGAAGACGACGACGCCGACGAGGTCGTCCTTGCGTCGTTTTTTCGAGGCCTCGGCGGCGTAGTCGAGGGCGGCCTTCTCCTGCTCGCGCGGGATGCTGTGCGAGGCGTCGACCAGGAACATCGTCGTCAATCGTTCCGATCGCCGCACCGACTGCAACTCGGCGAGCGCCAGCACGATCAGCGTGACGATGAGCGAACGCAGAAGGATCGCCAGCGCGCGGCGGCCCTTGCCCATCCCCGACAGGCCGCCCCGGCCCATCAGAATCAGCGGGACCAGGATCAGCGGGATCAGGATCAGCCACCAGGGCTGACCGAAGCTGATCGAGAGATTTCCCAGCATCCTCGCCACGCCCTCCCCAGACGACCTCGACGTTGTTTCAAGGGTCAGCTTCGCGGGCCTTGCGGGACCGTCGCATTCGTCGCGGTGTAGACCATGAGCGTGAGATTGATCAGCAGCGCCGCGATCACGAAGGCCATGGCGACGGCCGCTCCCAGGAGCGTCCCGTAGAGTTCATCCATCCTGGAGACGGCCAGAGCCGGCACTCGAACCAGGAGGACGAACAGCGAGGCAAGCGAACCGACCATGCACATCCCAATCAGAAGGTATCCGAGCGGTCTCGCCTTCGACCGAATCCAGACGCCCGTCTTCATCGCATCGTCTCCTCAGAGTCGGAACCGTTGAACGCGATGATTGTTCGAATCGACGACCGAAACCAGCCCCCGAGAGTCGACGGCCAGCGCCCAGGGGTTGTACAACTCGCCCGGCTTGCGGCCGGCGCCTCCCCAGATCGCCAGCGGCTTGCCGTCGCGGGAGAACTTCTGCACCCGGCTGTTGCCGTACTCGCAGACGTACAGCGAGCCATCGGAGTCAAGGGACAGGTCGTACGGATAGCTCATCTGGCCGGGACCCGTCCCGCGCTCGCCCCAGACCTTCAGCACTTTCCCCTGGGTGTCGAAAACCTGGATGCGATGGTTGCACGAATCGGCGACGTAGATCCGCTCGTCCTCGTCGATCGCCATCGCGCGAGGCCGGAGGAACTGGCCGGGCTCATAGCCGTGGCCTCCCCACTGGCGGATCCACTCCCCCTTGGGAGAGAAGACCTGGATGCGGTCGTTCTCACCGTACTCGGAGACGTAGAAGTTCCCCGCCTTATCGATGACCACGTCGGTCGGGTAGCCGAACCGACCGGGCGTGGTTCCCTGCACGCCGTCGCCGATCTGGAACAGGATTTCACCGCTCGGGTCGTAGACAAGGACGCGATAGAAGTGGGTGTCGGCGACGAGAAGCCGGCCGTAACGGTCGACGGTCAATCCGCTGGGGCCGTCGACGTTGAACTCGGGCGTCCGCCAGCCCCGGAGATACTTGCCGTCGCGGTCGAAAACCTGGATGCGGTCGGTGAGGTCGGCGACGTAGAGATGGTCCTCGTGATCGAAGGCCGCGACCCGAGGCTTGTGGATCCAGCCCGGCTTCGTGCCGTGGATCCCCCAGACCAGTTCTGGGATCGACGAACCCGCCCCGCCGCAGCCGGCCGTCGACGACGCGATGACGCCCCAGACGAGCCAACGGAAACAGCCTCGGATCTTGACCGCCGCCCGTTCCACACATCCGCCTTTCGTGGCTTACACGGTCCTCGACGCACGTCCGTCCCCACGCCTGCTAGAATGTAATGGCCGCGCGACCTCGGACGCAAGTCCTAGGTAGCCGGCGACGAGGATTCATCGCAATGGCGGAATGGACCTACCTGTGCCGGTTCGACGAAATCCCCGACGGCCGAGGCGTGGCGATCGAAGCCGCGGGTGCGCGGCTGGCCGTCGTCCGTTCGGGCGAGACCGTAGCGGTCCTCTTCGATCGCTGCCCCCATGCCGGGGGATCGCTCGGGTCGGGATGGATCGAAGAGGGGGCGGTGGTCTGTCCCTTGCACCGCTGGCGATTCCGCCTGCGCGACGGACGTTGTCTGGACATGCCCGGCCAGTCGGCGAACGTGGTGGAAAGCCGCGTCGAATCGGGCGAAGTACGTGCCCGGATCTAGCCCTGAGCGCTTTGGGCTGAATTCGGGAATCCAACCAGCGGACCTTCGTTCGGACGCGACATGATTCTGCCTGACGACGTCGAGTATCCGATCATCGCCGTGGGAGATCTCCACGGGCAGCGGGACGAGTTGGAGCGGTTGGTGGAGTTGCTCGAAAGGCTCCCGGACTGGTCCAGTTGCTCGCTGGTGTTTCTGGGTGATTTCGTCGACCGGGGACCGGATGTACGGGGGACGATCGACCTGGTTATGGAATTGCTGCGTCGTCCCGCGGGGGGCTCGGCCGTGATGGGGAACCACGACCTGGCTCTCGTCCGGGCCGCTGGCCTGGACGGGAGCGAACCCTCGTTCTACTGGTCGGTTCGCTACCGGATCGCCTACGACGCCGATCCGACGTTTCAATCCTACCTGGGTCGAGCGGCTCGCCCCCGAGGCACCGGCTGGCTGGACGATGTTCGCCAGTTCCGCGAGACGATTCCCCCCGAGCACGCCGCATTTCTAACGAACCTTCGATGGGTCGTCGAGGCTGAGGGCCACCTCTTCTTGCACTGCGGCCTCTCGCCAGAACTGACCGCCGACGCACGACAGCAGTTGATCGCCCTCCGCGCCCGGGAGTGGGAACGAGAGTTCTTGAAGCCCACGATCGGCTCCGACACCGAGTTGCTCTGGCTGGACGAGTACCCCGTCTGGCTTGGCGCCGACCGGTCGCTCTCCGAGTCTCCTCTTCGGTTCCCGGGCAAGATCCAGGTGACGGGCCACGACCGCGTCCGAAAGCCCGAAGTCGACGCCGTCCGCATTCGCCTCGACACGAGCGGCGGCTACGGCAGGCCCACCGCCTGCCTCTTGCGCTCGGCCGACGCCTCGCCGGAGTTCATTCGAGCCGATGACTAAACGAAAGAAGCCTCCGAACCGCCCGGACTGGTTGGAGGCCGTCCTCACCGCGCTGGATCCGTTGGGAGAGATCACCTCGCGGGCGATGTTCGGCGGATATGCGATCTACCAGAGAGGCCGTATTTTCGCGCTCGCCGGCAACGGCAGGCTCTATTTGAAGGCGGATGAGCAGACCGAGGGAGACTTCCGGGCCCGGGGAATGGGCCCGTTTCAGCCGTGGGAGGGCTTGACGCTCAAGTCTTACTTCGAGGTCCCTCCGGACGTTCTCGGCGACCCGGAGGCTCTCCGAGCCTGGGCCGCCGAGTCGATCCTCGCCTCCCTGCGTTTAGGTTGACCGCCTGCATCCTTTCAGGCGGCATGTCGGGGGCGCGGGGACCGAGGGCCGCGGAGCCACGAAAGCACCGGTGCCTTGGTCGCGATCAGGCGAGCGGCCGCCTTCTGGATCGTGGAGTGATCGGGAACCTTGCGGAGACCCAGGGTCTCGCGCAGCTCGGCCCAGTCCCGCAAAAGGACTTCCAGGCCGCGGTAGTCAAGCTTCAAGGACTTTCGCACCGCCAGCATCGCGAAGAGCTGGTGCTGCGTGAAATCCTTGCGCGAATATTTGGACGAGTACGCCGGCAGCGACTCACCCGCAACGTCGAGGGCCGCCCGAGCGAGGGCCACGGGCGATTTCGTGGTCGGACGATCGTTGGTGTTCATACTACTAGTACGTTCGAGACGCCCGACTGTTCTCGACGATCGTCCCGATTTTTCCGCCCCTAGAGCATTCTCCACCATCGAGTTGAGTGCGTCTCAGGCGGGTTTTTCGGTCTCGACTTCAACGGGGGCGGACGGCGCGTTTTTCTGGATGGAAGCGATGGTCGAGAGACAGTCAGCCTTGTTCTTGTAGCCCTCTCCGCTCGCCACGATCTGACCGTTTGAGGCGATCAGCCTCCAGCGGTACTCGCCCGTTCCATCGCGATACACGACAAACTTCATGGCCAACCCCCGTCAGAGAATGGAAATCGCCAGCACGTTCCGCCCCACGTTAGCCCGACCGATCAAGCCCCGCAAGCGTCCGAGAGACCGGCGTTTACGCGAGCGGCTCAAGATGTCGCCCTAGTCGATCGAGAAGAGGATCTATAAGATCGATAGGAGCGAGGCCAAGCAGGAGGACGAATGATCAGCAGCAGTTACAATCTGACCCATTTGAAGGTTCTTGAGGCGGAGAGCATCCACATCATCCGCGAGGTCGCCGCCGAGTTCGAGCGGCCGGTGATGCTCTATTCGATCGGCAAGGACTCCGCCGTCATGCTCCGGCTGGCGCAGAAGGCGTTCTACCCCGGCCGGCTCCCGTTCCCACTGCTGCACGTCGATACGACCTGGAAGTTCCGGGCGATGATCGAGTTTCGCGACCAGTACTGTCGCGAGCAGGGGCTCGACCTGAAGGTCTGGATCAACCCCGAGGGGAAGGCCCAGAACATCAACCCGTTCGACCACGGGTCGAAGAAGCACACCGACGTCATGAAGACGGCGGCGTTGAAGCAGGCGTTGAACCACTACCAGTTCGACGCGGCCTTCGGCGGCGCACGCCGCGACGAGGAGAAGAGCCGGGCGAAGGAACGCGTTTACAGCTTCCGCGACCGCCTTCACCAGTGGGATCCCAAGAACCAGCGGCCGGAGTTGTGGAACCTCTACAACGGCAAGGTGGACAAGGGGGAGAGCATCCGAGCCTTCCCCCTGAGCAACTGGACCGAGTTGGACGTCTGGCAGTACATCCACCTGGAGAATATCCCCATCGTGCCGCTCTATTTCGCCGACGACCGCCCGGTCGTCGAGCGCGACGGCACGCTTATCATGGTGGACGACGAGCGGATGCCGCTGCGGCCCGGCGAGAAGCCGATGATCAAACGCGTCCGCTTCCGGACTCTCGGTTGCTACCCCCTCACCGGGGCCATCGAGAGCAACGCGACGACCCTCCCCGAGATCATCGAGGAGATGCTGCTCGCCAAGAACTCCGAGCGGCAAGGCCGAGTGATCGACCACGACGAGGCTGGGTCGATGGAGCAGAAGAAGCGCGAGGGCTATTTCTGAGATGCAACAGGTTGATCTGAGTCAGGAAGACATCCACTCCTACCTCGCCCGCCATCAGAAGAAGGAGCTGCTCCGCTTCCTGACCTGCGGCAGCGTCGACGACGGCAAGAGTACGCTCATCGGCCGCCTGCTGCACGACACGAAGATGATCTATGAGGACCAACTCGCCGCCGTGAAACGCGACAGCGAGAAGGTCGGCACCACTGGCGCAGGGGAGGTCGACCTCGCGCTCCTGACCGATGGCCTGAAGGCCGAGCGAGAGCAGGGGATCACGATCGACGTGGCGTATCGGTACTTCTCGACCGACCGCCGCAAGTTCATCATCGCCGACACCCCCGGCCACGAGCAGTACACCCGCAACATGGCCACCGGCGCCTCGACGTGCCAACTGGCCATCATCCTCATCGACGCCCGCCACGGGGTGATGACCCAGACGCGCAGGCACTCGTTCATCGTGTCGCTGCTGGGCATTCGCCACGTGGTCGTCGCCATCAACAAGATGGACCTCGTCGGTTTCTCCCAGGAGGTCTTCGAGCGGATCAAGGACGAGTACACGGGCTTCGTCGCCAAGCTCGGCCTGCGCGACATCAGCTTCATCCCGATGTCGGCTCTTAAGGGGGACAACGTCGCCTCCAAGAGCGACGCCATGCCCTGGTACCACGGCCCGGCGCTCCTGGATCACCTGGAGACGGTCCACATCGCCAGCGACCGCAACCTGGCCGACCTCCGCTTCCCCGTGCAGTACGTCATCCGCCCCAACCTCGACTTCCGCGGCTTCGCCGGCACGGTGGCGTCCGGGATCCTCCACAAGGGGGACGAGGTGATGGTCTTGCCTTCGGGCAAGCGCAGCCGCGTCAAGTCGATCGTCACCTACGACGGCGAGCTGGAGGAAGCCTTCGCGCCCCAGGCCGTGACGGTCACGCTGACCGACGAGATCGACGTCAGCCGCGGCGACATGCTGGTTCATCCAGACAGTCCGCCGCACGTCAGCAACGAAATCGAAGCGATGGTCGTCTGGATGGCCGAGCAGCCCCTGGTGCCCGGCCGGACTTACACGCTGAAACAGACCACGCGACAGGTGGCGGCGGAGGTCTCCTCGTTCCGCTACGGGGTCGACGTCAACACGCTGGAACACCGGCCCATTCCACGACTTGGGCTGAATGAGGTCGGCCACGTCCAGCTCAGTCTGACGCAGCCTCTCGCGTGCGATCCTTACCGCACGAACGCCTCGACCGGCGCGTTCATTCTGATCGACCGGCTCACGAACAACACGGTCGGCGCGGGGATGATTCTGGAAGCCGGCGGCACACGTGCGCCGGGCGACGTCTGGGAAGCGGAATCGACCGTTCGCCTCAAGTTCCGTGAGAGCCTGGTCGCGCCCGCCGAACGTGCGGAGCGATACTCACAGAAGCCAGCGACGGTGTTGCTCGTCGGCCTGACCGGCAGCGGCAAGAGCCGAATCGCCTACAAGCTGGAACGCCGGCTTTGGGACGAGGGGAAGGCCGTGACCGTCCTGTACGGCCAGAACATGCGACAGGGCCTGAACCGCGACCTGGGCTTCACCGCCGACGACCGATCCGAGAACCTGCGGCGGTCGGCCGAAGTCGCCAAGCTCATGAATGACGCGGGTCTGACCACCATCGCGGCGTTCGTGGCTCCGCATGAGTCGGTCCGGGAAAAGGCCAAGGACCTCATCGGACGCGACCGCGTCCTGGAGGTCTACTGCACAGCGCCGATGGAAGTCCTTCGGTCTCGCGACCAGAGCGGCGCCTACCGCCTGGCCGATGAAGGCAAGATCGCGCAGATGCCCGGCGTGACCGCGACCTTCGAGGAGCCGAAGTCGCCAGACCTCGTCCTCCAGACCGAGCAGATCAGCGTGGACGCGAGCGTCGACCGTATCATTGAATTGATGAAGTCGAAGGGCTTCCTGGGCTGATGAACTCACGGCCGTCGCGTCCGAGAGGGCGCGACGGCTGATGGCTCCACGTGGCAGAAAACGACCGGTGCGTTGACCGCTTGATTCGGTCTCTGCGCGCTGATGCGTTTCGGCGCGAACGTAGACGGGCTTCTGCTCGCCGCCCCAAAGTCGGCACGACCTGCTGGGCGAGATTGATGGATCGAGCTGGAACGCTCGAAAAGAGGAGGGAAAGCCACCTCAGGGACTCGAACCCTGGACTTCAGCTTTACGAAAGCTGCGCTCTACCAGCTGAGCTAAGGTGGCGAGGCGAGACGCGTGTGGTTGGTCCCGACACGCGAGTCTTAATGTTACAAGGACCGTCGATTCTGTCAAGGGCGACCGATCAACGAGGCCCCTGGTCGATGGCTCGGCGATAGACCTCCAGGTAGCGGTCGACGTTGCGGTCCATTCCGAAGTATTCCTCGGCCACCGGCCGGCACGCCTCGGCGAGTCGCGACGCGAGAACTGGGTCGTCAAGCACCTTCAAAACGCCGCCGGCGATCCCCTCGGGAGAGACCTCTGTGAGCACTCCTGCTCCGGTCTCGCCCAGCAGGCGCTGGTAGTCGCCGAAATCGGTCGCGACGATCGGACGACCTGCCGCCAAATAGACCGCCAGCTTGCTCTGGACCGAGTAGTTCTCGCGACAGGCCAGGCGAGGATGGATCAATACGTCGGCTCGACGGCTCAGGGCGACCACCTGTTCGGGCGTCGTCCCCGTAATGACGGTCAGTCGATCCCCATATTCGCCGAGCTTCCGCCGATACTCGTCCCCCGCGGAGGCCGGCCCGCCGACGAGGACGCAGCGCGCGTCTGGGCGGGCGGCGAAGATCTGGGGCAGCGCATCAACGAGGACAGGCACTCCCTGGTTGGGATGCACGATGCTGCCGATGTACATCACCACCCGGTGATCAGGTCCGATCCCTGGAATCGGGACATCGGGGACAGGGCGTTCGTACTCACCCAGATCGATTCCGGGGTAGATGACTCTCACGCGGTCCTCGGGGACGCCTTTCTCGCGGACGACGACGTCCTTCACGGGCTCGCCCAGTGCGATGATCTGAGCGGCGTGCGCGACGACGCGACGTTCCAACGCACGGTACGCCCGGAAGACGGGCCCCCGTCCGAGCCGATCGCGTTCGACTTCTTCCCCTAGGAGCGAGTGGATCTCGTAGACCATCGGCCAGCGGTTGCGGCGGCAGGCGAAGTAGGCTCGGGTGGCTCCGCCGTAGTGCTGAGCGTGGACCACGTCGAACGGATGCTCGCGGGCGATCCGCTCAAGACCTCGACCAGCCACCCAGGACGACGGAGGGAGCGTGTAGACGGGCGTCCCCTCGAAGTCCTCCCGAGTCGCTGAGAACCCCGCTGGAGGCCGGAGCCGCAGGTAGGCGACGACCACGTCGACCCCGCGCGGCTTGAGAGCCCGGAGGATCTTGATCGGCAACATCGCCGTGCCGTCGTACTCGCCGGGGATCGGGAACGAGGTCACCATCAGAACGCGCATCGATGCAACTCCTCCTTGACCCGGGCCTCCCAGCCCGGGGCATCAAGGATAGTAGCTGACGATGCGGGCGCGAACCCGGTAGCGGCCGCTCAGGCCGACTCGCCCGAGGGCGAAATCATCCGGGTGGGCTCGCCGCGGTGGCGTTTGTTCTGGCAGAGTGCGCCGCCCATCCGGCGATCCAGGGCCTCGATGGCGGCGTCGAGCACGCCTCGAGCGGTATCAAGGTGGCGGGGTCGGAGTGCGTAGGGATCGCGAGGAAGACCCGTGCGAGGGAAGCTCAACGAGTCCGTCTTGACGATCCGACGAACCGAGGCCGGGACCTTGTGCGGCTCCATCGGCTCGTAGTCGCCGTCGCGGCGCGAGGAGTGATAGTAGGCCCGACGAGTGGAGGCGGCCCCCGGATAAACCCACGAGGTCTCCAGCATCAACAGTTCGGCGAACTGCGGCCAGGGGGGGGATTCAGGGTTGAACGGCTGGGTCGGCACGCCGGGATCGGCGACGATCGCCGGCAAAAGCCGCCAGGCTTCCGCAGGCGGAAGGGGACGGCTTGGATCGGCGAGAAGTCCCCGTAGCTCGGGCCTGCCTAACTCGACGGCCGCCTGCCGGACCAGAGCCTCCGCCGAAGCGATGTACAACATGAACGCAGCGCGGGCCAGTCGAGACGCTTCGGCCTCGGAATAGGCGAGGCGGCTCTGCGTGTGGAAGTGCAGGGCGTCCTGGTAAAGGCAGTGGAACGGGCTGACGACCGTCTCCACGACCCAACCCGCATCATCCCCGTCGCCAGACGCCAGCGAAACTCCGCCGTCCGGCGAGGACCCATTGACGGCTCGCCCGGACGGTCGTGACGATCCATTCGAATACGGACCGGATTCGGAGAGGTCGTCAATCATGGGCCTCTCAACGCGACGAATGACGATGGAATTCGGGGAGGCTCGGCGACTCCCCGTTATTCTACCACACCCGATCCTTTCGGTGCGGTCGAAGTTTGCGGCGCATCAGGATTTCCCGTCGGACTCGACGGCGTAGTCGCCGGCGTTTCCGACGGAGTCGGCGCGGCGGGTGCGGCGGCCGGATCGGCGGCGGCCGGGGCGGCCTCAGGCTTGGAGGCGTTGATCCGGCTGAACTCCTTGGGAGCAGGGGGGAGCGGCTCCGGCACCTCCTGCATCGGGTCCTTCAAGACAAGGGAACGGGCCCGAAGCAGATTCCCGTGGAACTGCATCGTGGGATCGATCGCCGTGTAGTGGGCGATCGCCCGTCGAGAATCCCCCTGAGACTCGTAGATCCGCGCGAGGTTGCTGTGCGCCCCCCAGCGGAACATGAAGTAAGGAGCCGCCTCGGGCGTCGGCTCGGGGAGAATCTCAAGGACCTTCGTGAACATCAACTCGGCCTGCCGCAGATCCTTGCGTTCCAGGTGAGCCAGCGCCAGGTAATAGGTCGCGTAAGCGTCCAGGCCTTCCTGGATCGCGGAAGGAATCACCTGGTTCTTGTTCGTGACGAAAACCTCGCCCTCAGAGAAGCGGAAAGAGACGTAATCCGAGACGGCCTCAGCCAGATCGCCCCGAAGCTGCTTGATTCGGGCGTAGAGCAGGGGCATTTCGCCACGGAAGAAGAGGAGCGATTGCTGAGTCGCGGCGACGAACTGAGGGTCCGTGAAGAGGCGGGTCTCGACCTCAAGCGGGAGCGTCCAGAACGAGGCCCCGCCGAACGCCGAGCCAAGCACCTTGGCGAAGTGCTCCTCCTGGACGGCCGGATCGTGGTAGAGGACGGTCCTATTGGTCCCCGCCAGCTCGTTCTGAAGCAGCCGCATCTTCGGAGTGTAGTATCCCCGGCTGGAGTCGAGCTTTACGCCGATTCTCGTCGGGCTGGCGAGCAACGTCGCCCGGCTCACGTCATAAGGGGAGAGGTTGGGAAGCTGCATCGCTTCCAGGATCGAAGGGTCGTTCACCGCCTGGCGGAGCGTGGCGACGCCTCGGCCGCCGGGCCCGGGGACGGGTACGCCGGCTCGCGCGTCGAAGAGGTACGCCTCGCCGTCGATCAGGGCGGCGCAAATCCAGACATTGGGGGGACGGTCCTCCCTCGGCGGGCCCAGGGGCTGAAGTGCGTCTCCCGTCTTGGGAATCACCGGCTCGACGGTGTTTCCACGCGAGTAGGTCAACAGTCCAACGTCCACGCCGAGCTGTCGGCAGAGGGCCATGAACAACCAGGAGCGCTCAGCCCAGTAGCCTTGAACCTCGGTCGCCATCCCGCGCAGGAGGAGGTCGTAGGGGCGTGCATAAACCTGGGGAAGCTGCGGCGTCCCCATGCTGCCGGCGGGCACCAATTGAATCTGCTCGACGACCCAATCGAAGACGCGGCCGACGCGAGCGAGATCGTCCCCCGTGCCGCCGACTCGAGTGGCGACGTCGTTGTACATCATGCAGTCTTCGATGTGGCGCGCGTCGCGAGCCTCGGACCAAGCCGTCGCCTGGATCTCTTCCAGCATCTTTCGGGGAAGCTGGCGGCCGAGGAACCGAAGCACCTCGGGCTTGATGAGGTACTCGACCTGAGAGGTTCCGTCGAAATACTGGGTCAGCTTCTGAGTCGCCAGCCGGAAGTTGTCGCCGCCCGGCTTAAGAGCGGCCGTCTTGATGAGCTGGATCGAGCTTTCCAGGATGGCCGCGCGCTCGGCGTCCTCCCGGCGTTGCGCCCCCTGAGCCTTGGTCTTCGGCTTGTTCTTCACCGCCGACGCGCCGGGACTGAACGTCCCGGTCTGCTTGACCGTGCGCGGAGGAGGCGTGTAGTTGCAACCCGAGACGAGCAAAACGGCTACGGACGTGAAGCCGAGCAGGGCGGCCCGGGCGGCGCCTGCGCAACGAATGGACCCCATCAAGTCGGTCGCTCCTGGTGAATTGCTCGAGCCGCGCGCCCCGGGGGGATGATCGATTGGAGCCGGTCGCGGGCCGTCGACGGACGATCCTCGCAGGAGGACGTCCAGCGGCCGAGGATGTGGTTTGATCCTCGGCCATACACTCTATTGTGTCGCCGAGCCTCGGGGTTCGCGAGTCCTGTCCGGGGTTCCCCCGGAGAAATACGGTCGAAAGCTCCGCCTGGTTCGGTCGAAAGGGGCGGATTCCGCCCGAATCAGCCGGCGAGAGCTTCGCGAATCCGAAGCAGCGATCGCAGGAGGCCCGGGAGATCATCCAAACGAAGCGAGTTGGGGCCGTCGGAGAGGGCCTTGTCGGGCTCGGGATGAACTTCCAGGAAAAGGGCGTCGCAGCCGGCGGCGACGGCCGCCCTGGCGAGAGTCGGGATCATCTCGCGCTGGCCGGAGCTGGTCTTTCCCCCCTCCCCGGCGCTGGGGAGTTGAACGGAGTGAGTTGCGTCGAAGACCACAGGCGCGCCCGTCGCCTGCATCTGGGGGATCGCCCGCATGTCATTGACCAGCCGACCGTATCCGAAGGTCGTGCCCCGCTCGGTCAACAGGGTCCCGGCCGCTCCGAACTCCTGGAGCTTGTCCACGACGTTCTTCATGTCCCAAGGGGCCATGAACTGCCCCTTCTTGACGTTCACCGGCCTGCGAGTGACGGCGGCGGCTTCAAGAAGGTCGGTCTGGCGGGCCAGGAACGCGGGGATCTGCAGCAGATCGACGGTCTCGGCGATGGGGGCGGCCTGAATCGTCTCGTGGACGTCGGTCGTCACCGGAAGTCCGGTTTCCGCCTTGATCTTACGAAAGATCTCCATGCCGCCTTCCAGCCCCGGCCCCCGGAAGCTGGAGCCCGACGAACGGTTGGCCTTGTCGAACGACGCCTTGAAGATCAGCGGGATCTTGAGTTCGCCGCAGATCTCGACGAGCCGCCCCGCGATCCGCCGCGTCATGTCGCCTGGCTCCATGACGCAGGGGCCGGCGATGAGGGCGAGAGGACGTCCGTTTCCGATCTGGACCGGGCCGATCGTCACCGGGTTGGGGACGTTCAACGTTTCGACTCCTGCTCTTGCGATAGCGTGGCGTTCCGTCTGGCGGAATCTTAACCGAAGAGGCCGCCACCGGCGAGGGCAGCCCGGCGGGACGCAGGCGTCCACGAGGGGTGAACGATCACGCTAAGCGCTTTTGGCAAAACCTCGATCGACCAGAGATCGCAGGTCGTGGGAGAGTCCCGATCGACCGTGTGAAGACGTCCGGAAGCCGGCGAGATCGGGAGGAGCCGTCCCCCGGGGTCGCCGTCGATCTGAACCGGGACGACCCCCCTCGACGAAAGCGTGATCTTCCGAACTCGACGATGATACACGCCGGAAAGCTGCAAATGCGTCCCCCGCACGACCCGCCAAAGATAATAGAGGGCCTGGAACGGTCCGGGATCCCGGAAGACGACCAGGTCCAGAAACCCGTCGTCCTGACGTGCAGCCGGGGCGAACGGAAGGTTCAGGGCGTATCGAGGGAGATTGAAGGCGAAGATCGTGGTCCCAACCAGCGTCTCCTCCGCGCCGGGATCCTCGATCCGAACGGCGATCCTGGGGAAGGCGTAAGAAAAGCTGGCTCGGAGGATGGGCTCGACGTAGGCGGCGCGGTGGGTGGTGCGGACGTACCCCGAGGCCGTCCGCGTCCCGTGATGGCGAGTGACGACGTCGCCGTCGAACCCGAATCCGGTCATCAGCAAGAATCGACGCCCATTCGCCAGGCCGACGTCGACAGGGACGACCTTCCCCTCCACGATCGTCCCAGCAAGTCCCACCGGATCGCCCTTTAGCCTGAAATGGCGAGCGGCGAGATTCTCGGTCCCCGTGGGGAGGATGGTGATCGGGACGAGCGGCCTCTCGTTGACGAGAGCCGAGACTGTGCCATCGCCTCCCACCGCCACCAGGCAACGGCAGGACGAATCGGCGTTGGCCCGCGCGACCATTGATGCGCGGTCGGCGGGCGTCCAGGCGGGTTCGGCGTCGAACCCCAATTCGCGAAGTGCGGCGATGAGTCGATCGGCCTTGCGACGACTCAGCCCCAGGCCTGAGGCCGGATTCGCCACCACTCCGACCCAGCCGCCGGCGGTCGCTTCGACCGCGGGCGGCCCGGGCGCTCCTATCGGCCCGTCCGCTGGTCGCATCATAAGGGTCGAAACTCAGAAGGCTCCGTCCAGACGATCTGGGCCGATCAGTGGGTCGAGCCGCCCACGCTCCCCACGTTGTAGTCGAAAGTCTTCTTGAACGTGTCGCGGAGGTCGGCAAGACGCTTGGAGAGTTCATCGTCCACGCCCCGAAGCCGGAGAACCTCAGTGCGACTGTCGGCGAGCAGGTTGGATTCCGTCTCCTTTTCCTGCTTCCGCACCTCCAGATCATGCCGCGCCTGGGCGACGGTCGATTCCATCGTGCCGAGTTGCGCCTGCATGTTGTTCAGAATCGACTTCAGCCGCGAGTTGGCGGCCTCCACGTCTCCCATGCGAGCGCGGATCACGGCGACCTTCGCGTCCATTCCCTTCTGGAAGTTCGCGGTCTGGTCTTTGACCAGGATCAGATCGGCCTGGGCTTTCAGCAGTCCGACTTCGGCCTTCTCAAGCTCGTCCGCAAGCTTGGCCAGCTTCTCATTCCAGCCGCGGTTCAACTGAGCCACGCCGGCGCCGAGGAAGATCCAGCCGAGACTGGCCAGGAGAATCAATACGCTGAGCACTTTGCCCGCGGTCGACATCGCACGTCTCCTGTCGCCAATCGCTTACAGAGAATCGTCCGCGTGCGCTCGGGCGACGGCCCTAGGCGCACTTGGGATGGGAGGTCGGTGACACAGTTCAATATACCCCCCAATCTTCAGACTCGCCAATCGACTCGGAAGTTTCCGCCGGAAAGATCTCCGCAACCCACTTTCTCAGACACAGAGCGGGGGTCGTCGGTGTAATGAACGCCGGCTGCCAACCGGCGACGCCAGAGTCGACCGTCCCTAATCGTCACATTCGCCGGGGAAATCAGAACCCAACTACAAGATTCGGTGTCGGACATATACTCCGATATGGACGGTGCGGAAGGAAGCCCACAAGGGAAGTCCCCGAGACCCTCAGCGATGACGAGCACGACGACGTCAGAGAAGGCAAAGCCGGCCGCCACGCCCCCCGAGGCGCTGAGCCGACTCCGGGAACTCTACGAGGCCGGTGACTACCTCGGGGCCTTCCAGATCGCGAAACGCCTGGGCCCCATGACGCGGTGGCCTGGAGCGGCCGCCAAGGTGCTGGCCGGTCGACTGGCCTGGCAGCTCGGGGCCGTCCGCCTTGGGCTGGCGTTGCCGCTTCGCGCCTGGCGAGACGACCCGCACGACCCAGAAGCCCGTTACTATCGGGCGCGAACCATGCTCGGTCGTCGAGGGCCGCTGGCGACGCTGCGCTTCCTTGATCGAACCGGCGGTTTCGACGATGCCTCGGACGAAATCCGCGCCGACTGGGAAGCCACCTACGCCGCCGCCCTGGGCGGCCTGCGCGACTTCGAGCGTGCCGAGCGTCGTCTGGAAGCGGCCGAACGGATGACCCCTGGTCGCGCCTGGCTGCTCGTCGAGCGGTCGAGCCTGCTGGAGATGGAAGATCGATACGAGGAAGCTCTGGCCGCCGCGAAGGAAGCCCTGGCCGTCCAGCCCTGGTACCGCCCGGCCGTCCAGGCCTACGGCCATCTGCTTCAATTGCTGGATCGCGAGGCGGACGCGATCGAGTTTCTCACCGAGGCGGACCGCCGGATGTGTTCGGGCGTGATCGCCTCGCAACTGGCCGCTCTGCAGGTCGAGGCCGGCCTGAACGCCGACGCCATGGCAACGCTCGACCGCTACGTCGAGCTCTCGCCGATGATGGACTCCATGACGGCTCGGTGGCTGGCTGCAAGACGATCCGACGCTGCCTACCGACTGGGAGATGTGGCAGGCGCGGTGAAGTACGCTCGCGAGGCCGGCGAGGGTTTCTTCAAGGAGGTCGCCGATCGTATGGAGGCCGCCGAGGCGGACGCTCGTCGAGTTAAGCTGGCCGTCCCGTTCGTCCGGCAGCACCACGAAACCTGCGCCCCGGCGACGCTCTCAGCGCTCGCGCGTTTCTGGGGACGACCGGCGGACCATCTCGAAGTGGCGGAAGCGATCTGCTACGACGGCACCCCCGACCACCGCGAGCGGTCGTGGGCCGCGAACCACGGCTGGATCGCCCGCGAGTTCACCGTGACCTGGGATGCGGCCGTCGCGCTGCTGGACCGGGGCGTCCCGTTCACGCTCACTACGGTCGAGCCCGGCAGCGCCCACCTTCAGGCGGCGATCGGCTACGACGCACGCCGCGGCACGTTGTTGATCCGCGACCCCTCGCTCCCCCACGAGGGCGAGGCGCTCGCCGCCCCGTTTTTTGAGCGTTACCGGTCCGTCGGCCCGCGCGGAATGACTCTTGCGCCCGCAGATCGCCCGGAGTTGCTGGCGGATCTGAGGCTCCCCGACGAAGAGTTGTACGACCGACTGCACCGAATCAAGGTCGCTCTCGCGAGACACGACCGCGAAGCGGCGGCGTCCGAGCTACAGGCGTTGACCTCAGAGGCTCCCGACCATCGTCTCACGCTTCAGGCCCGCCGCGTGGTGGCGATCTACGACGCCGACACCTCGGCGAATCTCGGCGCGCTCGTCTCGCTTCGGAGTCAGTTCCCGAACGACGTTAACTTGCGACTCTTCCAGCTTTCTTGCCTGCGGGAGTTTGGACGTCGCGACGACCGTCTGGCCCTGTACCAGGAGGCCTGCGCAGCCCCCAAGGCTGACCCCATCCTTCATCGCCAGTACGCCGAGGAGTTGCTGGCCGACGCTCGCGAGCAAGAGCATGCGGAGCGGCTAGCCAGACTGGCTCTCCGCGCCAGGCCGACGGACGCCGCCGCGGTGTCGATCCTCGCCCGGATTGCCTGGAATGCTGGGCGTCGCGAGGAAGCCGTCGAGCTTCACCGGCTCGCTGCCTGTCTCAGCGATAAGGATGAATGGCTCGCGCGGACGTACTTCTCCGCCGCCCGGATGCTTCGCCGTGAGGAGGAAGCCCTCCAGTTCATGCGCGATCGCGTTCGCCGGCACTCCGCGAAATCGTCCCAGCCCGCGCGGACGCTGCACACGGCTCTCATGTCGCTCGATCGGGCGACCGAGGCTCAGGAGGTTCTTGATTCGGCGCTCAGAGTGCGCCCCCACGACGGCGAGTTGCTCCTTTTCGCCGCGGAAGCCAACGCCACGATCGGTCGGTTCGACCACGCTTCCGATCTCCTTGAGCAGGCGCGAACCTGGTGCCGCCGAGGCGATTGGCTTCGCGCAGCCGCAACCCTCGCGTCGGGCCGGGGCGACCTGGCTGGGGCGTTGACGCTCTGGCGGGAGGTCCTGGAGTCCGAACCGTCCGCCGTCGATGCAGTACGTTCCGCGGCGTCGCTGCTCGACGACACGGAAGGCCGCGCGGCCGCGCTCGACCAGTTGAGGGCCGCCTGCGAAAGATCCCCCCACAATTACTCGATGCACCAGACAATGGTGGAATTCCTCCGAGGGGAAGGACCGGAGGTCGTGGAGCCTGCGCTCCGTCGGCTGCTGGACGTCCACCCGGCCTCGGCGTGGGGTCGGCGCGAGCTAGCGATGCTCCTCAGTCGGGCGGGTGGTCACGATGAGGCCTTCGCCGAGATGGCCCGAGCAACCGCCCTGGAACCCGAATCCACCTTCGAGGCCGGCATCCGTGGCTATCTCCTGGAAAACGCCGGCCGGCTCGCCGAGGCGCGCGAAGCGTATCGAGAAGCCGTCCGGCGCGACGTGGACAACGAACACCCGATCACCCGCCTCGTATCGACCAGCGAGACGCAGTCCGAGCGTCGAGAGGTGCTCGCGTTCGTCGCTGAGGAGTTGAAGCGGCAGGTCATCTACGGCGACGGACTTCTCGCGTTCGCGCGACACGCCCGCTGGACGTTGGGATCGGATGGACTCCTCGAAGTCCTGATCAAAGCCTGGGAAGCCCGTCCCGACCTCTGGCACGCCTGGTCGGCCGTCATCGACGAACACGTCTCCCGCTCGGAACTGGAAGAGGCCGAGTCGCTCGCTCGTCGCGCCGCCGATCGGTTCCCACTGCTCCCCAGAGTCCAGTTGGATCTGGCGACGGTGCTCCGCGCACGGAATGACGTCGAGGGAGAACGGGCAGCCTTGAACCGGGCCCTGGCGATCAACCCGGGCTGGGGACGCGCGGCCTGTTCGCTGGCTCAATCGCTGGAAGCATCGGGACTCTATGAGGAATCGCGTGCGGTATTGGAGCGGGCCGTCCGATCCTCGCCGATGGACCCCATCGTCAATGGCCACCTGGCTGATGCACTGTGGCACCTCGGTGAGAAGGAATCCGCGCGCAGCCGACTCGAAGTCGCCCTGAGGCTCGACCCGGCTTACAGCTGGGCCTGGCGCTCCTACGCCGAATGGTCGAACGAGTGCGGCGAGTCTGACGCAGCCCTAAAGCTTGCGCGAGAGATCGTCGCCGCTCGCCCCGGCGATGCTCGAGCGTGGAAGGCCCTGGAAGCCGAGTTGACGGATGCCGACGACCTTGATGAACGACTGAAGGCGCTGGAACAGGCGGCCGCCATCTCGCCGCGCGACCTGGAGATCCATGACCGAAAGGCGGAGATCCTTGCCGACGCCGGCCGGTTCGACGAGGCCGAGGCCGCATGCGCCCCGGCCGTCTTCGGAGACCGCACGCCGTTGATCCTTCGCGGCCGTGCCGCGTGGGTCGCTGCGAAGAGCGGCGACCGCGCCCTGGCCCGAACCCTCATGCGCAGCCTCCTCCACGAAGATCCGGACTACGCCTGGGGATGGCGTCGGCTCACCGAATGGGCTCGCGACGACGAGGATAACAACGCCTACCTAGAAGCCGCGGAGAACTCGGCGCGACTCTATCCTGACGACCCGTGGGTGTTCGGCTTGCTCGGCCAGGCTCGCCTGGCCAGCGGCGATCGCGCTGGGGCGAAACAAGCTTACACCCGCGCCGTGGACCTCGCCCCCGAGTACGACTACGCCCTGATGGAGTTGTTCGATCTTCAGCTCGAAAGTCGTGAGTTGGACGAAGCCGGTGCGACGCTCGCCAGGCTTCAGCGGCCGGACCAGGACGCTCTGGCGTTCGTGTTGGCCAGGGAGATCCAGCTTCTCGCCGTGAGGAAGGAAAAGGGTGCCGCGCTCGACGCACTCAGAAGACTCCTCATCGCCCCCGACGTCGAATCCACCTGGCCCTGGACTTCGGCCGACGAGACCATCGTCGCGGCAGGGTGGGCTCGCGCGGCGGACGCGGTCTATGAGTCGGCGCTCGCTCAGCCTGACGCAGCGCCCAGGGCCGGCGAAACGTGGGCCAGGCGGGGCGGCCTCTTGCGCGCTCTGCGAGTCGGTCGCGCCCTCCGTCGGATCGTCCCGAACGGCGGCGAGGCGACGATCAGGGCGTTGACGGCCCACATCCGGCATCTGGGGAACTTGCGGCAGGCCGTCCCCCTCAGGCTTTGCCTCCGTCGACACGGGGCCACGATCCGCGACAACCTTGAGGCCTGGGCAATGACTGGCTACGCCCTGCGACGGACCGGCCGTCCCCGCGCCGTTGTGAAGTGGATCAGCGATTGGCGCGACAGAGAAGGCGTAACCCCCTGGATGCTGATCAGCCTCGCGCTCTCCCAGAGGTCGATCGGGAACGAGGCCGAGGCGAATGCGATCGCCCGCGCGGCTCTCGAATTGCCGGAAGACGGTCGCTCGCCCTGGCACTCGGTCTGGCTGGCGCTCGACGCGGCGGTGCGAGGCGACCTCGACGCGACCGTGAAGTTCGCCCAGCCGAAGATCACCGCCGATTTCGACGGCCTGCACGCGTACGTCCAGGGGCTGGCGCAACTCCTTACAAACGTCGAAAGAGCCGAGCCCTCGGATCGGTCGCGAGCCGCCACCCGTGCCGGAAAAGCCCTCAAGCAACTGGCTCAGAAACACAGGGTGGACCCAATCGACCATAAACTTGCCCTCCGCGCCTGGCGGCGGACGATCCGTCGACTCTCCAGTCACGTCCCCGCGTGGCGTCGACCGATCGCGCGTCTGTGGTTCGAGACGAGTCCGCCTCGGATCGGTTGAGGCAACCGGCGCCGGAGCACGCGATCCGACGCCTTATTCCTCGTCCATCCCCTTGATCAAAGCGTGGAGGACTGGCCGATATCCCGCCGCGAGCGCGGCGACGGTTGAGGGAGGTGTCAGAACGACGACCTGGCCGGCTGGTCTCGGTCGAGGCTCCGAGTAGCCGCCGAAAGACCAGGCGAAGATCGACTCACCGGAGACCAGATGCGGCCGGCCCCGAAGTGCAACGAAGACGCCATCCGGCAGCCGTTCCAGATCGGCGACGAAGGTACGTTTCGCCCCCTCCGGCGTGAGGCGCTCCCGGTGCAAGCGATCGTCGATGTCGCTGGCGGCAAGGGAGGGAGCGCCGAGCCCCGCTTCCATGGCCGATTGAAACGCCAGAAATCGGGGGCGGCGGCATTCGAAGCAGGGCCGGTGGCCCGCGGCCAGGGCTGTCGCTTCGTCGAGGAAGAAGAGCTCGGTGTAGCGATCGGGAGCCATCACCGTGCGCCGTCGTTCGTTGAAGTCCAGATCGCAAATCAACCATCGCTGGACACGCCAGTCTCGACAAATACGGCCTTCGGCGTCGTGGAGCTTTCCCCGATTCCCCATGAACGTTCCGCGATCAGGCGCCGCGAGGATCACTCCATCGGGAGCCACTCGGTTCCGCCTCGGCATGCACGGGCCTCCGTTCGTCCTGCGAACTGTCACCTCGCGGCGGAGGGAGGCCGCCGGTTATCCTGAGATTCTGGAATCCACCGCCCGATCCCTGCCGTTGAAGGAACGCCGATGCTCCCGATCGCCCTCGGCCTCTCCCTGATCCTCGCCGAACCCGACGCCCCTGTTAAGAAATCGCCCATCGCGGCCACCGTCGTCTCGTTGCTCCCGACATCCGGAGACCACATCCGACAGTACGCCTTCGACGGCGACGACGCGACGACCTACACGACCGACAAGCCTCCAGCGGAGGGCGACTCCGTCACTCTGACGTTCGACGAACCGGTCCTGGTTCGATCCGTCTCCATCAAGGGGCGCGGCCTTGACGGCGGAACGCTCGAAGGATCGACGGACGGCCAGGCGTTCGAGTCTTTGACGGGCGTCCATGACGGGACTGGAAACGCCGAGCCCAAGAAGTCGCTCAAGGCGGTCCGCTTCGTGCCTGCGAAGGACGCCAAGGAGCCGTTGCAGATCGCCGAGATCTCCGTCGACTCCGATCCCGCCGTCCATCGGTTCGCGTTCCCCGTCGAATTCGTCGTCGACGAGGTGGACGACCCTGAGTTGAAGCCCTGGGCCGATAAGGCCGCCCGCGAATGCGAGAAGTCTTACGACCTCATCAACGAGGCCCTCAAGAGCGACGGCTACACGCCGGCTCGTGTCGTCCATCTCTCAATCAAGAACGGGATCGACGTTCCCGCGTATGCCTCCGGCAGCAGGATCACCGGGTCCGCCAAGTGGTTCAAGGACCACCCTGGCGACGTGGGAGCCATGATCCACGAGTCGACTCACGTCGTTCAGCGATACCGAGGCCGGCGCAACCCAGGTTGGTTGGTCGAGGGCGTCGCGGATTACGTCCGCTTCGTTCTGTACGAGCCGGCCAACATCGGCCGCCTGAACGTCAACACGGCCCGTCACGATCAGAGCTATCGGGTGACGGCTCGGTTCCTCGACTACGTTTCGCGCAAGTACGACAAGGACTTTGTCCTCAAGCTGAACAAGGCCATGCGCGAAGGGAAGTATTCTGAAGATCTTTTCAAGGAATCGACCGGGAAGGCGCTGGCCGACCTCGGGACTGAATGGAAGGACTCGCTGACCCCGCAATGACCGGCGTTCGAGCCGTCGAGGCTATCCAGCCTCGGCGGCTCATTCGCTGAGTCCCTCGCGGCTCAATAGGCGCTCCCGGCGACGATTCGGACGCTCGCGTAGGGGCTGAACTCGGCGGTCCGGATGATCCCCTTGACGTCCAGCGACTGTTCCTTGAACTCGTGGTAGGGGATCTCGTCGACGTCGACCTCGCCGACGCACTTGAGGATCTCCTGGAACAGCCGGGGGCTATGGTCCTTGATCTCAAAGGGGACTGCGATCGCGTCGATGACCAATTCCTCAGCCACGGCGCGAAGCACGTCCAGCAGACGGGGTATTCCAGGCGTAAGGGTCAGGTCGATGACGTGGGCGTCGCCGGGCAGCGGATAGGCGGCGTCGACGATCAGAAGCTCATCGGTATGCCCCAGCTCGGCGAGCAGTGAGCAGATCGCCGGATTGAGAATGCCTCCTCGCTTCATCGCGCACGCCTTCCTTCCTGAAAGAGAGTCCTGAAACCGCGTGCGGCTCGTCGATCGGGAAATCGCCAGCGCGAAGGCGCTCGGTTGCAGCCTCCTCGTTCGATACTTCGTCGGCCCGATCGCACGGCCCGAGGAGGATTTGAGCCCCCTCCACGTCGTACATTATAACGGGTGAAGAACCCTGGCTCCACCCGAACGGCGTCCCCGCACATCCCTTGAGACGACCCCGAGGCCCGATGCGCATCCGACGCACCACATATACGGCGCTAGTGTCGATTGTCTTGAGTGTATTCACAGGCTGCTCCCGAGGGCCGGCGCAGGGCGTTTCAACGAGCTCTGAGCTTGACCCGTCGATCGCCGTCTCTGTCGTACCAATCGAGTCACTGGACGTTCCCCAGTTGAAGGATCTTGTGGAGGCCGGGGCCTACTGGCGAAGTGCGCGGGGACCGAGACGCAGCGTCGTCGACCAGATCGTTCTAGTGGACGACGTTCCGAGCTTCTTCTCGGCGCTGGAGGTCTGGAACCAAACGACCTTCTTCCCCATTCTCCTCGACGACCCGATATGGACTCCGGCCTTCGTCCGGGCCTTTCATCCGTCGAGGATCGTCCGATTCAAGGCGTCGGCCGAATCGACTCGATCGGGGCCGATGGACGAGTGGCGAGTGGCGGAACGTGCCGTCGGGCGGTCCTGGATGGGGGCCGAGGACGAATCGGCCGATCCGCCGCCGGCCGGCTCACTCCCTCGCGATCTGGGGCCGACGCCGCCAGGAGTCGTCCTGAGTCATCCCGGGAGCGCCTCGCTTTGTGGGGCTGCGGCGCTGGCCGCAGGTCGATTTCAGCCCTTGCTTCGTCTCGACCCCCTGACGATCGAGGCCGCCCCGGGGAAGCCCTCGAAGACGCTCGGATTCGACGACGTCCCCACATTGGCGCAGGCTCTGGACTTCGCGCGGCGGGTCGATTCCCGTGTCGCCTCGATCGCACCACAATCCGGGAAACTCGGCGACCAGGTGGACTTCCTCACCCTGGCAGGCGACTGGCCATATCGTTATCGAGCGGCGGACGGCTCGAGCGGTGAGGATGATCGGGCCCTGGACGACCTACTTGGCCGGAATCTCCCCGGCGGCTCGGTCGACCCGGATTCCCTGCGTCTCCGCTGGGCCTATGCCGGCCGACTGCTCGGCGACGCGCCAGCGTCGGTGTACCGAGCGATGGCCTCGCTTTTCCTCCAGCCACGATCGTCGCTCCTTTGGAACACCTATTCGGGCGGTCCACCCTGGTCGGAATACGATGTCACAGGCGCGACATCGATCCTGCAACTGGTTCGCCCAGACCCCGACGCCGTCCTCGCTCGCTCCGGAAACGCCGCCGACCTGAACGCCTGGCATGAAGCCACGGCTGCCCCGAACGCTCGGGGGCTAATCCTTATGAACTCCTCGGGCGCACCAAGGGACTTTTCGATTCCGGGAGGACCGGGCCTCGCCGGGGACGTTCCATTCGGCCCCCCGTCGGTCATCTCCTTGATCCACAGCTTCTCCGCCGCGTACCCCAACGATCCGACGACCATCGCCGGGCGCTTTCTGGAACGAGGCGCCTATTCCTATTTCGGTTCCATGAACGAGCCGTTCCTGACGGCCTTCCGATCTCCGTACCTCGTGACGCAGATGATGTCCGTTGAGATGCCGCTTTCCGCCGCCCTTCGACAGGGCCCGTACGAGGCTTATGGGCAGCCCTGGAAATTGGTCTATCTGGGGGATCCGCTCTATCGGCTCGAGACGTGGTCCGACAAGGACGCCCCCCAACGGGTCGCTCCCAGTGAGCCTCCCGCCGGTGCGAGCCCGCTCGCGATGAGCGACCGGCCTGATCCTCGCGACCAGCGAGCGACGCTCGACTGGTGTTACGAGGTTGCACTCGTGTCGATGACGCTCCCAGTGAGCGAGATTCAGCCCGCTAGCCGAACGAGAGAAATCCTGGACCTCCTTACGATCATGGATCCCGAACGACTAGATCCCCAACGCCGGGTGAAATACGACGCCCTGTTGATCGATCAGTTTGTTGCGACGGGTGATTACGAAGGCCTCCTCAAACAGCTCCTTCAATCGCCCGCTCGTTCACGGTCGCCGTTCGTCTGGCGTGCGATCGAGTCGGCGGTTTTGCATCGAATCTCCGACAGCATTCGCAAGGAGGATTTCTCCAGGGCCCTGGATCTTTGGTATCCGATCGTTGTGGGTCCCTGGCCGCCGGGCTCCGACTTTCCGGACCGGCTCACACGCCGGCTCGCATCGGCGGCCCAGGCCGGAGGCCCCGATCGAGCCGAGCCCTTCCGACGCCTTCTGACCTCGGCGCGCGACCAACTCGATGCATCGAAAAACACCTCCAGCCACCGTGCCATCCTCGAGGAGGAACTGAAGAAGCTTGGGAAATCCTCATCACCCCGCTGACCGCCCCACAGTTGAGCCAATGGGGAGGTAAGTGTCCTTGCCCTTTGTCGGGGGCTCGGGTAAGTTAGAGCCCTCTCGACGAGGACGACCCGGCCGAGCCGTGATCCTCCAACGTCGGCGCCGTAGCCAAGTGGTAAGGCAGAGGTCTGCAAAACCTCCACCCCGAGTTCGAATCTCGGCGGCGCCTCTCACCGTATCTCTCTCGCCCGCCGCTCCTTCCGTCGCATCAGCTGACGCACGGGGACGTGGCGTTTCCGATGGGCTCCTCCTCTTCTCGGCCCACCCCACGGAACTTCCCATGACCAGGAACGATGTATTCGTCCGTAGTCTGGTGATCATTCTTGGGCTCGGAGCGATCCTCGGTGGATCGGAAGGCCGGAGCGAAGAGCTCGTCGGCCATCTCGTGATTTGCGGCGGGGGCGGACTGCCCGACGCCGTCCGCGGCAAGTTCGTCGAACTGGCGGGCGGTCCGAAGGCCCGGATCGTCGTCGTCCCCACGGCCAGCGAGGACGCCGACGCCGACGGCCCGGCTCTGGACGAGTTCCTGGCGCCCTGGCGCAAGCACGGTGCCGCTTCCGTCAAGCTCCTCCACACTCGATCGCGGGCCGAGGCCGATAAACCCGAGTTCGTCGCCGCTCTCGACGATGCGGACGCCGTTTGGTTCAGCGGCGGCGACCAGTCGCGTGTGACCGACGCCTATCTCGGCACCGCCACCGACGCCGCCTTCCGCAAGGTCCTCGCTCGCGGGGGGGTCCTCGGCGGGACCTCGGCCGGCGCGGCGTTGATGACCCGCGTGATGATTACTGGCGGAACCGAGAAGGCCTCCGTTGGAACCGGATTCGGATTCCTGCCCGGCGTCGTCGTGGATCAGCACGCGCTTCGACGCAGCCGGCTCAACCGGCTCCTCGGCGTCCTGGGCGACCATCCGGAAGTAGCCGCGGGGGTGGCGATCGACGAGTCCACGGCGCTCATCGTCGATCTCGGAGCCAAACGCTGGGAGGTGGGAGGAGCCTCTTACGTCGTCGTCTTGAAACCCTCGAAAGCCGCCGCCCCTCTCCGAATCGACGTCCTCCACGCTGGACAGGGCGGGGAACTCGGATCGTGGGACGTCAAGGATCGCGTCATTCAGCAGAATCGCTGACGGGCTTCTCGTTTTCGTCCGGTCCCGCTTGCCGACCGATCCGTTGCACTCGTCGACGGTCCAGTCCGAATTTCTCGCACCATGCGCGAAGGACCGCTTCGGTCGTCGCCTTATTGGGAGCGTCGGCCTGCGGGAAGGGCCACCAATCTTTCGGGAAACACCCCGAGTTTCCGTTGATCGTTGGAATGCCGGTATTCAGCGAAGCCCACATGGCGTCGAGGTTGTACTGGACGAAGCCGGACTCCTCGGACTCTGGTCGATAGTAGAAGGTCCCCATGCTCGGGTCGATCTGTTGCGAGATCACCGCGATCCGGGCCCGACTCTCGGCCAGGGAATAGCAGTCGGTGGTGCCGCTCTGCTCGACGAGGCAGAGCAGGGCAAGGCACCAGGCCGCCATCCCCCAGAGACTTCGATCCAGCCGTTCGACTAACGAGGCGAGACCGAACGCTGCCGGAACGAGGAGGATGAGAACCACGCGACTTGGCACGCGGATCGCTTTGGCGCCCGGGATGTAGGGCGAGAGCGCGTACCAGAGGGAGGTTTTGCCATACAGCAGAATCACAAGCGCGAAAGAGACCGCGAGAATCGGCACGAGTTGCGACGGCTTCAGACGAACCTGCGGGAGCGTCGTCGAACACACCCAGCCGAAAGCCACACCCAGGGCGGCGTGGTAGAGAACTTCCGGACGACTCTCGAGCGATAGCAACGCGCCTGCGATCAAGAACAGGCCGACGCTCGCCAGGACGATCTCCGTTCGGTGTTTCGGCCGGAAGTAGCAGAGGATGGCTCCAGCCGCGACCGCTCCCGGCGCAATCAGCGACATCGTCGACCAGGGCAACAGATGCAACGTCAGCAGAAACAGCCCTACCCCCGGAGCCAGAAGACCGTCGGGCCGTGAGCGTCGCTCCCAGAGACGCACCCAGCAGAAGACCATGAGGACAAGCGTCAGCGTTCTGATCGCGTCGTTGTATGGAGGACAGGCTAGCAGCACAGCCACAGCCAAAGCAAAGGCCCCCGCACCTCGCTCCGTCCAATCCGGTTCTCGGAAAAGGCAACCGAAGGCGAAGCAGGCCGCTGCCCCAGCGAGCAAGACGACGCGATCGTTCCGAACCAACGTCATCGCGATCAAGACCAGAAGCATCGTTGCCAGAGCGACCCGTCCAAGCGGTGAGTTCTTGCTCAGATAGAGACCCACTCCGCAGGCTGCCGTGGTCAGGAAGCCGATTCCCAGGTTCAACTCCCAGGGGAACGGATGGGGACCGATCGGCCATCGCCGATCGATCCAACCCCAGAACCAGTTGTTCGGACCGACGTTCCACCACGACCAGTTCGTGGGATGCCCGTAAGCCTGGACATCGTTGAACGTGCCGCCGAACTCCCGAGCAGCCGGCAAATAGTGAGCGAGAAACGGAATCAGGACGAGAATCCCAACCGCTGCAGCCAGCACAGCAGCCCACCAGTCGCGTTGAATCAACGAGACGACTTCGTCACGACTCGTTCGAAGTACCAGGGCGGTTACCGCCGTAAGCGCGAGAGCCACACCAAAGAACCAGCCGAGGTAGACGCCTCCGTAGAACTGCGCCGCGACACCCAGGGCAAAGACAATCCACCACGACGCGCGTTCGGCCGCACTTGCGGTTCCCTCGCGGATGATTCGGCAGAGCGCGTACAGGGCGATCAGTAGATAGAAGAACGGGACCAGCTGCGCGTGCATTAGCTGATTCATTCGTGGCGCGCCGAAAGCGATCAAACCCGCTCCCGCCGCCGTTGCCGGCGCGCCGAAACCCAGTCCTCGCCCAAAGAGGAGCACTCCCGCAGCATAGTTCAAGACCGTCGAGGTGATCAGGAAGAGGCCGAAGGAGACCTCAGGAGAGAAGCCGACCAGGCGAAACGGCCAGTAAAAGGGGCCGTAGCTGAACATGGAGTCGGTGTACGCGATGACGTTCTTGACCGGGTGGAAGAAGGGGGCGTCCCAAAACCGATCGTGGCCCGGCGTTCGATTAACCCAAAGCCAGCCGTGCTCCAGCAGGTAGTTCAGAAGCCTTGAATCGCCCAGGTCGGTCTGAATCCGGCTGAAGCCGGAGAAGATCATTGGATGATGCGCGGCGAAAACGCCGAGCAGCCCCACCACCACGACCAACGCCCACTGAACGCCTCGTCGCGCGGGGTTTTCCGAAACCGGGTCGAACGAAGAGCCGATCCGTTCCGCCAACCGATTCATCGCCTCGCCCTCGGCAATCGGACTGAGATCGTTTTGGCGATCATCGTAGTCCTCACGCGTGAGCCGGGCAAGCATCCATGGCACGGCCTTGGCGTTGCGTCTCACTCCGACTTGAGGTAAGAAGCCGCCGGCTAGGGCTCTCGAAGTCGTTCGAGGCTCCTCATGTCCGGGTCAGAGGCTCCGTCATGCTCGATCGTCAGGTCCAACTCTCCGAACCTCGCCGGATGATCCACCGCCGTTTTCTTCGCCTCGCCTCGGAGGGCGGCGCCACGCAGCCTTCAGGTCTAGCGGAATCCTTCGCGACGATCGCCATATTCACCGTGTTCCTGGCCTTGATTCTGCTCAAAGCGCCGGGGGTTGATTACTACCTGACCAGCCGAGACCACGGGTATCAACTCGCGATCGGGGGCCAGGCGTTGCTGGGGAAAACTCCGGGGCTGGACATCGTCACGGTTTACGGGCCGATGGCCATGCTCACAAGCGCTCTCGGGCTTCGTTTGAGCGGGTCGCTCTGGGGTGAAACGCTGCTGTGCGCCGGGGGCTATTCGCTCTGCTTCACACTGCTTTACTCCCTCTCGAGGCGGGAATGGTCTCGATGGGCTGGAGTGGCCTCGGCGATCGTCGGCTACGTGCTGATGGCACGCTACTACAAGTGGTACGTGTGGTTGATCCCGCTGGCCACGCTTTGGTCGATCCAGGGCTGGTTATATGCGGCAGACGATCGAAAACGAAGCTGGCTAGCGGCTTCCGGTGCGATCGTTGGACTGGGCTGGCTCTTCCGGCTGGACATGGGAACGTTCGCCGGGGCGGCGGTCAGCGCGATGATCGCCTTCGTCGAGCTTCGACGCGATCGCCGCGAATTCGTCCGCTCCTCCGCAACATTCCTTTCAGTCGCCGCATGCTTTCCGATCGGGTGGCTGATTTACCTGGCTTACGTCGGCGGGTTAACAGCACCCTGGCAGTTTCTGGCGAGTTCGTTGCATGGGGCGCTAGTCGTCTCTCGGGGGATGGCTGCGCCCATGGCCCCCTTGTTCGCGATTCAGTTGGGCTACGCATCCGCCGCTCTGATTCTGGGCATCGCTTTACTGGTGGGATTGGTCCGCTCGTGGAGACGAGGCGCAACCCCAAAATCGCTGTTCCTGCTCGCCTCGGCGCTCGTCGGCCTGGCTGTGGTTCACCAGGCGATGCACCGCCGCGATCCGGCTCACCTGCTTCAGGTCATTCCACCCGTCATCGTGGCGGCGTTCGAACTTCTGGGGATGCTTCGAACCGCGGCGATCGATCCGACGAATCGGCCTAGCCTCCGCGCAAGCGCCGCGACCTGCGGGCTCCTCGCCGGGGGCGTTCTGGCCTACGCGGCTTACGGGATGACGCCGTACTCGCGCTGGGACCTCGTACCGATCGGCCCTACCCCCGGAGCGCGACTGGCCGGCCTCGCACGCCCGCTTGAGTTCGACGCCCCGGCGACGGCCGTCGCCAGGTATCTTCGCGAGCAGACTGCACCGAACGACTCGGTTCTCGTCTTTCCGCTCGACTCCCAGCTCCTCACGATCGCGCAACGACCCATGAGCGGCCGGCTGCATGGCTATTACGCGGGGGTGTTCGATGCGCCGGAGGACGCAGCGGCGAATCTCGCCGCGATCCAGGCCGATCCTCCTGCGGTCGTCATTGTTCCGTCGAGCAAGTGCCCGCCGAACGGCTCCGCCTGGCCGAGCGACGATCTGGCGCGCCGGGGCAAGGTCGCGCACGCTTATCTGGATCGCTACATCCGAGAGAACTACCCGAAAACCGTGTACGACGATGGACGTTCGGCCGTGCTAACGCGGTGAACCGTCGGTCGACTCAGGCCTTAGGCTTCCGCAGGACGGCCAGCAACGAGGTCCCCCAGGGGAAGCGGACGAGCCGTCCAAGCGGCGTCTCCAGCCCAAACGCCGCCGACAGGAGTTCGTTGATTGGAGCCGCGGGGACGGCGTGCATCTTCGTCGCCAACTCGCGACGTTCTTCCTCCGTCGCCTTGTCGATCTTACGCCCGGTCAGCGCCCGGCTCAGCAGCAGAATCGGGCTCAGGAGGAACATGAAGTACCGCACGTCGACGACTTCATATCCACACTCGATCCCGAGTTCGATCATTTCCCGCCGGTGATACCGGCGTTGATGACGGGCGAAGTCGTCGTTCCAGCTCCAGAACTGGCGAAGCGCCGGCACCGTGATAAAGAGCGTTCCGCCCGGCTTTAGCGCGTGGTAGACCTGTCGCAACGCCTCGTGATGGTCGGGGATGTGCTCGATGACGTCCAGAAGGAAGGCCGACGTCCAGCGATTCGTCCAGGGGAGGTTCAGCAGGTCGACGCGGAGCCTTGCGACCTGGGGAGGAAGGGCGTCTGCCGCTAGATCGAGCGCAACCTGCGACGAATCCGCGAGTGCGAGTTCCTCGATCGGAAAGCCCGATCGCCCGGCGAGGTAATCAACCCACCCGCCGCAGCCGCCGCCCAGATCGACGATCCGAGCGGGAGTCTCGATGTGCCGACGCACCGCGTCGAGCAGGAAGCGATGACGGCCGCGATACCAGAAGTGGTGTTCCTGCATCCGCCGGAGCATGGCGAATTCGCGGCTGTCGTACTCGTCGTCCCGGTGAACGACCTCTGCCGCCGCGGCGGCGGTCTCAATCGACATGCGAACGCTCCCCCGTTGTGGAGTGTGAACGCGGCTCCCGGCCATGAGCTTCGTCCAGGCGGATGTTCCGTGCACCGCTGGCGGCAATCTCCTGGCGCGGACTCGACTCCTCACGAACGCGATATTGCGGCTTTCGGTTCACGTTGAGATGCAGCCGACCGAGATACTCGCCGATGATTCCCAAGCCCAGAAGCTGCGTGCCCCCAATAATCAGGATCGCGATGATCGTGGATGCGTATCCAGGCACAACGATCTCGGACGCCAGGGCGCAGGCCAGGTAGTAAAACGCCAGCAGAAATCCGACCGTCGAGACGAACAACCCGCACGCCGAGACGATCTGGAGCGGCATGAGGGAGAAGTTCGTGAACAGGTTGAGCGCCAGCAGCGACAGCTTGCGGACGTTGTATCCCGAGCGACCCTCGCGTCGTGCCTCGTGGACGACGGGAGTCTGACCGATCCGCCGTGTGTTCCACGCCAGCAGGCCGTCGACGAACGTGTAATTCAGGTCGTATTCCAGGATGGCGTCGAGCAGTGGACACCGAATGGCTCGAAACGAGGTTACCGTGACGTCGTTGCGGAAGACGGCCCTGTAGAACACGTTCACCATCAGCGAGCCGGCATTCCGCCACGAGCTGTGGCGTTTCGATTCGTACCCGCCGTAGACGAGATCGAGGTCTCGTTCGCGCAGAGCCTTCAACAGCTTCGGGATCTCTTCGGGCGGGTTCTGCAGATCGTCGTCCATCGTCACGACGACCGCACCTCGGGCCCTCCGAAATCCGCACATGAGCGCATTGTGCTGACCGTAATTCCGCATGAGTTGAACGATGACGACCCGATCGGGCCGTTTGGATCGTATCGCCTGAAGGACGCGCCAGGAACCGTCGGCGCTGCCGTCGTCGACGAATATGAATTCGTGCGTCGTCCCGGCCGCTTCAAGGACGTCGACCAGTCGCTCGACGAGCGCGTGGAGGGTCTTCTCGGAATTGTAGACGGGAACCACGACGGAGACGTCGACCATGGACATCGCGATCCCTCAAAGCCTAGGGACGTTCCTGGATCTTGTGGAAAAGAATGGCGGCCGTATGCAAGGACTGGAGCACGCCGCCCGATTTGACGATCGCGAGGACCTCATCGAGAGTCGCGAGATGGACTCGGAGATCTTCCGTCGACTCGGGAGTCGGAGCCTGTTGCAGCACCACCCCTTCCGCCAGGAAAGAGTGCGTCAGATTGGCATGGGTTCCCGGGTTAGCCGAGAGTGAGATCTGCGGAGACCAACACCCGCCGCCGTAACCCGTTTCCTCAAGTAACTCGCGTCGAGCTGTAGTTTCAGGATCAGAATCGCTCGGGTCGCACACGCCGGCCGGAAGCTCGTAGTGCACCGCCCGACTCCCATGGCGATACTGCCGGATCAGGACCATCCGCTGGTCGGTCGTCAGCGCCACGACGTTGATCCAGTCGGGATACTCCAGGACGTTGTAGTCCTCGATCACGGTCCCGTTGGGCAGCCGGACTCGATCTTCACGAAGTGTGAGCCAGGGTTTACGGCTCAGGTAGCGTGACGACAGAACCTCCCAGGGCCGGGGGTCGTCGGCCTCGTCGATCATGGCCGACTCCCGCAGTAACGTTCGCTCGTACTCATGCCAATGACCCGCACGGTCGGAAATGGTAGATGGTCTCCCGCTGGATCGGGCTGTAACCACATGATCGATAAAGAGAGCAGGCGGGGCCGTTCGCTTCCTGGGTTACGACCGACGACCGCTTCACGCCTCGGGCGGCCAGCCACTCCTGAACGCGACTCATCATCGCCCGGCCAACGCCGCGCCTTCGCGCTGTGGGACTGACGGCGACGAGTCCAATCACGCCGGTCCCATCGCGAACGGACGCCGTTATGAGCCCTAACGGCTCAGGGTTCGTCACTGGCTCCTCTGCGACGAACACCACGTCCGCTGCTTCACGGAGGCAGCTCCGAGCGATCCAGACTTCATACAACCGACGAAACCGGTCTTCGGGAATACGAGGGTCGACGGCGAACCGCGAGTATTCTCCCGCGGCCACCGCCAGTTCGATCAACGCCGGCGAGGGCTCCCTGCAAGGAGCCTCGGAGAGGTGCAAGGAATCCGAGCTGGCCACGTCGCTGTGCGGAACCTCCAGGTCGATCGAGAACACAACCCGCTCATCGACCTTGAGCCCATCGAATCGAGCCAACAGATCGTTTGGCATCGAGAATTCGGGAGGCGTAAAGACGTAGACCAGTTCCAGGCCGTCGCGTCGCGCGCTGGTCAACGCCTGACCCAGCCCCGAATCGTCGCAACCGATCTGGATGCGGGCGATCGAGAGGCCGAAGTGGGCCGTGTCCCAGGCGAGAGATTCGGCGGTCAGGCCGCGGGCCGTCGCTTGCATCGAAGAAAGTACCCCTCGATCTGCTCGACGACGTAGTTCTGCTCATCAGACGTCATTTCGTGAAACAGAGGGAGTCGCAGCAATCGCCTTGCGACATCCTCGGTCACGGGCAGATCCCCATCGCGGCCGCCGAACGACCGACCCATCGGCGACGTGTGGAGCGGCACGTAGTGGAATACCGCAAGAACGCCGTGAGACCGGAGATGGGCCGCAAGGGCGTCGCGAGTCGCCTCATCGGGCAAGAGGATGTAGAAGAGATGGTGATTACTGCGGCAGGATTCCAGCGTCCGCGGCAGGCGGAGTCGGCCTTCTCGTTCCAGGGGTTCGAGCCGAGCCACGTACTCTTCGTATTTCTCTCGGCGCGAGGCTCCGATGTCGGAGGCCATCTCCAACTGCGCGTACAGGAAGGCCGAGCAGATCTCGCTGGGGACGTAGCTGGAGCCGACGTCGACCCAGGTATACTTGTCGACCTGGCCTCGGAAGAACTGGCGGCGGTTCGTCCCCTTGTCGCGCAGGATCTCCGCCCTCATGAGCAGTTCAGGATCGTTGACGCAGAGCGCGCCTCCCTCGCCGCAGATGAAATTCTTCGTCTCGTGGAAGCTGTAAGCGCCAAGGTCGCCGATCGAGCCTAACGCTCGTCCCTTGTACGAGGCGTCGACCCCCTGCGCAGCGTCCTCGACCACCCTCAGACCGCGACGACGAGCAATCTCCATCACGGCGTCCATGTCGCAGGCGACTCCGGCGTAATGCACCGGAAAGATCGCCCGCGTCCGCTCGGTCACGGCCTCTTCGATGAGAGTCTCGTCCAGGTTGAGCGTGTCCTCGCGAACGTCCACGAATACGGGTCGAGCCCCCAGGCGGGCGACTGCGTTGGCGGTCGAGACGAACGTGAACGAGGGCATGATCACCTCGTCCCCCGGCCCAAGGTCGCAGAGCATGGCGGCCATTTCCAGGGCCGCCGTGCAGGAGGGGGTCAGCAGAACGTTGGGGATCTCGAATCGCTCTTCCATCCAGCGAGCGCAAAGGCGAGTGAACTCGCCGTCGCCGGCGATGTTCCCCTGAGTCACGGCGCGCGCGATGTAAAACAGTTCCTTGCCGGCGATGAACGGCCGGTTGAATGGCACCGTGATCGGGCTGGCAGGCTCTTGGATCTTTTCTTGACTGTGCCGCGTCATTCCGTCTCCCCGCGAGATCGAGAGCCTCCCGAGGCTGCGCCTTCGGGCGCCGGAATCTAGGCCGGACCGTCCCTCTCGTCAAGGCGGAGTCGCCGGGAGGGGTGGTCTGGCGGAGGGGGGCGGTTCCGTGCCATACTTGATCGCCGTTCGCACAGCCTTAGCATCCGATCGAGGCCGATCATGGAGCCCTCCCGCTCCCCACGACCCGCCGACGAGTTCTCCGAAGACGATACGCGAGGAATCCGCCACGTCGTCCAGCGACTTCGGAAAGCGAACAGGATCCTCGCTGTGACCGGAGCCGGGATGTCGGCCGATTCCGGCCTGCCGACCTACCGCGGAGTTGGGGGTCTTTACCGGTCGGAGACCGCCACGCCGCACGGCTTGACGATCGAGCAGATCCTGTCAGGCCCGATGTTCCGAGCCCGTCCTGAACTCACCTGGAACTATCTCCGGGAAATCGAGAGAGCCAGTCGGGGTGCCCAGCCGAACCGTGGCCACAAGGTGCTGGCCGAAATGGACGGCTACTTCGACGCCGTTTGGATCCTGACTCAAAACGTGGACGGTCTCCACAGCGCAGCGGGCTCGCGAAACGTCCTGGACGTCCACGGCGACCTCCACGTTATCAAGTGCACTCGATGCGACTACAGAGAACGAGTCGAGGACTATCAGGGCCTCGCTGACCTGCCGCTCTGCCCCATCTGCGATGCGGTCCTCCGTCCCGACGTCGTCCTCTTCGAGGAGTCTCTCGATCCCGAGAAGCTGGGTCGGCTGGAAACCGAGTTGTGGACGGGCTTCGACGTCGTCTTCAGCATCGGGACGAGCAGCCTCTTCGACTACATCGTCGCCCCCCTTCGAATCGCCCAGGCGGCGGGTAAGACGACGGTCGAGATCAACCCCGACTTCACGGCGATGTCCGAACTCGTCGAGATCAAGCTCCACGCGCGAGCCGCCGCGGCGCTCGATCGGATCTGGGAGGGCTACATGGAATGGTGGCCCCACACCTGACGGGGATCAGGGGACGGGAATGTGATCCAGGATCTTGCCGAGAATCTCGTCGACGGACATCCCCTCGGCGTCGGCCTCGTAACTGATCACGATCCGATGGCGGAGGACGTCGCGCGCGAGAGATTTTACGTCATGGGGCGTAACGTAATCCCGCTGAGAGAGCAGGGCGTGGGCTCTTGCGGCGCGCACGAGTGAAATCGTCGCCCGGGGGCTTGCTCCCAGATCGATGAAAGGCGCGAGCCCCAGACCGTAGGGCTCAGGATCACGGCTCGCCCGGACGAGGTCGACAATGTACTCCTTGATCGAGTCGGCCACGCGGATCGAGGCCGTCAATCGGCGAAGTCGAATCACTTCGTCCGGGTTGAAGAGCGGCTGCTCGTCGTCCGCCCAGGATTCTGGGTGCGGCGCTTCAGCGATGTTGGGGAGGTCGAGCATGGCCATTTCGGCATCACGACCGGGGTAGCCGACCAGCACCTTCAGCAGAAAGCGGTCGAGCTGCGCTTCCGGCAGGGGGTAGGTCCCTTCATGCTCGATCGGGTTTTGAGTCGCCAACACCCAGAAGGTGTCGGGCAAGATAATCGTCTCGTCCCCAACGGTGACCTGACCCTCTTGCATGGCCTCTAGCAGGGCGCTCTGGACCTTGGCCGGAGCGCGGTTGATCTCGTCGGCGAGTAGGACGCTGGTGACGATTGGGCCCGGCCGGACGTCGAACGAGCCGGTCGAGGGGCGATAGATCTGAGTTCCAGTCAGGTCGGCCGGAAGTAAGTCTGGCGTGAACTGGATTCGACGGAACGGGAGGTCGAGCGCCTGGGCCAGCGCTCGAACCATCCGCGTCTTGGCGAGGCCGGGGACGCCTTCAATAAGAACGTGTCCCCCGGCAAGAAGTGCGACGATCAGCTTCTCAATGAGCGGACGCTGACCCACAACCACCGTTTCGAGACGCTCGATCAGCCGGGAAACCCCGCGATGAGCGTCTTCGAACGGCGATTCTTCCGCGAGGATCTCAGGACTGGACATATCGAACGGTCACCGGCACAGGCGTGACGAATTAAGGCGGGCGAAACGACCTTACTTGGACGCCCGACGCTTCTCCATCAGCTTCCGAAGGATCTCGCCGGCTGCATCGCTCGTGTCCTTGAACTGCTGGTTGGCTCCGCCTGACCCTGGCGGGGGAGCCTTGGTCGCCTGCTGCTGAGCCTTTTTGGCAGCGTAGAAGGGATTCGACTCGTCGACGAACTCCTCAGCGGGCTGACCTTCTTCGTCTTCTTCGTCCTCGTCCTCTTCCTCGTCTTCCAGAGTATCCTCGAGTTCCTCGTCCTCTTCTTCCTCTTCTTCGTCCTCGTCCTCGTCCTCGTCCTCTTCTTCCTCTTCCTCTTCGTCGTCTTCTACCTTGGCACTTGGGACGGGAGTGGGCTTCGGAGCGGCCGGCGTTTCCGGATTGTCCTTGAAAGCTGCGATTGTGAGGGTTTCACCGCCGTAGACAGTCGTAGGAACCTCGGGATTGCTTCCGCCTGGTTCACCTACCAGCCAGGCGTCGATATCCTCGTTCAGCACGTCTTCGGGGGCAGAGCGGGCAGGTTTGCCGGGGGCCTTCGGGACTGGAGCGGCGGCAGCTTCGACCGGCTTGGGGGCGGCGGGAGTCGCGGCCGCAGCGCCGGGCACCCGCTCGATCGAGACGGCGAACGTCAACGGACCGACTTGGACCAGATCGCGGTCTTTCAGAACGCAAGGGCCCTCGGTCAGCGCCTTGCCATTGACCAACGTGCCGTTGCGGCTCCCCAGGTCGGCGACTGTGACCACGCCGTTGTTGATGTTGAACTCGGCGTGCTCGCGACTGACCTGCTCGCTGTTGGGCCGGAGGTGGCAGGTTTCGCCACGCCCGATCTTGAACTTCGTGCCGGAGAGGGGGATCTCCTTACCCTCCGGCTTTCCCCGAACGACGATGAGCTTCACTTTCATGGAGAACCGTCCCGACCTTCCCGGTCAACAACGAGTGGGGAAGCTGACATCCACGTACCGAGGTCGTTGCACGTCCGGACCGAGCGTCACCGAAGCCGCGGGCGAAGAGTCGCCGCGACGGAGTCGCGTCCTACTTCTTTCCGAGGCGCAGTGATGTCCCACATCGAAGGATGGCGCGCCGTAACGCCCATTCGACGATCGAACTCTGCCGAAGGAGGTCGGCTGAGGGCTTCAAGGGTCGTCTCGAGTTCCCCATCCAACACGCCTGCCGACCGGAGATTGTTGACATGACCCCCCTTCCGACGACCGCAAGCAGAAGGCCGGGAAGGGTCCAGCGATATTCTAACGGATTCCTTCGTAAGTCCAACCCCCTACTCACATCCATCCGAGCGGGTTTACAGATCGCAACATGGATTCGCGGTCGGGCGGAGTCGCGCGCCTCGCATTTCATTTTTTTCGGCCGACCGGCCCGCGTCGCGCCAGGAGAAAACTCCAGATCGGGTTAATGCTACGATTGTGTATGCTGTCCGCTCGGATCGAGACGGAGCGAAATCGGTCCGTGAAACTCGCCGCCTCGCTCGAGGGAACAGAGACTTCCGATGATCCGCACCTGGTCGCGAGGAGTCGCGGACGACCACATGAGCGAAGAAATCCTCATGAGGACGGGAGACGCCGTGAGGCGTCACCCCTGGTGGACCGCGCGTGCAAGACTAACACTCGCCCTCTTGAAGCGGTATGGGATCCGCCCGCCGAATCGGGTTCTCGACGCCGGCTGCGGCTGGGGTGTGACGCTCGAATCGCTCGAAACGGCCGGTTACGAGGCGATCGGATTGGACGTCTCTCCCCAAATCCTGGGTCGGCTCGACACCCCCGGCCGCCGGCTCGTCGAGGCCGATCTCACGCAAGCTTGGCCCGAAACCTCGGCCCCCGAGACGTTCGACGCGGTCCTGGCGCTCGATGTCATCGAGCACCTCGACGACGACCGGGCCGCCGTCGCCACCCTTTCAGGTCTGGTCAAGGCGGGCGGTTTGCTCGTGGTCAGCGTCCCGGCCCAGCCGTCGCTGTTCTCGGAATTCGACTCCGTCCAGGGGCACCGTCGGCGCTACCTGCCGGAAGGGCTCCGTTCCGCATTCGACGCCTCGGGATTGTCGATCGAATCGATCTTCTGGTGGGGCTCCTGGATGACCCCGATTCTCCGGCGACGGTTGGGGAGACGTGATGCGGGGCCCGGTGAAGATCCCGCCGAAGTCTACCTTCGCTACCTTCGGCTTCCTCCATGGCCGGGCTCGCTGCTCCTGAGTGCGGTCTACACGATGGAGCAGCCGTTGGCCCTGCGTGGCTGGCTGCCGACTGGAACGTCGCTATTCGCGGTCGCCCGACGAACAGTTTGAGCGATCACTTCTTCGACGGCCCCGTTTCGATCGGCACGTCCTCGGCGTTTCCCCAGTCGGACCAACCAAGGTAGTAGTTTCGGGTCGAGTATCCCAACCGTTCAAGGACGAACGCGTCGACCGAGGCTCGGCCGCCTCCCTGGCAATGAGCGACCACCGGCGAGCCCGGTTGGACGCCGCCGGCTCGCAACTGTTCCCGAAGCGCCTCGGGGTTGAGAAATCGGCCGTCGGCGTCGACCAGTCGAACCCATTCGACCGGACAGGCGCCAGGGATCCGCCCCCCTCGCATCGAGAGCACCCGATCGCCGACGTATTCAGCCTCGCTTCGGGCGTCGACGATTCGGGCGGACTGCGCTTTCAGGACGTCCGACACGTCCTCGCGAGTCGCCAGGCGATCCTTGCGCAAGGAGATCGGGAAAGGCGAGGCTGTGACCTTGGCAGGCTCCGAATCGACGGCCAGTCCCTCCCGTTCCCAGAGCGGAAAGCCGCCGTCGAGGAGGGCCACGCGCCCGACGCCCAGATAACTGAGCAGCCACCAGACGCGGGCGGCGTCAAGTTGACGCTTCGCGTCGTAGACGACGATCTCGGCCATCGGATCGATCCCGAGATCGGCGATCCAACCCGTCCACCGACCTGCGTCCTGCAACCCACCGGGAGCGGCCGCCAGGGCCTCAGCCTTCTTGACGTCCACCCAGACCGAGCCCGGGATGTGCGCCTTCTCGTATTCGGCCTTGGGACGAGCGTCGAGGATGCGCAGGCCTCGATCGTGGAGCCGGGCGACAAGGGCGTCGAAGGGTATGAGAAGCGCGGCGCCGGGATCGGCTTTTTCGGTCGAGGGGGACAGCAGACGCTTGGCTCGGTCGGCCGATCGCGTCTTCTCCGGGGTTACGAGGACCGCTCGAACCTGTTCACTGAGATCCGCCGGTTTGACCTTCCCGGCTTCGAGGGCGTCGACGAGGGCCTCGCGACGGTCGGCGTCGCGAACGAGCGCCTGCATCGCAAACTTACGATTTCCCGGCGTGAGACGACCGAGGCAATCCAGCAAGGGGGCGACCACCCTGGTCGACGGGACGTCCGCCAACGCGCAGACGGCCCCCTGGTGCAACTCAGGATCGATGCCGGCGGCGAGGTAGCGCGTCAGGTGCTCGCCGTGCTTCTCCCAGGGTTCGACGCCCAGCATCCGGAGGGCGTCATAGCGGGTTCCAGTGCGAACCTTCGCATCGTCGGCCATCTTCGCGGCCAGAGCGATCGAGCGGTCCCATCGGGCTTTGAGAGCAGGCTCGTCGCGAAGAACTTCCGCGAAACGTGCCCCGGGCATCGGGCCGGTCATGCTCACACCGTTAATGAGGCCGCCGCCCAGAACCACGGCGCGCCAGTCGTGGAGCTTGGCGTCGGGAGCGTCGGTCGGAAGCGAGACGTCCAGGATCTTCTTCATCTCGGAGGCATCGTCGCGCTTGCCCGCGGCGATGGCGACGCGCCAGATCCAGGGGATGCGGCGATACTCCTCCGCTTCATCGGCGGCGTCCAAACCTTCGGCCATTGCGGCGATGAGAGCGGCCGACCTTTCGGAGTTGCGGTCGATGAGGGCTTGCTTCTCCGCCGCGGTCGTCTTGGGGTCGAGAATCGCCTGCGCCACCTCAGCCGGCGTCTCGGGGCCGGAATCGCCGGCTTCGGCTGGAGTCAGGATGATCGCGCGGAGGTCTGCGAGCGCTCCATGAATCGGACCATCGGGTCGAATCTCGACCCGATGGACGGCCTTGTGGAAAACCTCGTGCGTGACCGAGGCTTTGCGGTAACTCCCCCATCCGCCGGTCGTCGGGACGACGCCTCGGAACGACTTTCTCCCCAGGTTCAGCAGGTAGGCGTTGCCGGCTGAGGCGTCGTCGCAGGCCCATTCGAGAGTCACGTCGAACATTGAGCCGTGATCGACTTCCACCGTCCACGCCGCGTGGTCGGCGGGAGCATGCCAGTAGCCGAGGTTCGCGTGTTCGGTCTCGAAGACGAGGCTGGGACCGTAAATCTCGGCCGTCGCCGCGGTCAGGCGGATCACGCCGCCAGGGCCCGCCTTGACGATCAGAGGACGATTTCCGTCCTGAACCTTCGGCCGGGACGCCCCCTTGCCAAGGTAGGCGATGACATCGGCGATTTCCTCGGGCTTCAGGTCGTTCTCCAAACCCTCCGGCATGAGCGATCGGCCGGACGAGGCGATCTCTTCAATGTCGTCGCGGAGCACCACATCGAGCGCCCCCTCCTGACGCTTCAAGGTCAAGGAACTGGCCGTTTCGCTGGCAATCAGCCCCGAGATGGTGCGACCGTCCTTCAGCGCGGCGTTGTAGCTGACGTAGCGGGCGTCGATTTCGCGATTCGGGTCGAGGATCGCCGTCAGCAACGCGTCTGGGGACAGGTCCGTCAGCGCCCCCAGATCCGGACCCACCTCGACGCCGACTCCTTCAAGCTTGTGGCAGACGGAGCAGGCGCGTTGGAAAACGCCCTTGCCGCGGATCGGGTCGCCAGGATTCGATTTCACCGACTCGTAGCGGGCGAGGACGTCGGCCCGAGGGCCAATCGCAAGAGTCCCAAACGCGGCCTCGGCGCGCTTACGCAGCGACTCGGGTCCACTCTTCAGGAGCCGTTCCCGATGCTGGGCCCCGATCTGTGAAGGAGGAATGCGACCGGCCTCGACGGCGGTCAGAAGCGAGGCGGCGGAAGCGTCCCGAGCCACCAGGGCGTCGATCGCGGCCGACCTCGCGCCAGGGCCGAGTCGATTCCAACGCACAATGATCGCATCGTCGGAGGCCGCATCAGCCAGCCGTGCCAGCGCCTGAAGGGCCGCAGTCTGGACTTCGGCCGGCTCGGCCGGGTCGAGTCGATCCGCGACCAAACCGCGATCCGAGTCCCGATCGGCGGGGCTTCGTCCCAACAAACGTAGAGAGGCGACGCGGTCGGCCGGCGACGCCTTGGCATCAGCCGCCTTCTTTCGAGCTGAAGCGATCAAGGGGAGGACGCGAGGGTCCGCGGCGAGTGCCGTCTCCTTCGCCGCGTCCAGGAGTTCGGCAGCGGCCGCCAGTCGCCACCGCGCGGGCTCCGGCTCAGAGGAGGAAGCGACCACGGCCAAAGCCTTCGCGACAGCCTCACGGTCCCGACTTCGAGCGAGCGTGGCGATGAGCGGCCCGACGAACGTCGACGGCGGGCCGGCGGGACCGGCCTCAGCGATCAGACGCTCCAGCACGATATGAGCGTGCGGCGTGGCCGAGGTGAGCACCGCGGCGCGAATCCAGGTATCGCTGCCGTCGCGGACCGCAATCGCCGCCAGCGCTCGGCCTGCCTCGGAAGCAGGCCACTCACCGAGACTCAGCGCCGTCTGATAGCGGACCCGAACGTCCGGGTCGTCCGCGAGACGCACAACGGCCTGACCGACGGCTGAGTCCTTCGCGAGCCGGGACTCGGCGATTCGGACCGCCTCACGCCGAACAATCGGCTTCTCGTCCCCGAGGGCCGCGACCAGAACGTCGGAATCCAGATCGCCCGTCACATCCAGGGCGGCGACGGCCTGAGCGCGGGCCTCGGGGATCTTGCTCTCTCGGGCGATCCGCATCAGGACGGATTTGGCGGAATGGTCCTGACGATGGTCCAGCAGGCGTTGGACAGTGTCTCGCACCGTACCGTTGGGGGTCTCGATGGCGGCGGCCAGCTCAGGCGTGCCGAGCGTTTCGAGCGTGGCCACGGGTCGGAGCGAACCCTTTTCGGGGACGACGCGGTAGATCCGGCCCTTGTCAGCCCCCGCGCGGACGTCCAGTTTGGCCAGCCGGTCGGGGCTGATCCAGCGCGGGTGCTCGATGATGAATCGATACATGTCCACGACCCACAGTGCGCCGTCGGGACCGGTCCGCACCTGGACTGGCCGGAACCAGGAATCGGTCGACGCCAGAAACTCGCGATCCTGCTCGTCCGGAGCCCGGCGGCCCGCGAAGGTCGCTCCCTGGGGCGTCAGGACCATGCGTCGGACGAGGTTATGGACAGGCTCGCAGACAAAGGCGTTGCCCAGGTATTCCTCGCCCAGCAGGGGGTCGCGATGAACCAGGGGGCTGCACGCGCTGGTGACCCGGTTGGCGTTCTGGGGCTCGTTGAAGCGGGTTAGCGTTCGACTGTCGGGGTAGAGCTTGGCCTGGTCTGCGTCCCCTTTGGGGGTCACGGCCGGTGAAGGGGACGACGCCCGTGGATTGCGCCGGACATAGTGATCGGGCAGCGGATAGTGCTGGATGAGGACGCTGTTGCTGCCGCCGAACTGGTTCCCCCAGTCGTCGTGAACACGACCCTGCTGGGTTAGTCCCGAGGCAGGTTCAAACACCCCGAGATCCGGCTTGAAACGAAAGTCCCGACCGCCGATCTCGACATCGCGGCCGTCTGCCCGGCCGTGGATCTTGCCGCCGATCAGGCCGTTCGCGCCATAGACCCAGCCGTCCGAGGCGTAGGCCAGTCCGTTGACGCGAGCCTGGTAATTCTCGGTGGCGAACCCTTCGTAGAAGGTTTTGCGCACGTCGGCCTTGCCGTCGCCGTCGGCGTCCTCGGCGTAGATGATCTGCGGAGCCGCGCAGATCAGCACGCCCTTCCGCCAAGAGGTGACGCCGGTGGGGAAGGGGAGGCCGTCGAGGAAGACGGTCGCCGTGTCGTACTTGCCGTCATGGTCGCGGTCTTCTAGGACCTTGATGCGGCCGCCGGGCTTGTACTTGCCGTCCAGGCCGGCCGGATAATCAAACATCTCGCAGACCCAGAGCTTACCGTCGGGACCGAAGTCGACGGCCACGGGGCTCTCGATCAGCGGCTCGGCCGCGACAAGCTCAACCTTCAGCCCTGGCTTCGTGCGGATCTTCGCGAGCGAGTCCTGAGGAGAAAGGGCTGGGATGTGGTCGTCGTCAGCCTGTGCGGCCTTCGCGGGCGCCTCGAAATTCTGGCCGGCGACGCGACGGACGCCGTCGATGATGACCTGCTCCAAGCCGGGTTTGAACCTCGTCGGGCGATCGTAGTAGACCATCGCCCCGCCCCCTTCGTATCCGCCTTCCTTGAGGATGCGTTCGGAGGGGATATAGCAAGGCGCGTCGTTGGCGTAAGCCGTGACCCAGAGACGTGACGAGTCGAACTCCTTCTTCAACCGCAACACGTAGTCGACGACGACCTCGCCCGGAAGGAAGACCATCATCAGGCCGTCGCCGAACCGCCAGGCCTGGGCGGAGTAGGGGAGCGTCTCGGCGAGCTTGCCGTCGCGCTCGAGGCGGGCGAGTTGTTTCGAGGCGTTGTAGCCTGGCGGCCCGCCAGCGGCGATCAGTTTCTCAAGATCGGCTCGGTTCGGCAGGGTGTCATACGAAAGGGGGAATCGGTCCATCGCCGCTTCCACCTTCCCCGTCAGAGGCTTCCACGGCCCTTTCATGAGCCGGGCGACCTCGTCGGCAAGGGCGCGACCGTGGTTCTCAGCGTCCTCCTGAGTTCCGCGGGGCTTGGGGTTCGAGTCGGCGCCGCATCCGACGACCGTCAGGGCGATGCATCCGGGATTGTCGGCCTCGATCCCGCGCTGGGCGGCGCCGGCCCAGTCACCGTCGACCTTGTTGTCCTCGGCCTTGATGGTCGTGCAGTGGCAAGCGTAGTTGGTGACGACGGCCCTGACCTTACCGTCGGGCGCTGTGACCTTGAGCACAGGGAGCGCGTGATCCACCGGCCCGCCAGGAGGATTTCGCCGGTTCGCCGCGAATCCGACAGTCCCCTGCGCCCATGAGAGGGTCGCCGGCCTGCGATCCGCCAATGCGGCGAGACAGACGCTTTCCAGCTTGTCGGTGAACTCTCGGGTATAAGCGTCGATTCGCTCTTGCTGATCGGCGGGGATCGGCTTCCCGAAAATATTGGGCGCGACGCCCGTCAGGAGGGGGGCGTAATGGGTGTGACTGGCTCCCAACGCCAGCCGCTCACGGCTCAGTCCGGCCTTCTTCTTCAACCGCGCGGCGACCTCGTCGACGATCTCCGCGGACACGCCCAGACTGTCGACCGACACGAGCACGACCGGCTTGTCAGCATCGGAACCAACGGCCAGGGCCTTGGCGAAGATCGGATGTGAGATGCTCGTCGTCTCAGTCGACCGGGCCAGATAACCGTGCAAGCGGATCGGGCCGGTGGGAGTCACGTCGACGCGAGCGACCCCGATGGGGAGCTCTTCCGCCCGCGAACCGCTCCCTGCAAACACTGCGAGACCCAACCAGAGACCGAAACCGAGTCGCTTCCTCATCGCATTTGCCTCCCATCCGCACAGTCTCTCGACGTCGAGGCGTCGAGTACTGGCGGCGATCCATCTTGCTAGGGAGGCCGAGCGATGGCAAGCGACCGCAGGCTTCAGGAGCCGACAGCGGTCAGGGCGGAAGCCTCGGTCTCGTGCGCGACCGGGAGATCCGCGTATCGCCCCTTCGGCAGGCGTGAGAGCCAGAACCAGTACAGCGCCGCCGAGGCGAGCAGGCAGACGCTGATCGTTTGGGAGATCGTCAGGCCGGCGAAGAAAATCCCTTCGTCGTTGCGAAGGTATTCGATGAGGAATCGGGTGATCGGATAGGCGAGCATGAGAACGCCAAGCACCTCGCCGTCACGACGGCGGAGCGGATAGTACGCAGTCAGGACGATGAGGAGCACGAGCGCGTCAAGCGCCGAGTAGAGTTGAGTCGGATGGAGCGGGAGAGAGTAAACCGCATCCGGGGGGATCAGTCCCAGACGGACCTCAGAATTCCAGGGGTCGGTGTGCTGAGGGAAACGCACGCCGAGCGCGGTGTGGCAGACGTCGCCGAAGCAACACCCGTTGAGGAAGCATCCCAGTCGGCCGAAGAGAGTGCCGACGGCGATCGACGGGGCCAGCGCGTCGAGGTAAGGACGGACAGGGAACGGGTTGACGCGGTTGTAGAGAAAGAACGCCGATACGCCGCCGAAGATGCCGCCGTAATAGACGATCCCCCCCTTCCAGAACTGGAAGACGTCGAGGATGCTGTCAATGCCGCGACCCCAATACTGGACGCAGTAGAAGAGACGAGCGCCGATCAAGCCGCCCGCGAACAGCCAGAAGGCCATGTCCAGAACGAGTTCGGGATCAAGTTTCTCGCGACGCGCCCGACGGACGGCAAGCCAGGTCGACGAGGCGAAAGCCAGAACGAGCATGGCCCCGTAGCCGTAGACCTTCAGTCCCAGGAACGGGATCGTGAACAGAACCTGTCGCATGGCGTTCCTCTCGCGTCCCGGCGGGCACCGGTTAGATCATCTCGGCCCAGGCTTCCCTACCGTTCTGGAAGGGCGCGTCGGACGCCTCGCCCAGCGGCGGATAATCGATCCTCTGGGTGATCCGGTTCTTGGAGTCGAGGGCGACGACCCGGGGCTGATGGGCCTCCGCCTCGGCCGCCTCGATCATGGCGAACGCCATGACGATGACACGATCCCCCACGGCGCCGAGCCTGGCCATCGCTCCGTTCAGCTCGATGGCCCCGGAGCCTCGCACGCCGGGCAGGATGTAGGTCTCGGCCCGATCTCCCGTGGCGACGTTCGAGACGAGGATCGCCTCATAGGGCAGCAGACCAACGGAGTCCATGAGATCGGGGTCGATCGTCAGGCTGCCGTGGTAATACAGGTCGCTCCGGGTGATTGTGGCGAGATGGAGCTTGCTCCTGAGCACCTTGAGCTGCATACGTAGTCGTCTCACTCCGTCAGGCGGGCGTTGTCGATGAGGCGGGTCTTGCCGAACCGCGCGGCCAGCAAGGCCACCGAGGCCCGACCGGGCTCGATGCGTTCGAGCGATTCCAGCGTCTCGGCGTCCACGACCTCGGCGTAATCGAGGGTCGCCCCCACTTCGGATTCTATCGGGGAACGCAGAATCTGTCGAACCCGGTCGGCGTCCGACTCGCCGCCGGCGACCGCCTTGCACGCCGCCTCAAGCGCCTTGTATAGCGCAACAGATCCCCGGCGCTGCTCGGCGTCCAGATAGGCGTTGCGGCTGCTGAGCGCCAGACCGTCCGACTCGCGGACGGTCTGGTGGGAGACGACCTCCACGGGCATGTGAAGATCCTCGACCATCCGCCGAATGAGGGCCTGTTGCTGGTAATCCTTCTGGCCGAACACGGCGACGTCTGGTCGAATGATCTCGAAGAGAGCGAGGACGACGGTCGCCACACCTCGAAAATGGGTCGGCCGAATCTCCCCTTCCAGGACGTGTGAGAGCCCGGGAACCTCAACGAAGGTCGCTTTGGGGACGCCGCGAGGGTACATCTCCTCGGCCGAGGGCTTGAAAACCAGGTCGACGCCGGCGGCCTCGCACTTTCGGAGGTCCTCTTCCAGCATCCGAGGATAGCGATCGTAGTCCTCGCCCGGGCCGAATTGGGCGGGGTTGACGAAGATTGAGACGGCCGTGAAATCGGCCAGCCGCCGGCATTCCTCCACCAGCGCGACGTGGCCCCGATGCAGAGCCCCCATCGTTGGGACGAGGCCGATCCGTCGGCCGTCCTCGCGAGCCTGCTCGACGAGTTGGCGCGCCGAGGGGATCGTGGTCGCCACCTGCATTAAATCACCCCTTCGGCCGACCGCCGGCTCGATGTGGACACTTGGGATTGTTGAGACACTCGTCGGAGATCTGAAGCTCCGGAATGATCTCGCCGCCGAGGATCGTCCGGGAGACGATCCTGGGAACGTCGTCGATCGTCACGTTGCCGTACCAGACTCCCAGGGGGTAAATCACCACCACCGGGCCGTGCTCGCACTGGTCAAGGCATCCGGCGTGATTGGCTCGGGCCAACGGTCCCAGGCCGGCTTTCCTCAGCTCGGCCTTGAATGCATCCTTGAGCGTCTGGCGGCCGTCCGGATCGCAGCAACCACGAGCATGGCCGGGCCCGCGGACGTTTCCGCAAATGAATACGTGATGGGTGAAGACGGACATGGTTATTATGGCGACTCGATCGGTTGAACGATACCTCGTGCGACGCAGGCTGAGCACCTGGACGCCAGAATACCACGCCGCACCTTGTCTGTCAGCGACGGCCGCAGCGTGGAATTCTCACCGCTGAGCTATATTATTGCGGTAGAGGGAAGTACGGGCGAATCAGAACCGGGTTTGAGAGGCCGGCATTGGCTTCCAGCTTCGACGCCAGCGATCGAGAGCCCGGGCCGGCCGTGGAAGGCGCGCCGGCGTCAACCGGCTCGCGCGCTGCCGACGATGAGCAGCAGTTGATGCGGCAGCACCATCGGATGCTCCAGGAGGGCCCCCAGCCGTTCGCGACCATCGATATGGATCGTCGGCTCGACTACGTCAACGACGCCTTCTGCAACCTCATGGGCTACTCCCGCGAAGAGCTGCTCGGAAGGTCTGTGGTGGACCTGACCGATCCCCACCATCGCGACGCAACCCTCGATGCCCATCGTGAGATCCTGGAGAGCGGTCGGCGGACGACGATCGTCAAACGATATCACCGCAAGGACGGCCGGCTGGTGCCGGTGGAACTGCTCATCGACGCTCGCCGGGACGATCAGGGCCGAGTCGACGGGTTCTTCGCCTTCATCACCGAGATCAGCGAACGGATCCAGGCGCAGGAGGCTCTTGCGGCCTCTGAGCGACGGGCGCGGACGATCTTCGAAGGAATCCACGACGCCGTCCTCGTCCACGACGCCGCAGGCCGAATCCTCGACGCCAACCGAGCCGCCTCCGAGTTGCTCGACTACGCCCGAGGCGAGTTGACGGGGATGGACCTGGGCCGAATCGACGACGCTGAATTCGCCAGGGGCTTTCGAGAACGTCTGGAGCGAGTCCAGGAGGACGGACAACTCACCTCGGAGACCACCTACCGCGCCAAATCCGGTCGGACGATACCCGTCGAGATCATCACATCAACGATTGAGATCGACGGACAACCCGCCTACCTGGCGATCATCCGCGACATCACCGACCGGATCGCCCTGGATCGGACCCGCCGACGATTCGCTGAGGTTCAGATGAAGTCGGCCCAGGCGCTCGAGGCGAAGAATCGAGAGTTGACCCAGTCTGAGGAACGCTACCGCCGATTGACCGAGGGAAGCCTCGACGCGATCATCGTCACAGACGGCGGCGGCCGGATCCTCCTTTTCAACCCGTCGGCCGAGGCGGTCTTCGGCTACGAGGCTCCCCAGGTGCTGGGCGAGCCCTTGCACATTCTGATTCCCTCGACCGCAAGAGCACGCGGCGAGGAAACAGGGCCGGCCGTCTTCGACGCCGCCGAGATCCTCAACAAGACGGTCGAGTTGACGGGCCGCCGCCACGACGGGACTGAGTTCCCAATCGAGATCTCGTTCAGCCAGGTGTCGTCTGGAGGCCGGCTCGAATACGTCGCCTCGATTCGAGACCAGACCGAACGCCAGCGAATGCGGGCGATGCTCGCCCATACCGACAAGCTGGCCTCCATCGGCCTCCTGAGCGCCGGAGTCGCCCACGAGATCAACAACCCGCTCTCCTACGTCGCCAACAACCTGGCCGTCCTACGGCGCGACGTGAAAGGGCTGATGGAGATGTTGATCCTCGCCGAGACGACCGCAACCTCCGCCGAGCGATCCCCCGAGGCCGTCGAACAGCTCGCCGCGATGTCGGAGGAGATCGACTGGCCTTATATTCGTCAGAACCTTGAACCGATGCTCGATCGGACGATGGAGGGAGTGCGCCGGGTCGCCAATATCGTCCAGAAAATGCGCGGGTTGGCCCGGACTTCAAGGCCGAAATGGGAGCGGGCCTCCTTGACCGAACTGATCGAGAGCGCCCTGGAGATGACCCGCGGCCGCTTGAAGAAGGATAAAATCGAGGTAGGCGTTCAGAACCTGGGGGCGGAGTGCATCGACTGCGTGCCCTCGGACATCTCTCAGGTGCTCCTCAACCTCCTCATCAACGCCCTGCAGGCCGTCGAGGCCGCCGGCAAGTCGGAGGGGGGGCGGATCGACATCGAGACGAGGACGACCGGGGACTGGGTCGAGATCAGCGTCCGCGACAACGGCGAGGGAATCGCCCCCGATGACGTAGGTCGTCTCTTCGACCCCTTTTTCACCACCAAGCCGGTGGGCGAGGGGACCGGCCTGGGCCTGGCGATCAGCCACGGAATCATCACCGGCCACGGCGGCCGAATCGAGGTCGAGAGCGAGCCGGGGCGCGGCACTTGCTTCCGAATTCTTTTGCCGCAGTCGGAGGGGGCTCCGGCAGGCCTTCGTCGTTGAGCGAAGTTCGCTTTCGGCGGGGGTTTCGGGACTCCCCGAAGATGTTACATTGGGGTGAATCGAGCTAGCGCCGCGAGCCGTCGCGGGCCGGCCATTCGGGGGATGAGGCGGCCATGTCCAAACCGAAGCACTGCCTCCTGATCGTCGACGACGAGCCGAACGTCTGCGATTCGGTCCACGATCTTCTCCGTCGCGAATACCGAGTCCTCAAGGCGCACAGCGCCGAGGAGGGTTATCGGTTGATGCAGGAGGAAGAGGTCCACATCGTAATGTCGGACCAGAGGATGCCGCAGATCACGGGGGTGGAGCTGCTGACGCGGCTGAAGTCGCGTTACCCCCAGGCGGTTCGGATGCTCTTCACGGGTTTCGCCGATCTGGAGTCGGTGATCGCGGCGATCAACCAGGGGCACGTTTTCCAGTTTATCCGTAAGCCTTGGCAGCCCGAAGAACTGCTGGAGGCCGTCCGCCAGGCCGCCGACGAGTACGACCGGCTGGCTGAGGCCGCTTCCGAACGCGAAACCCTGCTGCACGAGATCGAGGGCCTCAAGAGCCGGGTGACCTGCCTGGAATCGTTGGTGGAGCGATTAGCCGAGCACACCCCAGATTCGAGTCCAGGCCCCCGGGCGTCGTGAGACCCCAGACGCACGGCGACAGCGAGACGACAAGAGAGCCCCTCTGGAGGCGGTCGGAGCGAATGGGATGAAGCGGCGGCACACCCTTCTAATCGTCGACGATGAAGTGGACGTGCTCGAGAGCCTGCGCCACCAGTTCCATCGCACCTACAAGGTGCTGACTGCACCCAACGCTCGCGCCGCGCTGGACCTCTTGAAGGAGAACGAGGTCCACATCCTCCTCTCCGACCAGCGGATGCCCGGCATGTCGGGCGACGTCCTTCTCGCGGAGGCCCGCAAGCTCCAACCCGACGCCATCCGAATGCTCTTTACGGGGTACGCCGACATCCAGGCGGTGATCAACGCCGTAAACGAAGGCCACATCTTCCGGTACATCCTCAAGCCCTGGGACGCCGTCGAACTGGAGGGTGTGATTCGCGAGGCCGCGGAGAAATACGACCTTCTTTCCGAACGCAAGGCCCTGATTGCGGAGCTTCGCGACGCCAACGCCCGCCTCGTTGAGGCCAACGAGGAGTTGTCGCGCGTCGACCGGTTGAAAACGGCGTTCATCGAAGTCGCCAGCCACGAGTTCAACACGCCGATCACGCTCGTCCTGGGCCTGACCGAGCTTCTCCGCCTGTCGTCGAGCAATCGGTCTGACGAGGACGCTGAAATCCTGCGGCAGATCACGGCCAGCGGGCGACAGTTGTCCAGGTTGGTCACGAGCATGCTGACGCTCCTCCGCGCCGAGGATTTCCGCCGCACGCTGCAAAGACGGCCGGTCGAATTGGCGAGTGTGATTCAGGGGGTGGTCGATCAGGTTCGTCCGTTCATGCACGCCCGAGGGATCCGTCTTGCTCTGGAGATCGACCCACAGCTCGGCGACTTTGAGATCGACGCGGATAAGATCGCAGCGGCCCTTGTGAACCTGATGACCAACGCGATCAAATTCACTCCTGATCGCGGCGACGTGGCCTTGAAAGCGCGACTCGACGGCCCGGAGGGGGCTGTCATCGAGGTCGAGGACCACGGTGTCGGCATCGATCCGGAAGCATTCCGCCACCTGTTCGAGCCGTTCTTCACCCAACTCGACCCAAGTTGCCACTCGTCGGGTGAGTTTGGCTTTCAGAAGCGAGGTTTGGGTCTGGGTCTGAGCATCGCTCGGCAGTTCGTCGAGATGCACGGGGGTTCCGTCTCCGCCGAGAGGCTGGAAGCCGGCGGGACCCTGATGACCGTCCACCTTCCACGTCATGCGAAAGTGGAGTCCGAATCCTCACCACCCTCGACGACCATCCCCGCCTCAGACGATGATGGAGAGGCGTCGTCCTCGACTTAGCCCGCGCCGGCCGAGCCCCGGACGCTCTCCTCGTTCCATGAGACCCCGATGCCCACAGCTCTCATCGTCGAAGACGAACCAGAAGCCAACAAGCTCTTGGGAATGCTCATCAAGCTGCGCGGCTACCGTTCGGCCTCGGCGTTCAACGGCCGCGAGGCGCTGGAACACCTGGAGAAGGCGACCCCTGACGTCCTCTTCCTCGACTTGATGCTGCCGGACGTCGACGGTTTCTCGGTTTGCCGGGCCGCGAAGTCGGCCAAGGAAACCTGTCTCATACCCGTTGTGGTCGTCTCCGCTCGAATCGCCGAACGCAATCGGCTCGACAGCTTTCACGCCGGGGCCGACGACTTCGTCCCTAAGCCTTATATGCCCGACCAGATCTTCGACGCCCTCAAGCGAGCCGAGGGACTCCGCGAACAGGCCGGACGAGACCGGATCGAAGGCTCTGCTCGATTCAACGCCACGGCGGCCGACGATACAGCACGGAAACTGGCGCGGCTGAGAAGCCTCATTTTGGGTCGCACTCCGCTCGGCCAGACGGATGCGGGCCGCATCAACGGGGTGATCGAACGGGCGGAGGCAGCCATCGAGTCCTGGTCGACCGCCCATCCCCAGGCTCCGGCCCCCACGCTGGATTATGAGTTAGACTCGGATCGCCTGGTGCTCGACTGCCGGGGGATCGACTGGTTCGAAGCTCCGGGGGAGACGCTCGCTGCCGAGGTCGGCTGTTTCGACGAAGCCTCCGTCGACCGAAGCGAGGGCCGGCTCACGCTGGTCAAACGATGGGCGTGACGATCCCTGAGGACGTCGCCCGATCGTTCAGAGATCCCCAGGCGATGAGCCGCCTGAGACGTCGGCACCACGAAGAAGCGCGGATCGACGTGCACTCGATCCACCCGAGTTGGCTCATTCGTGCGCTTCAGGACGAGTCGCCAGCCGTTCGGTCGGTCGTCGCCGCTCATGGCCCGGAGGCCGTCGCGAAGCTCTTGCGAGCCTCGGATGTGCGAACGCCCGAGATAGATCCGCACCCCGAAATCCTCCGCTGGGTCCTCTCCCTTTGGACCGAGCGCCTCGTCGGCGGGTCCGACCGGGACGACCACCCTCCCGTCGTGGCCGCGCTAACGCGGACGTCTCCACGCGAGTCTTACAGGCTCTGGCGAACCGTTGGGATGGTCAAGAAATCCCTCGCAGGCGTGGGAGGTCCCGCCTGGATCCGCGAGCGGTTGGGCGAGTCTACTTCGGAAACCCGGGCCTGGGCTGCGCGGGACGTTGAATCAGCGCTTGCCCTGCGGCTCTCCCGTTTCCGCACCGAGGGCCTTCTAGGTCTCGCGACGGCCTTCCGACTGCTGCCGGAATGCGACCCCTTCGTCATGCGATGGGCCCTCCAACGGCTGCCTTACCCCATCGTCCGCCAGGCCCGTGGAATCGTGTCTCCGTCGTCCCGACGGTCGCCGGCCGTCGTCCGCCTGGAAACCCTCATCCTCAAAACGGCCTGGGACAGACTCTCCGCTGAAGGCCGCATCAGAACTCGACGTCCCTCGCGAGCGAACGGAGGCGAGGATGAGCGTTGACTCTCCCCCGCCAGTCGATGTGTGGGAGGGCCTTCCTCGCCTCTCGCGAAAAGGCCTGGAACTGGAACGTCGCGCGGGGGCCTGGTTGGAGAGTTCAGCGGTTCAGGCAGCCTTCGCCTGGTTGGACCACGACGGTCTCAACGTGACCTTCGATCGACCAGAGGTCGAATTCCGTGGATCAGGACTGGCAAGGCCTGGCCTTGTGGCTCAACTTCGATGGCCCAGGCTCCGCACGAGACTGGCGATCGGGGTTGAAGTGCCGATCGTCCATGCGGTCGTCGACCGCCTGCTGGGGTTCGACAGACCGTTCGAGGAAGCACGACTCCAGACAACTCCCGTTGAGTGGGGCGTCTGGACGTATCTCGTCGTTCGGTCGGTCGAGGAGATCGCCGCTGCGGGCGCCAGCCCTTTCCATCTCGGCGGCCGCCCCGAGGAAGACGCTTTCGACGTTTCGATCGACCGCGTCGGCCCAAGCGCCTTCGAGATCGAGGGGCTCGGCGAGATCACCACGATCCGCTGGGCCGTGAACGTGGGAGGCGTGGCTGGTACAGTCAGGCTCTGGCTGCCGTCCTCGCTGTCATCCTACTGGATCGATTCAGAACCCGCGCCGAAACCCCGGCGTCCGATCACTCCAGCCGTGGTAGAAACAGCGTCGGAATGGCGGGCCGTCGCCGGTTCGTCCTTGATGTCTCGAGGTCTGGCCAGTCTTCGTGTCGGGGGCGTGCTACCGCTTTCCGGCTCGCCGTTGACGGGTACTCCCGAGGCCCCCGAGGGAGATCTCTGGCTCACGACGGCAGGCGTCGGGGCCAATTATCGCATCGCCGTTCGGATCGAGCCCGCGACCTCGGGCCGCCGCGTCCGAGTCGTCGGATCGCTGGAACACATCCCCTCCCCACCTGGAGACGTCGAGATGAGCGTCGAGCCCCCTCGCGCTGCCGTCCCCGTCGTCGATCCGCTCGACGCCCCCGTGACGCTAACGATTGAACTGGGACGTCTGACGGTTCCTCTGAGTCGTCTCGCCGACCTCAAAGCTGGCGAGGTTCTGGAACTGAACCGCCACAGCCGCGAACCTGTGGAGATCTCCTCGAACGGTCGGATCGTCGCCCGAGGCGATCTCGTTCTGATCGGCGATGAGTTGGGGGTCCGCGTCACCAGCGTCTTCCTCTGACCCTCGGCGCGGTCAGAACGGGTAGACGACCTGGATCAGGCACTGAAGGCCCAGCGTCTGAATCCCAAGCAGGAGGATCGTCGCGAAGACGGTCCGTGAGCCCCCTCCCAGCCGGGTCAAGCCCAGGCCGGCCGCCGTGAGAAGCGGGGGCAGGAAGATCATCCACAGCCGGGCCACCTCCCCCATATTTCGCCCCGTCAGATTGGCGAGCGTCACCACGGCGATCGCCGACCAGGCGGCGCGGGGGACGTAGCGGTGATCGGCCAGGGCGCCCGTCAAGCACCACAGGGCCGTCGGAATCCCCGCAGCGATTGCCAGCTCGACTGGATTGATGAGCAGCCAGGGGAGATACGACCTCGGGTAGGAATCGTAAAACCGCGCGTGGTGGTGGAGATTCCAGCGCCACACGACGATTGGGTCGGCGCTCGTGATGAGCCATGCGAGCCCGACGAAAGTCAAAAACCCGACCCCGATCCAGGCGATCGTCGCGAATCGCCGTCGCCAGAGCGTCGAGAGTCTCGACAGAACGACAAGTGCGACGATCAACCCGACGGGCAGAAAAGCGAGCGTATACATCATCCCGAAGGCCATCACCGCACCTGAGACAACCCCCAGGAGAATCGATAGCCAGCCCAGAAATCCTGGAGCCCCGTTGATCCGCACCGCCCATGCGGCCGCGGCCAGGGCACCCGCCGAGAAGAACGGGTAGGCTGCATCGGCTCCCGGCTGAAAGAGGTTCAACGCAGGAGCGAGAGGCCAGAAAGCCGCCGAGGCCCACGCGAGCTGAGGCGGCAGCGACTCGCGAGCCATCAAATAAAGCGGTGCGACCGCCCCCGCCGCGGCCAGCAGCGTCAAAAGGCTGATCAGATACATCTCGGCGCGATCGGCGCGCGGGATGGTCCGTTCGCTGGCGATCGCTGCCTGTTGAAATCCCGCGATGACCGACGGGGGAGCCGTCGCCAACAGGAAATCGGCCGCCGATGGGTGGCGACCCATCAGGTTCAGAAGCAGAGCATGGGTCGCGATCAACCCAGGCGGATGGGTGCCGATGTGAAAGACGTCCTGCGATTCGATCCAGGTCGGATAGTCGGCCAGAAACTTCCAGGGGTCGGACGCGGCCTGTTCTCGGGCGATATCGTAATAGCCCGTCGCTCCCTTGGTGCAGTGGACGAACCCCCAGCGCGTGAGGTCGTACCCTTCCGGGGCTCCGGTCGCAATGAGAACCTGAAGCAGCACCGCGGACGCCGTCAGTCCGGTCACCCAGCCCGTCTCACGCCAACCTCGACGCGAGGGAACGCCCAGCGCGCGGAATCCCAGTGCGGCGTAGCCGCCGTATGCCGCCACCCCGACCGCTGAGACCAGCAACCAGAGCGGCGAGAGCGCGACGGTGATCCGAGACCACTCCCATTCGCCCGCAACGCCCAGCGGGAGGCGGCCGGTCTTGATACCCGCGAGCAATCCCGCGACGAGGAGCGCCGAGACGCCTAGCGCCGTTCCGATCATCCGTTTCATGCCGAACGATCTTAGCGGTGGTCATGGCGTCGTGCGAGGGGGCTTTCGCCCAGGAGACGCCGACCGGTTGCCCTCGGCGTTCCTTCATGGTTTGATCGTGTTTCGGGTTCCGCGACGAAGCTCGTCCGACCCGCTTCCGCCTTCGCCGTCCCGTCGCGCTCGCGGGTCGGTTCTGATTCGCCCGTCCGCTTCGCTCGGAGCCAGCCCTATGCATGCCTCGCCTGATGTTACGCCCTCCTCCACTCCGCTCACGGACGGCGCCCCCTGGTGGCGCGAGTTGTCTTCCTATCAGTGGTTCGTCTTCCTGGTGGCGTCGCTCGGCTGGCTGTTCGACACGATGGACCAGCAATTGTTCAACCTGGCGCGGAAGCCCGCCGTAACGCAACTGCTGGGCGGTGAAACGCCGGCCAGCGCCTCGGACGTCGACTACTATTCGGGCGTGACGACCTGCATCTTCATGCTGGGCTGGGCCACGGGCGGCATCTTCTTCGGCATCCTTGGCGACAAGCTCGGCCGGGCGAAGACAATGATGCTGACGATCCTCACGTACTCCGCATTCACAGGGTTGAGTGCGATCTCCCGGGGGGTCTGGGACTTCTCCTTCTACCGCTTTCTCACAGGGCTCGGCGTCGGGGGCCAGTTCGCGGTTGGCGTCTCTCTCGTGGCCGAGGTCATGTCGGATCGCGCTCGACCGCACGCACTGGGCTGGCTCCAGGCTCTTTCCGCCGTCGGCAATATGATGGCGGGGATGATCGGCATCGGGCTTGGAAAGCTTGAGGAATCGGGCGCGGTCGGCAGCGCCTGGCGGGCGATGTTCCTCGTCGGCCTGCTTCCTTCGCTGCTGGCGATTCCCATCTTCCTCCGGCTCAAGGAGCCCGAGCGCTGGAAGGCCGCGGTCCGCAAGGAGACGGACGAGGATCTCGGTACGCCAGCGACCCAGAAGCTAGGGTCGATCTCGGAATTGTTCGGCGATCCGCGATGGCGGCGGAACACGATCGTGGGGATGGTGCTCGCCTTCGCCGGCGTGGTCGGCCTCTGGGGGATCGGCGTCTTCAGCAACGACCTGACCCGAACGGTGCTTCGCAAGCACTATGAGGCGCAGGGACTGACCGCGCAAGAGATCACCGGCAAGCTGACGTTCTGGGCCGGCATGACGTTGCTGATGTTCAACGCCGGGGCCTTCTTCGGCATTCAAGGATACGCCTTCCTCGCCGAACGACTGGGCCGCCGACCGGCCTTCGCCATTTCCTTCGTCGCCGCGGCCGCGGCCACCTCTTCGGCGTTCTGGCTCATGAATGATTTCTGGCACATCTTCGTGCTGATCCCGCTCATGGGCTTCTGCCAACTCGCCCTCTTCGGCGGCTACGCGATCTACTTCCCCGAGCTGTTCCCCACGCGGCTCAGAAGCACCGGCATCTCGTTCTGCTATAACGTCGGTCGGTTCGTCGCCGCCTCCGGCCCGTTCGCGCTCGGTTACCTGACGAGCGTCGTGTTCAAGGACTATCCCGAACCCATGCGATACGCCGGCATCACCATGTGCGGCGTGTTCTTCCTGGGCCTGCTCGTCTTGCCGTTCGCCCCGGAGACGAAGGGAAAGCCACTCCCCGAGTGATTCAGCCGCCCAGAGTTTTTCAGTCCTTAGGTTTGGAGTCGCCCGAGCCGGTTTTCGGCTCGGGCGACTTCAACGCCAGAGGGCTGATTTGACCCACGCGCGTTCCCAGGGACTCGGAAGCGGTCTTGAACAACTGCATGAGCCCAGCGCCGGCGGCGGTGAGAAGGCAGGTTCGAATGAAATTCCAACTTGCCCACATTTCGTTCCAGCAGGCCGTAAGGAACGAGTCGTCGTGGACCTTCTCGACCTCTTCCACGATACGCTTCCTCAGCCTGGCCGCCTCCTTTTCTGTCTCGAATGGGGCGACCGACGTTCGGTCGACGCCCGAGGCTGCGGGGTTCGTCTTGGGGCGTCCAACGGCATCGACTTCTTGCAGCGCCGGAATGCTGCGGGCGTCACTGATCGCCGTGGAGACGACCTGAGTCGCCAGCTCCAGTCGTGTGAGAAGTCCGACCTTCCTGGGTCCGGGCGGCATGCCATCGATCACTTCGTTCGCCACTCGCCAGCGATCGGAAAGGTCCTCTGTCCCCCGAGTCGTTGACATGATGTCACGGACGATCTGGGAGCGGGGGAAATTGGGGGTCGCGATCCACGAGTCCGGGATGAGACCATCGGCCAAATCACCGAGTTGGACGTCGCGGGACGACTCCTTCATGCCCCCCTTCTCGATGATCTCATGCGCTCCGCGGTAATCGTGGAGCAGCAACCGAGCCTTCCAAACCGAGCGGACGGCTGCGGCCCTTGGTTCATCGACGGCAGGAGTCTTGGGTGGGATCGCGCTCTTATCGTCCTCTTCGGTCGCCCCGAGAACGCCGCCGGTCCCGCTCGAGGTCGAGCGCCGAGGCGAAGAGCGATCGATCCTGGTCGCTCCCGCCCCCTGTTCACGCGTGGCGGAATCGAGCCAGAGGAGCAGGCCGGCGATTAAGCCCACAAGAGCGCCGATCCATACGGTATGCCGCACGTCGCCTCCTCGAGCGCTGCTCGCTCAGCGGTAGAAGCGAAGCTGGATCGTCTGCCGCTCCTGTCGAATGATCTCACCGGTTTGAAGCTGCAGCGTCTTTCCAGCCCCCATCATCGCATTGAAGTATTGATCGACCTGTTGTTGAGTCAGCCCTAACATCTGCGACCATTCCATCGGGGTCTGAGCGTTTCGCGAGAGCGTATCGGCGAGGGAATTCGTGAAGATCGGCCCGGGGGGAACGCCGTCATCGGCTACGTCGCCCGCCGGCTTGACGAGCGCATACTCCCCCGGCGACGATGACAGCGCCAGGATTACCCCCGACCTCTTGAAGAACAATTCGTCGAACAGGGGGGTTGGTTGCTGAAGCTCTCCTGGTAGTGCCGGGGCCGGTGCGGCGTACGCAGGCGGCGCCTTCTTTCGATTGCAGCAGTCGAGCACGACGACGGCTAACCGAGGGCCGCGCGCCTTCACTTCCTCGACCAGCCGACTCGCGAAGAGGACCCGCCCCGACGATCCCGAGGGAGTGAGATACGTCCCATTCACAGGATCGGCGTATGCGCCGTGGCCAACGTAGTAGAACATCAGCGTGTCGTCTGGCCCTATCGGAACGCTCCGAATCGCGGTGAGAATATCGGATTCGCTCATGGGTCTTCGGTAGTCGAGAAAATGCGGTTTCCACTGCGACTTCGGCAGGTTCGCGGCGCATACGAAGTTGAGCACCATGCAGTCGAGATCATCACCGACGTTCTCAGCCTTCCTGTCGGCCGCGAAGATCACGTGCAGATCGCCGCCGAGTGCTGTTGGAGCGAGCGCCCCCAGAATGATCGCGAGACCAGACGCCATGAAACAACGGAACCGCCTGCCGATCGCGTTCATGATGGCCCTCCCGGAAGCGAGTCCCAAACCTTCCGTTAGAAGTCCGCTGTCCTTCGGTGGATCAATGCTTGTTCCTCCTGGATTCCAGTCCAAGTTACGATCGATCTCAAGGATTCTTTATCCTATTTAGGAAGAAAGCGTCTTCCCGATGCGGCCTGTGGCAGCGACGCCGCGCAAATCCGGCTCGTTTCGCACTCGATCCGCTGTTGAGCATCGAGAGGAATCGGATTGGCCCTGGATAAGGACGACGCTTCTCCGACGAACTGCTCTTTCAGACAGCGGTTTACCGCCCTATGAAGCCCAGAATCGAAACAGAGGTTGTCTTTCCATGGATTCCTTCTCCTTCGAAGAAGCCATGCGACGCCGGCGCGGTGGGCCCCCCTCCGACGCCTGGCGGCGCTATCTGCCGATCATCCCCTGGCTGCTGGGGGCTCTGATCGCGTTGTTCCTGATCTCGGACTTCAGCTACACCGTGGAACCCCACGAGCAGGCCGTCGTCTTGCGGTTTGGCGCGTACAAGGCGACGACCCCGCCGGGGCTGCACTTCAAGCTGCCGATCGTCGACCAGGTCATGAAGGTGAGCGTTGAGGAGCACGGGCTCTCGCTGCCGTTCGGGCCGCCGCCTCAGCCGGCTGCGGGCTGGTCGAACATGATCTCGACCTCATCCGTTGCACGAAAGCCGGCCGATCCCGACGACGACGAGACGCTGATGCTCACCGGCGACCTCAACACGGCCTCCGTCGAGTGGACCGTTCAATGGCGCGTCAGCGAGCCGTCGAGCTATCTCTTTCGGTTCCCTGGCGAGGGTGACGATCAGTCGGCCCGAGACCTGCTCACCTTCGTCGCTCGGACGGTCATGAACCGCCTCGTCGGCGACTACTCGTTCGACGAGATGATCGGTCCCAAGCGAGGAGACATCGCCGCGCAGGCCCGCGAGGACACCCAGCGGATGCTGGACGCTTACGACTGCGGCATCACCGTGACGGCTCTCCAGATGCAGCAGGTGATCCCGCCCGACCGCGTGAAGCCGTCGTTCGATCGCGTCAACGCCTCGATCCAGCTCAAGCAGAAACTCGAGAACGAGGCCGAGGCCACGCGCAACAAACTCATCCCCGAGGCCCGCGCCAGCGGAGACCAGCTCATCCGCGAGGCCGAAGGCTACGCTTCCCGTACCAAGGCCGAAGCCCAGGGGGAAATCGAGGCCCTGCTGGCCAGATACCACGCGTACCAGCGAGCCCCGGACGTCACCCGTCAGCGGCTCTACCTGGAGGCCATGCAGACGCTCTTTGAATCCGTGAAGGACAAGACGATCGTCGACGCCGACCTGAACAAAGCGCTGCCGATCCTCAACCTGAACCAGAAGCCGGAGGCGGCCAAGTGACTCCCCGCCAAAAACTCGTCGCCGTGATCGGCCTGGCCCTCGTTCTGGCCATCCCCGTTTTCCGAAGCGTCTGCTACATCGTCAGCGAGCGCGAGCTGGCCGTGCTGCTCCAGTTCGGCGAGCCCGTCGCCAGCGTCACGAAGCCGGGGCTCTACTTCAAGGCGCCCTTCATCCAGGAGGTGCTCCGCCTGCCGAAGACGCTCCAGATCTGGCACGGGACGGAATCGGCCAAGCTCGTCGACGTCCCCACAGCCGACGGCAAGAAGATCGAGGTCACCCTCTGGGCCGTCTGGCGGATCACCGACCCAGCGCAGTTCGTTCGAACCCTCCGAACGCTCCCGAACGGCGAATCCCGCGTCAAGGAGTTCGTCCGCAGCACGGCCCGCGACACGATCACGACCCACAACCTGGCCGAGATCATCCGCAGCACCGACCGCAAAATGACCTACACCCTCGGCCTGCCGCCGGAAGTCGTCGCCGCCGCGGCGCTCGACGCTCAGACTCGCCCCAAAGACACGGCCAAGCAGCCGGCCGCTCCTACCGATCCCGACGTGCCTGATTTCCTGGTCCCGCCCGAGGCCCGCGAACCCGTCGCCCTGGGGCGTCTACGAATCATGGAGCAGATCAAGAAGACCGCCCAGCGAGCGCTCGCCGCCGACGGAACGAACGACGGCCAGTCCAAGGGCCGCGGCATCGAGCTTGTCGACGTCGGCATCTCCCGGATCGAGTTCGTTCCTCAGGTCCGTGAGGCGGCCTTCGACCGGGCGATCTCGCTCATGGAGGCCATCGCCGCGAGGACCATCGCCGAAGGAGAACAGCGCAAGAAGGAGATCATCAACCGGACCAACGCCGAGGTCCAGAAGATCGAAGGCGAGGGAAAGCAGGAAGCGAACGTCATCCGGGGCAAGGTCGACGCCGAGGTCATCGACGACTACGCCAAGGCCATCAGCGAGGCCGGCGAGTTCTACAACTTCAGCCGAACCCTTGACGCTTACAAGGAAGCCTTCAAGGGAGACACGCGGCTCATCCTCACCACCGACGGCGAGTTGCTTCGGATGATCAAGTCGCTGGAGCCGATGAAGGCGCCGAAGCCCGAAGGGGCCTCGGTGACCGCCAGTCAGAAGTAACGAGGGACGGCCTGGTCGACCGCGATCGACCAGGCGTCAATTCCGCCGCCCAGGTTGAGGATTCCCTCAAGTCCCTGGGCGGCGAGCCACTGCGCGACGTTCATCGACCGTACGCCGTGATGGCAGTAGGCGACCACCGGCCCGCGTTCGAGGGCTTCCCGGATCGAATCGATGCGATCCGGGACCTCTCGCATGGGGATGAACAGGTCGCCGGCCGTGGCTGGGACGGGGATGGACGCAAAGGTCCGTTCATCGGGCTGACGAACGTCCAGCAGCGTGATCGGCTCGCCAGCAGCGAGCCGATCACGAAGCGTCGTCGGTGCAAGTTCGATGATCGGGCCGGGAACTCCGGTCGGCATCAAATCAGCTCGCGTCGAACTGGGACTTGAGGAAGGGCAGGTCCAGCTCCGGATAGACCGGGAACGATCCGAGCAGTTTGGCGACCCGGTCGCTCGCGTCCTTCTCGACCTTGGCGTCGAGCGAATACTTCGCCTTGTCCTTGCCGCCCGACTTGCCCTCAGCCGGAACGATGTTGGTGACGACGAGCTTGACGACCTCGGCGATCTCCTTCATCTCGGCGGTCCCCATGCCCAACGTGGTCACGGCGGGGGTGCCGAAGCGGAGGCCGCTGGTGTACCAGGGGCCGTTGGGGTCGAAGGGAATCGGGTTGCGATTCAGGGTGATCCCGCAGCGCCGGACGGCGTCCTCGGCCTGACGACCGGTGACGCCCAGAGTCGAGGCCACGTCGACCACGATCAGGTGGTTGTCCGTACCACCCGAGATGACGTTCAGGCCGGCGGCCTTGAAGCCCTCGGCCAAAGCCCGCGAGTTCTCGACGATCTTGGCGGCGTAGGCCCGATATTCGGGCTTGAGGGCCTCGGTGAAGGCGACGGCCTTGGCCGCCATGACGTGGGGCAGGGGACCGCCCAGGACGAGCGGGCATCCCCGGTCGACGTGCTCGGCGAATTCCTTCTTGCAGAGGACGAGCCCGCCGCGAGGCCCACGCAGGGTCTTGTGGGTGGTTGTCGTGACGACGTCGGCGAAAGCCAGCGGGTTCTCGTCCCCCGTCAGGACCTTACCGGCGACCAGGCCCGAGAAGTGGGCCATGTCGACCATGAGCACGGCTCCGACCTTGTCGGCGATCTCGCGCATCCGGCGGTAGTTGATGTTCCTCGGATAGGCGCTGAAGCCGGCCAGCAAGATCAGCGGCTTGACTTCGACGGCCTGTCGTTCGATGGCGTCGTAGTCGAGCAGGAAGGTCTCGCGGTCGACGACGTAGCCGTGGGACTCGAACATCTTGCCCGAGACGTTCAGCCGGTAGCCGTGCGTCAGGTGGCCGCCCGAGGCCAGATCCATCCCCAGCAACCGCTGATTGCCAAGCGCGTGGCGAACCTTGTTCCACTGCTCGATCGGCATCTTCGTCCAGTCGGCGGGGACGAGCTTCGAGGCGTCTTCGAGGCCGAGCACCTCGGCCATCTTCGGTAGTTCGACGCGAGCGCGAAGGATCGCCCAGAAAGCGACCATGTTGGCGTCGGCGCCGCTATGGGGCTGGGCGTAGGCGTGTTCCGCGCCGAACAGCTCACGGGCCCGAACATTGGCGAGATCTTCGACGGTGTCGACGTTGTCGCAGCCGGCGTAGAAGCGGTGGTGCGGAATACCCTCAGCGTACTTGTCCGTCAGAAGGTTCCCCATCGCAAGTTGGGTGGCGAGCGACGAGTAGTTCTCGCTGGCGATCAGCTTGATGTTCGAACGCTGGTCGGCGAGTTCCTGGACGATCGCTCGGGCGACGTCGGGCGCCACGCCGGCGACGGTCTCCAGACTGGCGAGGTAGGCGAGAAAAGCGGGGGAAACGTCGCCGGCCGACTTGCCGGAGAGGTAGCTCTGGATCAGAGAAGGTCGCATGTCGTCCCTTGAATCGAACGAGCCGGGGGGAGGCCGACCGCCGCAGACTGGCGCAGAGGCAGGGCCGGGCTATAATCGTCCCGTCGCAAAGCTAGATTGTATCGGCCGGCGCTCGCGAGCCTCAAGGCCGCGAGGTATCTGGTCACGCGCGGAGGCGTCGGATGAACATCAGCATTGAGCCGGGGAAGACGCGAATCGGCTGGATCGGAACAGGCGTCATGGGTTCGTCCATGTGCGGCCGGCTCATCGACGCGGGCTACTCGGCGACCGTCTTCAACCGGACACGCTTGAAGACCGAAGGGCTGGTCGCCAGGGGCGCCAGGGCCGCGAACTCGCCCGCCGAGGTCGCCCAGGCGTCCGACGTGATCTTCACGATCGTGGGGTATCCCCGCGACGTGCGCGAGGTGATCCTGGGCGAGCAGGGGGCGCTTTCGGCAGCCGCCGCCGGCTCGGTCCTCGTCGACATGACGACGAGCGAGCCGGCCCTGGCCGTCGAAATCGCCGATCGATCCAAGGAGAGGGGGGTCTATTCGCTCGACGCCCCGGTCTCCGGCGGGGACATCGGCGCCCGCGAGGGTCGGCTGTCGATCATGATCGGCGGCGAGAGGTCGGTCGCGGAATCGGTTGGCCCCCTCTTCGAGGCCATGGGAAAGACGATCGTCTATCAAGGCGGGCCGGGTTCGGGCCAGCACACCAAGCTGGTTAACCAGACCTTGATCGCCGGAAACATGGTCGGCGTTTGCGAAGCCTTGCTTTACGCCCACAAGGCGGGATTGGACGTCGAGACGGTGCTCCGAAGCGTCTCGGGAGGGGCGGCTGGCTCCTGGAGCCTGAGCAACCTCGCCCCCAGGATGGTCGCCGGCGATTTCGAGCCGGGGTTCTTCGTCGAGCATTTCCTGAAGGACATGGGGATCGCCCTGGGCGAGGCGCGTCGGATGAACCTCTCGCTCCCTGGTCTGGCCCTGGCGGAGCAGCTTTATCGGGCCGTCGCCGCTCAGGGAATGGCCCGCAAAGGAACGCAGGCGCTGGTGCTGGCTCTGGCCGATCTGTCGCGAGTCGAATGGAAGGGCGCTTGAGCCGAAAGGCTTCTTGCGGTATAGAATAGGGTTTTGCATCGAGGGACCAGCCGTCGCGCCGGCCCCTTCGTCCGCGTCGGTCTTGGAACCCAAGGAGAACGCATGGCCAGTCGTCGTCGAGGCAAAGGTCGCCGGAAGGTCGGTCGCAAGAAGCGCCGGATGCGCAGCCGGATCCGGCACCGCAAGAAATAAGCTGGCGGCGTATCCAGTCCCCGCAGCAGCCGCCTTTAGGACGACGCCTCGCTCCTGCCGGCCGGTCGCAGTTAGGACTGCCGCCGCCCTCTCTCCCGAGACATTCGCGTACAGCCTCGCCCCGAGCCTTCGCTCGGTGCCGAGGCTGTTTGCGTTGAAGCCGGTCGCGCCGGGCGTTTGCATTCTTCCGAACCGAAAATCGCCGTGGCGGGTTTTCGGAGGAGTGGTTTGGGGCGTATGATTGGGACGAACGCGGTGATGCGGACACGTCGCCAGCCTTTGCGGAGGAGGAGAGCCATGGACAAGCACCCGGACCATCGGCCCTCGGTGGACCTCCTCGAATCGACCCATTCGTTCCCCGGGACGTATACCATCAAGGCGATCGGCTCGGCCGAGGGCGACTTCGCCGATCGGGTGGTGGCGGCGGTCTCCGAGCACCTTCCCGCGGCGTCGGATCTGGATTACTCCGTGCGAGGAACGAAGGGAGGTCGGCACATCGCCGTCACCCTTCATCTCACGGTCCAGAACGCCGAACAGGTCCGCTCGATCTACGCCGCGATTCACGGCGTCAGCGGCCTGACGCTTCTGCTCTGACCACGTCGCCGGACTTCGGGAACGCCATGACGGCCAGCCCATCTTCGCCCCTCTGGCTCGACCTGTCGCAATGCGACGACCCTCGTGACGCGGTGCATCAGGCGGTCGCCTGCCTGGCGCAAGGCGGCGTCGTCGGCCTTGCGACTGAGACGGTTTACTGCCTGGCCGCCAGCGCCCTCAACCCGAAGGGCGTCGCTCGGATTCGCGCCCAAAGGGGAGACGCCGAACCCCGGCCGCTGACGATCCTGGTCAAGGGCGCCGACGAGGCCGCCGACTGGATCCCAGGACTGCCCGATGTCGGCGCCCGACTCGCTCGCCGGTCCTGGCCCGGCCCGCTGGCGCTCGTCTTCCGTCGTCCCGGCGCCGAGGGCCTGTTTGCGCGCCTTCCGGCCGACGTCCAGGCCATGATCTCCCCGGAGGGAGACGTCGCGTTACGGTGCCCAGAAGACCTGTTCATGCGACACATCCTCCAGTTCTGCCCGGCTCCGCTGGTGCTCAGCCTGGTGCGCAACGCCGATCTCACTCCCGCCACGACCGCCGAACCGCTGCGCACCATGAGCGGCGTCGACATGGCGGTCGACTCAGGCCCGACGCGGCTCGGCCGAGTCGCCACCGCGGTCCGGATCGACGAGGATCGCTGGACGATGATCCGCGAAGGCGCCATCGACGAGGGGACGCTCACAAAACGCTCCGGGATCATCCTGGCCTTCATCTGCACCGGAAACACCTGCCGAAGCCCCATGGCCGAGGCGATTTGCAAGGTGCTCCTCTCCCGCCGCCTCGGCTGTCCGATCGGCGAGTTGGAGAAGCGTGGATTCCTGGTCGTCTCCGCCGGCGTGGCGGCGTCGCACGGCGCCCCAGCCGCATCGCACGCCATGGAGGTCCTCCGCACGATGGGGGGCTCGCTCGACGCCCACCGCAGCCGTCCCGCCACCCTTGAGCTGGTCCGCCAGGCCGATCACCTCTTCGCCATGACCGGCGACCACCTCGACGCACTTCTCGACGCCGCCCCCGACGTTGAACCATCCGCTCGACTCCTGGACCCGGAAGGGAACGATGTTCCCGATCCGATTGGTTCCGACCAAATCACCTATCGCCGCACCGCCGAAGCGATCGAGCGGATGCTCATCCATCGCCTTAATGAGCTTGGACTCCCCCCCGCTTCCATGCTCGCTTGACACATCTGTTCAGAGTCTTCTGGCTTTACGACGAGCCATGCGAGATTATTTGGATGGATTCTGGATTTTGCGCTTCACTCCTTGATGGCGTGCGTTATATTAAGTCCCGATCCTAAGCTTGAATTCTCGCGTTGATTTGAGTGATACGACCGGGTCGCCGCCCCATGGCAGGGGGGGTTAGTCGGAAGTGTCGTTGTGGGATGGAACCCTCAGACTCGATCGCATGCACACGACCCTGGACAACCGCAATTAATCCAGACCAGCGTCGGAGTACCCTCAGTCGTTCGCGCGAAGACCGATCCGGTCGTCGCCTCAGGCTGTCTCCGCCCCTGTCGGCCCTAAGCGCCGGCGTCGTCTCCACCTCTCGATCGCGTCAATTCTTGAGGACTTCGTCATGCCACAGCCGCTTCCCCGTACGATCGGGCTGCCATCGGCCGCCCGGCCCGCCCTTGCCGAGGCCCCGCCCCTGAACAGTGTGGCGGAGGCCGTTCAGGAGTTGATGGAGCGTCTCGCGGAGCTGAAACCGCTGAAAAACTCGCGCCCGCAGGGGCGGACCGTTCGACGCTATCGCGATTCGGAATTCAGCTACATGGAAGTCGTTCTGCCGGGTTTGGAGGGGATCGAAGCCGACATCTGCATCCACGACGGATGTGTTTTCGTCCGGGTCGCCCGCTGAACGCCGACCTTCGTGGAACGGGCTCAAAGCCCTGACCATGCACCCGCCGATGACGGCGAGGGCGGTCGGGCTTGCCAAGGCGAGGGGGAAAGTTGAGAATGGCCGGGCCGTAGCCGGTCTTTCGTCGCTGCCTGCGCCGGGCCGGGATGGGGCCGCGGTCGCATAATGGAGTGGCGAGATGGCCGTGGCGGTTCTCGGTCCCGAGGCGGAGTCTGTTGGAGGCCCGGAGACGGCCGTCCATCGCCTGGGTCGACACGTCTTCGACAAGGTCGCCGAGGTCGGCGACGTCGCCTCCTTCTCGTTCAAAACTCTCAGTTGGGTCGCCCGGCGTCGTCCGCGATGGTCGGTGATGGTGCCGATCTTCTACGCCGTGGGTGTTCAGAGCGTCTCGGTCGTCGCGATCACCGGCACCTTCATCGGCATGGTGCTGGCCGTCCAGGCTTACGACCAGTTCAAGCTGATGGGCCTCGCGACGAAGATGGGCTCGGTAATCAACAGCTCCCTCGTCAAGGAGTTGGGGCCGGTGCTCGCGGCGACGATGCTCGCCGGCCGCGTCGGATCGTCGATGTCCGCCGAGTTGGGGACCATGAGGGTCACCGAACAGATCGACGCTCTTCGAGCGTTGGGGACCGACCCGATCTACTACCTGGTGACGCCCCGATTCCTGGCCTGTCTCCTGCTGATCCCGCTGCTGACGCTCATGGCCGACTTCATGGGGGTCATCGGAGGAGCGGCGATCTGCACCCAGGTCATGGGGGTTGATTCGTTCGCCTACTGGGCGAATTCGCGAGCCTTCGTCGAGGGTCTGGACATCCTCTGCGGCGTCCTGAAGAGCTTCTTCTTCGGGGCGGCGATCGCGCTGATCAGTTGTCATCGCGGCTTCAACTCCAGCGCTGGGGCCGAGGGAGTGGGCAAGGCCGCGACCGAGGCCTTCGTCTTCTCGTTCATGGCGATCCTCTTCCTGGACTTCGTCCTCGGCCTGGCCTGGAATACCGCCTACCGTTCGATCTGGCCGCAAAGTACGGGACTGCTATGAGCGAGCCGGGAATGGACCTGATCGAATTCCAGGACGTCTCCATCCAGTTCCGCCATCAGCGCGTTCTGCGAGGTCTGAACCTGACGATCCGCCGGGGCGAAACGGTCTGCGTCATCGGCGAGAGCGGCTGCGGCAAGACGGTCCTTCTGAAGCTCATCATCGGGCTGCTCAAGCCCACCAGCGGTCGGATCCTCTTTGAGGGCCGCGACGTGGCCGCAATGACTCCGGGAGAGCTGGTCAAGCTTCGGCTCCGCTTCGGCTTCCTCTTCCAGATGGCGGCCCTCTTCGACAGCCTCAGCGTCTACGACAACGTCGCGTTCGGCCTCCGCGAGCACTCCGTCTGCGGCGAGGACGAGGTCGCCAAGATCGTGGCCGAGCGGCTGCAGGACGTCGGACTTCCCCAGGGCCTCGAACGCAAGAAGCCTGCCGAGCTTTCCGGCGGCCAGCGCAAGCGCGTGGGCCTCGCCCGGGCGCTGGCCCTGGATCCCGAGGTCATGCTCTACGACGAGCCGACGACGGGCCTGGACCCGATCATGACCGACGTCATCAACGAGCTGATCCTCCAGACCCAGGGGGGCGGCCACAAGACGGGGATCATCGTCACCCATGAGATGCGCACGGTGACCAAGGTCGCCGACCGCGTCGTGATGTTCTTTCCGCTCGCTCGGCTGGGTCGGGGCGAGCCGCAGTTGATCTACGACGGCCCTCCCCAGGGTTTGGAGGACGCCCCCGACTCGCGCGTCCGCCAGTTCGTTCGCGGCGAGGCCGGAGAGCGGCTCCGCGAATTGGCGGCCCAGAATCGAGCGGAGAGCTGAGAGCCGAGGCGCCGAGAAGGATTCGAGGTTGCTCATGAACGAACGCGTCATGCAGTTTCGGCTCGGGATGTTCGTCATCGTGGCGGGCCTCGTCTTGACCATGCTCGTCGTCTGGTTCGGCGAATCTCCCCAACTCCTCCGCGAACGCGGATACATCCGCGTCCACTACTCGGAGGCCCCCGGCGTGCAGCAGGGAGTGGCCGTCCGCAAGAGCGGCATTCGGGTCGGCGAGGTCGTCGACATCGTCTTCGACGACCGACCGAACCAGCCCGACGGCGTCCTGGTCACCCTGGCTCTGGAAAGCCAGTACAAGATCCGCAAGGGATCGATCCCCAAGCTGACGCGCTCGCTCATCGGCGACGTCACGGTCGACCTCCTTCCCGGCGAAGGCGAAGGCCTGCTGGAGACCAGTTCTTCCCCCACCGACGCGCCGATCATCGAGGGCGAAGTCGCCACCGATCCCTCGAAGGCGCTCCAGGCCGCGACCCGCGTCTTCGAGAACGCCGGCGACACCCTGAAAACGATCCAGGAAGCCGCCGCCGGGCTCTCCAAGCTCTCGGCCAGCGCCGGCAAGCTTGACGGGTTCCTCGACACCTGGAGCACCACCGGCAAGGATCTGTCGACGGCCTCTGTCGGCATCCGCAGCTTCATCGACGAGAACCAGGCCGGCGTGAAGAAGACGCTGAAGAACATCCAGGAGGTCTCCGACAGCCTCAACAGCACCCTCGACGCGCCGACGCAGGACGCGCTCAAAACGGCGATCGCCAAGCTCTCAACCGCCTCCGGACGCCTCGACGGCGCGCTCGCCGACGCCTCCCCCTTGATGAAGGACCTGGGCTCGGCCGTTGATCGGACGCCGACGACCGACCTCGGCCAGACGATCCGCCGAATCAACCGGATCGCCTCCGACATGGAGTTGCTCTCGAACGCCCTGCGCAACAAGCAAGGAGGGCTGAACACGGCGGGCTCGCTCCAGCGACTGCTGACGCAGGGGGACCTGTACGAGAACCTCAACACGATGGCCGTCTCCGCGAATCAGGCCCTGGCCCAACTCCGCCTGGCGCTTGTCTCGTTCCGCGAGTTCGCCGACAAGGTCTCGCGCAATCCGGGGGCCATCGCCAAGGGCGCCTTGCAACCCTGAGCCTTACGTCAGGCCCTTCGCCGCCGACTCCCCCGCCAGCCAGCCCGTGCTCCACGCGGCCTGGAAGTTGTAGCCCCCGATCCAGCCGTCGACGTCGAGGACCTCACCCGCCAGGAACAGCCCGGGCGCGATCCGACTCTCCATCGTCCTCCCGTCGACCTCCGCCAGTTCGACGCCCCCCGCCGTCACCTCGGCCTTCTCGTAACCCAACGTGCCGACGACGGGCATCGCCAGCCCCTTCAACGCTGAGGCGAGCCGTAGCCGCTCGTCCCGTGAAAGGTCCGGCCCCGTTCGTGACCGAGGGATCCCGCACTCGTCCAGGATGCACTCCGCCAGCCGATGCGGGAGATCCGCCGAAAGGATCGACGCGACGGCCGACTTTCCTTTCCGAGCCCCGGCCTGAAGGCGTCGATCGATTTCCTCACGGGCGACGTCGGGAAAGAAGTCGATCCGAAGCTCGCGCCGATCGCCAGCGTCGGCCGCCGCCTCCCGGCTCACGTCCATGACCGCCGGCCCGCTCAAACCGGCGTGGGTGAAGAGGATCGCCTCGCGACGCTCCAGCAGCTTGCTCCCAGACGAATCGTGAACCGAGACCACGACGTCCGGCAGGCTGATGCCGCGAAGCTCCGTCGCCCACGCGGTTCCGACTTTCAAAGGGACGAGAGCCGGGCGCGGCGGAACGATCGTATGTCCGAACGCCTGGGCGATCGCGTAGCCGTCCCCCGTCGTGCCGCAACCGGGATACGATCGGCCGCCGATGGCCAGGATCACCCGCCCCGCGATCAGCGCCCCAGTTGGCGGCTCGATTCGGAACCCGTCATCGACTCGCTCCAGTCTCTGGACGGGACTGAGATATCGGACCTCAGCCCCCGAGCGCTCCAACCGCCTCATCAACGCTGCCAGAACGTCGACGGCCCTGTCCGATGCCGGGAAGATCTTGCCGTTAGCCTCGACCTTCAGCGGGACTCCCTCCTCCTCGAACATGGCGACGGTCCGGTCGACGTCGAACTTTCTTAGGGCCGGACCGAGGAACGCGCCCGCCGCGGGGCTGAAGGCGGCCTGGATCCTCCGAACGTCGCCGCGTTTGGCGACGTCGATCGCCGGGTCGACGGGACCAGTGATCCGGCCTCGGTTGTACAGCCCGCCGACGTTGGTCACGTTGCAACGCGTGCCGCCGGACATCAGGATCTTCACGCCGGGTTTGCGGTTCTTCTCCAGGAGAACCACGCGAGCCCCACACTCCGCGGCCCGCGCTGCGGCCATCAAGCCGGCGGCCCCCGCGCCGAGGACGGCCACGTCATACCGAAGGGGGTCGGCCTCAAGCGACATCGCAGGGGCTCCCCGAGAGGCACTCCGGCCGAGATTCGCGTTCGACGCAGGTTCCGCGAAAGGAAGCCGGCGATTGGGTTCGTTCCGCCGCGACATTAATCCAGGCCGATCGCCGCAAGCCTTTTAACAATTGAGTGTAAGAGCCGAATCCACCCCTTCGCCGATTGGGTTCGCTCGTCCACTTTTTGACCACGACTCGCCGATCGGCAAGGAAAGCGGAGAGGGCCTGAGCGCCATGGCTTCGCTTGCCTGGCACTGCGATCGGCGAAGGCTGTGGAAACGCCTCAGACCGGTGGCTGAGGTCGACTCGCATCCCGAAGCGGGCCACTCCTCCCTCAACACCACCGACGGAAAACGAATCTGGGTGCCATCGCCACGCCAGCGTGGCGATGGCACTCGTTTCCAGTCGGTCATCCTGAAATGGCCTTTGGTGGGTTCTGGTGGTGGCGAGTGAGAAGCGTTCAGATCGAACGAGAGCCGCATCTCTGTGGCGATGCTGGGGCTCTCGCCCAAGCGGGTTCGTTTGCGAGTCCCAACGCCCGCCCCGGTTCGTCGCAATTAAATATTCTAACATGACTTAGACTTCGGATTCCGCGAATCGAGCTTGGGTTCGTTCGACAGCTTCGCAGGGGCTTTTCATTCATCCTAGCCTTCGTTCCGCAGCAATCGGCAAGGCTGGCGTGAGAAGCTTCCACGTCGCGGACGATCGCAATCCACGACGTCGCCGAGGAGAGTTCCCGCGCCTCAGATAACTAGGGTTTCTATTCTCGCATTCTGTGCGATGAATCGGGGATGCTGAACGCGCTCCCGGACTGATTCCGCCGATTCTTCCGGTGACGACAGCCTAATGCGGAGCGGCTTCAAGAAGAGCGGCCAGTCGTTCCCTGACGCTCGGAGGAGCGGTGATTCGCACGGTTCTGCGGGTTGGATCGACGGCCTGAAGGGTGATCCACCAGGCGTCGGGGGGGAGCGAGTCGGGGACGCGGTCGGCCCACTCGACGAGACAGACCCCCCCGGCCGACCAGTAGTCGGCCGGCCCGAGATCCTCGAAGGCGGCGGGGGAGGGGAGGCGGTAGACGTCGAAGTGGTAGACGGGCATCGTCCCCTCGTACTCGTGAATCAGGACGAAGGTCGGACTGGCGATGGCGTCGGGGTCGACCTCGAGCGCCTCGGCGAGTGCCCGGACGAGCCGCGTTTTCCCGGCTCCCAGGTTTCCCACCAGGCCGATCACCACGCCTGGGCTCACCACGTCGGCCAGAGCACGGCCGAGCGTTTCGGTGTCGGCCTCGTCGTTGAGGTCGATCCCCAGGTGGTCGTCGCCATTGCGAATGTTCATCGGACGTCGGCCTCCCGGAAGTGGTCGAAGCCCCGGGGCTCGACTGACGAAACACGGCCGTCGACCGATCTGAGGCGGACGCCAGGCTCGCGCGTGATGACGCCCAGGCGATGCAGCGTCAAACCCTGGGGCGGACTCGTCGACAGACGGTCGGCCGTTTCGGGAGGGACGGTGAAGCAAAGCTCGAAGTCCTCGCCGTCGTTCAACGCGTGAAGAAGCGGCGGAGCGCCGTCCTCGTGTGCCATGTCGACGGCGTCGGCATGAATCGGTACGGCCGATTCGTCAAGGACCGCTCCCAGGCCTCCGCTCTCTTCAAGGATGTGCCCAAGGTCTGAGGAGAGGCCGTCGGACAGGTCGATCATGGCGTGGATCGGGCCCGCCTTGAGCAAGGCCCCAGCTTCGTCCACGCGCGGCTCGGGACGCAGGTGGCGCCCTCGGAAAAGGCTGCCACCGAGCGGACCCGTGACGAAGACGACGTCGCCGACCTTCGCCCCGGACCGCCTCGCCGGTTCCAGATGCGAGGTCTCCCCCAACAGGGTGACGCATACGACGAGCGGGCCGTCCCAGGCGTTGGTGTCGCCGCCGATGATGTGGACCGAGAACCGGTCGGCCATGCGACGGAGCCCCGCGTCCAACCCTCGGGCGATCGCCACGGTGTCACGCCTCGGCAACGCGACGGCGACCGTCGCAAAGCGGGGAGTCGCGGCCATCGCGGCGACGTCGGAGATGTTCACTCCCATCGCCTTGTAACCGGCCGCCTCCGGTCCGTCGCGGTCGAGGATGAAGTGGCGGCCGTCCATCAACATATCCGTGGTCACGACCGTATAGGGATCGCGAAAACGGACCGTTGCACAGTCGTCGCCGATGTCGGCGACGACGCCTTGCTCGGCGGTGAGCGGAGAGCGTCGCGAGCGGATCCAGTCGATCAGACCGAACTCGCCGAGGGGTTGGTCACTCACAACCGGCGCTCCTCCGGGAAGCTGCCCGCGCACCGGCGAGGAAGCCGCGCGCCACTTGCTCGGCCGCCGCCCCGAGCAACTCCGAGGCACGGGCCATCGCGTCGTCGAGATCCATCGGCCCGGGAAGGATCGGGAAGTAGGCGGTCAGCCCAGCGTCCAGGCATTCCGCCGCCCCTTCGCCGATCGAGCCGACCAGGGCGAAGCAGGGAACGCCATGCCGCCTGGCCACGCGCGCGACGCCCACCGCCGTCTTGCCGAAGGCGCTCTGAGCGTCGAGCGAGCCCTCGCCGGTCAGGCAGAGATCCGTTTGTTGCATTGCCTCGTTGAGCCCGACGGCCTCGACGACGAGGTCGATCCCCGGCCCAAGCTTCCCGCCCGCGAAGGCGACCAGTCCGCCGCCAAGCCCGCCGGCCGCGCCCGAGCCGGGGAGATCGGCGATCCTGGGTCCCAGATCGCGCGCGACGACTTCGGCCAGACGTGCGAGGTTGGCGTCGAGACGCGCGACCATCTCCGGGGTTGCGCCCTTCTGAGGGCCGTAGACCGCAGAGGCGCCCTTCGGGCCGCAGAGGGGATTCGTCACGTCGCAGGCGACGGCCACTTCGATGCCTTCGAGGGCCTTCGCGCCGTCGCCCGGTTCGATGCGGTCGAGGTCCGCAAGCGCACCACTGCCGGGGCCGATCTCACGGCCCTGGGCGTCGAGCAGGCGGTAGCCGAGCGCCTGAGCCATCCCCGCGCCGCCGTCATTGGTCGCGCTGCCGCCGATGCCGACGATGATGCGACGCGCCCCGGTTTTGACGGCCTCGCGGATCAATTCGCCCACGCCCCGGGTCGTGGTCTTGCCCGGGTCGCGACGTTCTTTCGGGACGAGCACCAGCCCCGCCGCCTGGGCCATCTCCACAACGGCTGTGTGGCCGTCGCCAAGAAGTCCGTAACGGGCCTGTACCGGCTCGCCGAGCGGGCCCGTGACGCGGGTCACTCGAAATTCGCCTTGGGTGGCCGTCACCAGTGCCTCGACGACGCCTTCGCCGCCGTCGGCCATGGGAACGCTCACAATCTCCGCCGAGGGGTCTGCTGAGCGGACGCCTCGGGCGATCGCCTCGACGGCCTGGGAGGCCGTCAGGCTCCCCTTGAACTTGTCCGGGGCGATCAAGAACCGCATCGATTTCCACCCGCGCCGAAGGCGATGCGGCGTCGGGTGTCGACGCCCGTCATCCCCTCCAGTTTGGGCGCGCCCGACCGGCGGGCGTCAAGCGCTGACCGCCTGCATGAGCCGCTCGGCTTCGCGCTCGCTCGGCAGCTCGAAGCAGATCTCCTGACGCTTGATGGAGACGCTCGACGGGGCCTCGATGCCGATGCGGACCTGATGGCCCTCGATCTTCGCGACCACGATCCGGATGTCCGAGCCGATCTGGATGGCCTCGCCCGACTTCCTGCTCAGGACCAGCATGACTTATCCTCCGTGTTGGGTTCTTACGAGTTTGATCGGATTCGGGTTGCGTCCCGCGACATTCTCCAGAACGTCTCGGGCTCGATGGTGTGACTTAAAGCACCTCACATGCCAAGACGTCGCGAACGTTGCGATAGTTCGATTTCTTCTGAGATTTCGCAGGAAAAACTGGAGTCTAGACGGCTTCTGCATGGCCGCGTCCGTGACGGTCAAGCCGGATTTCTGTAAGATCGCCCGGACAATTGCAAAAGTTACCTCCAGAAAAGGGCGAGGACGGGTGCAACAGGCCGCGACGACGCTACGTGACGACTCCACGCCGCCTGGCGGCAGTCTGCCGGCGTGGAGCGTCGGGTTTGTGATCCTCGCCCTTCTCATCTGGCTGACGCCGTTCAGTCTGGGAACCGCGATGCCCGTCGGCGGCGACGCGACCCAGTTCTTCCTGGGCCTGATGGCCACCCTCTCCTCGGCCCTGGCCGAGCGCCGGCTCCCCGTTTGGAACGACCTATGGGGCTACGGCTTCCCCGGAGTCGGAGAGAGCCAGATCGGAGCCTTCTACCCGCCGCACGTCGTTCTGTACGGGTTGCTGAGCGTCGAGAGGGCCTACGTCCTCAGCCTGGTGTTACACACGCTCTGGGCCGGCCTGGGGGCCTGCTGGGCGGCCCGCGTGTTTGGGGCTGGTCGATTGGGTGCAGGTCTGGCGGGCTTCGTATACGCGGCCTCGGGGTTCTTCGTCATCCACATGCCGCATCCCTGGGGGTACACGACCGGATCCTGGACGCCCTGGGCCTGGGGGTTGGCGTGGTTGATCCTCAACGGGGCAGCCCGGCGACACGATCAACGGCCTTCCCCCCTTGAGGGGGAAGGTGGCCCGAAGGGCCGGATGAGGGGGGGAGATCCAGGAGGCGCTGCGTCCGATTCGTCTTCAGATCCCCCACGCCGATCGTCCCTCTCATCTGACCGCTTCGCGGTCTGTCTTCCCCCTCCAGGAGGGAAGACGTCGGAACGATCGCACTTTCGCGACGCCCTGTTACTCTCCGCCGTACTGGCGATCCAGGTCCTCCCCGGCCACTTCCAGATCGCCTTCATGACGCAGGCGACGGTCGGCATGATGGCCGCCTGGAGGCTGCTCGAAACCCGGTCGATCCGATGCATCGGGTTGGTGATGCTTGCCCTGGCGGTCGTGCTGCCGATGGCCGCCGCCCAGGTCTGGCCGACGGCCCGACTGGCGGGGATGGCCGCGGATCGCCGGGATTACGAGTATCTCTCCGGCTTCGCGGCGACGCCCTTTCACCTGATCAGCCTGGTCGCGCCCAGGCTCTTTCACGGCTCGCCGCTCTGGCGACCTCTCGTTTGGGACCCGTTCCATACGTCTCCCGAGGAGTATCTGGCGTACGTCGGGATCGCCCCGCTGTTCCTGGCCCTGATGACGGTCCGGCGCGAGTGGCGACGTGAGGCAGCCGTGCGCTGCCTCGCCGTGGTGGCGATCGTCACGCTGATCCTGAGCCTGGGACCATACGTCCCGGGCTTCGGCTGGCTGATTCGGCTCCCCGGCTTCTCGTTCTTCCGCGCCCCTGCACGATGGGGGCTGCCGATGTCCCTATCCCTGGCGATCCTGGCCGGCATCGGCGTCGACCGCTGGCGGACGTGGGCTCGGCCCATCTCCGGGTTGCTTCTGGGGTCGGCTGGGGCCTTGATCGGGATCGGGATAGTTCTGGGACTCATCGAGTTGGGCCTGATGACGACAGCCCCCTCGGCGGGCCGAGCCGCCGCAGGCCTGTTCGAGCGAGCGTTCGCGCTCCGCCCCTGGGAAGGCGACCCCGACTTCCGGAGCGTCGCAGCCCTGGCGCGACGGCCGACGGCCGATCCCCAGATTCCAGCGGTCCTGGAGCGAGCGGGCTTTCGGCGGTCGAACACCCCGCGGGACGTTCGATCGTTCGAACAGCGCCGGTTCGAGATCTACCGCGACGAGCTGTGGGCGTCACTGGCGATCCTGTCGGCCGTCCTCGTCGCGGCGACTCTGCCGCGGCTGCGACCCCACGTTCCGGCAATCCTGGTCCTGCTGACGGTCGTCGATCTGCTCCTGCTGGGCAGCCATCGCTACGTCGAAGTCGGTCCATTGCGGTCGCTGGCAGAGCAAAGCCCCGTACTGGCCCGGCTCGGCCGCGAGCCTCGGGGGACGAGGCTGATCGACCCGATGCGGAATCTGGGGATGGCCGCGGCGCAGGCCCCCGTCCAGGCGTATCGGACGCTCGACCTGCCGGCCCAGACGCTGCTGGGGAACGTCGCGCGAGGCTCGCTCGATCCCGGCCTCAATCGTGATCTCGCGCTCCTGGCGATACGTGCGACGGGGGCAAGCCTCCGCGTGCTTGATCCGATCGAAGTCGCCGCGATGCAGGCTCGCGGGATCAGTCCTCCTCAGCCGTATGAGACGATCGCCGATCCAGCCCTCGCCCGCTGGCTCTTTGGCGACGACTGGAACCCCGACCGGCTGCCCTGGGCGGATTCATTCCAGGTTCTGACGACAGCCGAGGCGCCTCGTGCGTGGTCCACCACAGACAGCCTTCCCGAAGAGTTCAACGGCGACCCGAGGACCGTCATGGGCGTTCTCGACACCGCTCGGCCGCTCGCCGCGAAGGCTCCTTCGCCTACGGAATGGGAGATCCACGTGGACTCGCCGGGAACTGTGATGCTCTCGGTTCTCTACGATCCACAGTGGCGGGCTTCGCTCGTCTCGCCGAACGGATCGGAGGATATCGCGAACATCCTGCCGGTCTTCCGGGTCGGGAAGGGGGGCGGCGCCTGGATCGGGGTGACCTGGAACCCCGGCGCTGAATCCGGCCGCGTTTTGCGACTTCGGTATGATGCGATCGACGTTCGACAGGGGCTGTGGGCCTCGGGAGCTTGCTGGACGGCCTGGACCTTGGCGATACTCTACGCAATGAGGCGTGAGCGCCGGGGCGCTCGGCCGGCGACGGTCTGAACCAGGAACGCGGGGAAAGGGATCGAGACGTGGCGGAACCTGTCGGCGTGGCGGTGGTCGGGGCCTCGGGATACGCGGCCCGCGAACTGATCCAGATCCTGCTGAAGCATCCGTCGGCGAAGGTGACGGTCGCCACCTCGCGCCAGGACGAGCGGCTCGACGCGCTCCACCCCAGCTTGGCCAGGCGAATCGACCTGACCTGCGAGCCGTTCGACGCCGATCGCGTGGCCGAGAAGGCCAAGTTCGCCTTTCTGGCCCTGCCGCACACGGCGAGCATGGCGATCGTCCCGTCGCTCCGCGAGCGCGGCGTCCGCGTGATCGATTTGAGCGCCGATTATCGACTGAACGACGCCCAGGTCTATGAGGACTGGTACGGCCACGCCCACACGGACGCCGAGGGTCTCGAAACGGCCGTCTACGGCCTGCCCGAGTTGTTCCGCAGCCGGATTCCGTCGGCCTCGCTGATCGCCAATCCCGGCTGTTACACCTCGGCGAGCATTCTGGGCCTTGCGCCGCTGGTCGCGAAAAACCTCGTCGAGCGAAACAGCATCGTCATCGACGCCAAGAGCGGCGTTTCGGGGGGCGGGCGGTCGCCGAAGCTCAACTTCCACTTCCCCGAATGCAATGAGAGCGTCTCGGCCTACAGCGTCGGCAGACACCGCCACACGCCGGAGATCGACCAGATTCTCTCCACGGCGGCCGGCGGCGGCGACCCGGTCGAGGTGCTCTTCACGCCTCATTTGATCCCCATGGACCGCGGCATCTTCGCCACGATCTACGCCCGGCCGTTGGGAACGGCCGTCGAGCACGACCTGATCGAGCTTTACCGCTCGTTCTACGCCGACAGCCCCTTCGTCCGCGTGGTCACCCACCTGCCGGGGACGAAGGACTCGGCCTACACCAACTTCTGCGACATCACGGTTCGCGTCGTCCGAGGTCGGATCCTCGTCCTTTCCTGCCTGGACAACCTCATCAAGGGGGCTGCCGGCGTGGCCGTGCAGAACTTCAACCTGATGATCGGTGCCCCCGAAACGGCCGCCCTATTCTGATCCAAACTCCAGCAACGGTTTGAAACTCCTCCCAGGCTCGTCGAAGGCCGCCAGCGCCGCTCGCCATTCTTCGATGGGAAAGCGGCGCACAGCCGGCATGGGGGCGACGCGAAGTCGCGGCCAAAGCCGATCGAACCAGCCGCGCCAGACCGAGTCCGCCATGCTCTCGAAGCCGTCGCGAAGGTGGAACCGGTGGATCCTCACCCCGTCGGTTCGCCACCCAAACGGCTGGCCCGAAAGCAGGCCGTAGGAGACGAAGTCGCCGCGCGCCATGTAAGGGAGGATCGAGGCCGCGACGTTTCCTCCCACGGCATCGAAGACGAGGTCGCACCCACGAGCAATCGCGGGCAACGCGAGATCGTCCTCCGCGATCGGGCGAAAGCCCAGGCCGGCGAGTGCGGCAGAATGGCCGGGCGAGCGATGAACGGCGACCACCTCGCGGGCGCCATCGGCGAGCGCCCACGCGCCGAGCAGTCGCGCACACGACGAACCGCCGCCCGTCAGCAGAATCCGCCGATCGGTCGCTGGCCACCGCTCCAGCATCAGCAGGGCTGCGAGCGGATTGATGTAGGCTCGCGCGGCGACATCGTCTGAAATGTCGTCGGGCACGAGGATGAGCCGCTCGGGAACGACCTGGACGGAAGTCTGCCAGGTGCCCTCTCCGCGAAGCGGAAGAGCCCGACGACCGAGCAAGTGGGTGTCGTCGGCCTCGACGATCACGCCCACGCCTTCGTAGCCGGCGACCTGCGGCGGCTCAACGCGATGGCGATAGGCGCCCGTGATGGGGATGAGATCGGAAGGGTTGATCGGCGCGGCCGTCATCTGAACGCGGACGCGTCCCGGGATGCGAGCCGGCCGATCAGCTTGCTCAAGCGAGAGGACCTCGGCCGGCGGGCCGAAGCGGCGGTACCAGAGCGCCGCGTGGGCTTCGGCCGACCGGTCCATTCGAGGTAGCTCAGTCGCGGAAAAACGTCAAATCACCTGATCCCCGCCAGCCGAGGTCTGATTCCCCTTGGCGTGGTGGAGGCGTCCCAGGGTCGTCTCGATGGCGCGGAAGAGCTTTTCCGACGCGCCGTCGACCGACTCGTCGACCGTGGCGGCCTGGTGGCTGGCGACGATCGGCTGGTGGCCGGCGAGGCGGGCCTCGATGAGACAACGCTTATCGTTGCCGGCACCCTTCGGGCCGTTGACGTCGGCCAGGTGGACGTCCAGGCGGGTGAGCTGGTGCTCGAACCGCTGGAACGAGTCCTGAAGCCCCTGGGTGATGCCTGCGACGAGATGCTCGCCGGCGTGGATGTGGTTGTCGGTGATGACGTGAATATGCATCGTAATCCTCACAGTCACTGCATGGGGCGGAGGGCCGGAGAGAGGCCCCCGCCATCTTAGAGATACGTCGCGCCGGCCCTCGATTCAAGCGGCCGAGGCGACGCTCAACTAACGTCGTTGCAAATCACGAGCCCAGCTTCGGGAACAACGGGTCTCGATCGCCGAGGCCGCCTTTCAGAGGAACTTTACGCTCGGGTTTGGGCGGCGGAGGCGTCGCGTCTTCCTCTTCATCCTCTTCGGGAACCTGATCCTTCGCCAGGGGCAACAGCGAGAGGCTGATGCGACGGTCGTCGGCGTCCACCTTGAGAACGCGGACCTCCACCTCCTGACCGGGTTGCACGACGTCAGCTATTCTACGAACCCGGGTGGGGGAGAGTTCGGAAACGTGGATCAGCCCATCGACCCCCGGCTCCAGTTCGACGAACGCGCCGAACTCCATGAGCTTGGAGACCTTCCCTTTCACCATCGTCCCCCGGGGATAGTTGCGCTCAGCATCGTCCCACGGGTTCTTCTGAAGCTGCTTGAGGCCGAACGTGAGTTTCTGGGCCTCGCGGTCGATCCGGAGGATTTTGACCTGCACCTTGTCGCCGGGCCGGATGAGGTCCTCGACCTTGGCGACGCGGATCCAGCTCATCTCGCCGATGGGCAGCAGGCCGTCGACGCCGCCGACGTCCACGAAGGCGCCGAAGGGCTTGACCGAGCGGACCACGCCCTCGCGGGTCTGGCCTTCTTCCAGGGTCGCCCAGGTCTTGACGCGAAGCTCGGCCCGTTCCTGCTCAAGCAGGGCCTTGCGCGAGATCACCAGGTTCTTCTCGCGCGGGTTGGCCTCGGTGACGATCGCCTTGAGCTTCTGGTTGACGTAGTCGGAGCCGTCCTCGACGCGGTTGAGGTCGATCTGGCTGATCGGCATGAAGCCGCGAATGCCGTCGACGTCGACCTCGACGCCCCCCTTGACGGTCTTCGTCACACGGGCCTCGACGATCACGCCCTCGCGGAGGTTGCTCCAATCGGCCTCGACCGCAGCCCCCTTGAGGCGCAGGTGGACGATCCCCTCGGAGCGGTCGAAGTGGTCGACGACGACCTCGAGCTCAGCGCCGGCGGCGGGAATCTCCCCCTCGAACTGGTCGAGCGGGACGACGCCTTCGCTCTTACCGCCAAGGTCGATGAACAGGCTCTTGCCGCGGACTCCGATCACCTTCCCCTTGCGCGGGCCCTGACGGCCTTCCTGGCCACGGTCGCGGCCGTCGGCAGGCAGCCTTTGCTCGCGGGGCCGACGCCCGGGGGCGACGTCGAACGTGTGGGGGTCGAAGCCGGTGAGCGCGGCCTCCAGTTCCGCCTCCAGCTCGTCGTCCCATTGCCGCTTGAGAGGGCCCTCCGCCGCGTGGGGCTTCGCGGCCCCCATGGCTTGCTCCATCGCCTGGTCGATGGCCGCGTTGCGCGATTCCCGGGAGAGCGGGGCGGGGGCGTCAGGGCCGGCCTTGGGAGCCGTGCCGGGGGTGATCGAGGCGTTCGATTCGTCGGGCATGGGTCGGGTCCGTCTTCCTGGCGAGAACATGGCTGAAACGACGACGCTCAACCGGTGACGGCAGAGACGCCTCGTCTCAAATTCAACCGTCGAGCCTATCCGCTCGGCCGCGCCGAGCCAAGGCGAGGTCCCTAGGGGGTGAAACCGCCGCAGCCTTCAGTCGACCTGACGCGGCGACGGGTGATGAACCACCGCAACGGGCTCGTAGCGGCGGTTTCGGCCCACGGCCTCGTCGGGGCGGACCTGATCGAGCCGTTTCCCCTCCGCTCTCCAGCGGCCCTTGTGAAAATCGAAGACCGCCGTGGCGTGACGACGGATCTGCGGCTCCTCAAAAGGATCCGGCTCGAAATGGACGCAGACCAGAGCGAGGAAATGGCGGGTCTGGCGGTCGCGAGCCCAGAGGATCTCGTCATGCCACTGGGCGTCCTCCCAGCGCAGGCCTTCCTCGCGATCGAATCGAGCCAGGCTGGTGACGAACTCCGCCTCGAGATGCTCTCGACGATGTCGGAACGACTCCCGAGCCTGGTCGACGTGCAAATCCTCGAAAAACATCCGCAATGGTCGGTGCAGGATGCACCAAGCGGCGATGATGCAGAGGGGAAGGACGCCGGCCCCGATCAGCCATCCCATGAGAAGAACCCTCGTCCCTGGCCCTGGACAGGTCGGCAGGATGATGCATTGTAGAGACACACGGCGTCGATTCGCAAGGACGCTTCCGCCAAGATCGCCGTGGAATTCCCGCTTCTCGAAGAGGATCGACCCGCCCCATGCCCCGAAAAAACTCGTCGACGAGCCCCAAGTCCCCGGCCCCCCTCAAGTTGGGAGCGCACATGTCGATCGCCGGGGGTTACGACCGGGCGGTCCGCGCCGCGCACGCCGTCGGATTCGAGACAGTCCAGCTATTCACGAAAAACAACAACCAGTGGAAAGGTCCGCCGATCACCGACGAGCAGGTCACCGCCTTTCGCACCGCGCTGGAGGAGACGGGAATCGTCGATCCGGTGTCGCACGCCTCCTATCTCATCAACCTCGCGAGCCCCGATGACGCGCTCTGGATGAAATCGATCGACGCGATGGTGGTGGAGGTTGAGCGCTGCGCCCGACTCGGCATCGCCGACCTCGTCATGCACCCAGGCGCTCACGTGGGATCCGGGGAGGAGGCCGGCCTGAAGCGAGTCGCGCAGGCCCTCGATCGAGTGGCCGAGCGGACGGCGGGGCTCGCGGTGACCATCGACCTGGAAACGACGGCGGGCCAGGGGACCTGCCTGGGCCACCGTTTCGAGCATCTCCAAACGATTCTTGAGCTTGCGTCCGATCGGCCGCGCCTGGGCGTTTGCGTTGACACCTGTCATATTTTCGCGGCGGGCTATTCCCTCGCCGGGCGGGGAATGTACGATGACACCCTCGACGCGCTCGACCGGACTGTGGGCCTGCGGCAGGTCCGGGTCTGGCACCTCAACGACAGCGTCCGGGGCCTCGCCAGCCGGGTCGACCGCCACGCCGGCATCGGGGCGGGGATGATCGGCCTGGAGCCCTTCCGCTTCGTCTTGAACGACCCGCGGTTCCGGGGTCTGCCGATGATCCTGGAAACCCCCAAGGGAATTGAGGACGGTGAGGAGCTGGACGCGCGGAACCGGCGGATCCTGCGCGGTCTGCTGGACTCTTGAGAACGCGGATCGCGGACGGGGGCCGTCGGGCTCCTGCTTTTTTGACAACAGCGACGGTGGGCATCGCGTGGGAAAGACGAAGAACGCCTTAGAGGCAGAGAAGGCGTCACCGGCCGCCCCCCCGGCGGTCGTGGTCGACGCGAGCCTGTTCATCAACCGCGAGCTGAGCTGGCTGGAGTTCAACGAGCGCGTCCTCGAAGAGGCCCGCGATCGCTCCAACCCGCTGCTCGACCGCGTCAAGTTCCTCGCCATCTGCTCCTCGAACCTCGACGAGTTCTTCGAGGTCCGCGTCGCCGGTCTCCAGGCCCAGCTTTACGAGAGCCTTGAGCCCCAGGATCCGCCTCCGGACGGCATGGGACCGCAGGCCCAACTGCAGGAAATCGCCAAACGCGCTCATGACTTCGTGGCGCGGCTGTACGACGTCTGGCTCCATGAAGTCCGCCCGGAGCTGGAAGGGTACGGCATTCGGATCTGCTCCCCTGAGGAGTTGACCGACACCCAGAACGCCTTCCTGGACGACTACTTCCAAAACCAGGTCTATCCCGTCCTCACGCCGCTGGCGATCGACCCGGCCCACCCGTTCCCCCACGTCCACAACAAGAGCCTCAACCTGCTCCTGCGGATCGAGCCTCTGAACCAGCACGGCAGAAACCTCTACGCCGTGCTTCAGGTACCGTCGGTCATCAGCCGACTCGTCCCGCTCCCGGACGAACCCGACGGCGGCAAGCGGTTCGTCCTCCTCGAGGACGTGATCGGCCCTCGGCTCGACGCCCTCTTCGGCGGCTATCGGACCGTGGAGCGCGTCGCCTTCCGGGCCACCCGCAACAGCGACCTCTCGATCCAGGAGAACGAGGTCAAGAGCAGCCTTCTGTCGACGATCGAAGAAACGCTGCGCCAGCGGAAGTGGGGGGCCCCGGTCCGTCTGGAGATCTCCGAACGGGCCGACAACGAATTCCTCGCTCAGCTCCTGGCCGGCTCGGCTCTGGAGCTTGAAGAGCGCGACGTTTACAAGGTGCCGGGGCCGGTGGATCTCACCGTCCTCAACGGCCTGTACAAGCTGGAAGGGTTCCGCGACCTTCGGGAGCCCCCCTACGAGCCCAAGATGCCGCCGGCCTTCACGGGAAGGCACAGCGTCTTCCGGGCGATCCGCGATCAGGACTTCCTCGTCCATCACCCTTACGAATCATTCGGCACCGTCGTCCAGCTCATCGAGCAGGCCAGCGAGGACCCCAACGTCCTGGCCATCAAGATGACCCTCTATCGGACGGCCGACTCCAACCCGATCATCACCGCCCTCGCCCGCGCCGCGGAGAACGGCAAGCAGGTCACGGCTCTCGTCGAACTCCAGGCGAGGCTCGACGAGGAAAACAACATCGACAAGGCCCGGATGCTCCAGAAGGCGGGCGTCCACGTCGTCTACGGCATCGTCGGACTGAAAACGCACTGCAAGGCCGCGCTGGTGGTCCGCCGCGAGCACGACGGCATCCGACGCTATATCCACCTTGGGACCGGCAACTACAACCATACGACGGCCCGGCTCTACACCGACCTCAGCTACTTCACCTGCCGACCTGAGATCGGCGAAGACGCCAGCGCGCTCTTCAACTTGCTGACAGGTTACTCACAGGGCCACAACTGGAAGCGGCTGGTCGTCGCGCCGATGGATCTCGCCGATCGGCTCTCCGTCCTGATCCGGCGCGAGGCCGATCACGCCCGGGCCGGCGTGCCCGCGCGGATCATCGCCAAGATGAACTCGCTGGTCGACCCTCGGATCATCGCCTCGCTCTACGAGGCTTCCCAGGCCGGCGTGAAAATCGACCTGATCGTCAGGGGCATCTGCTGTCTCCGGCCGGGCGTTCCGGGGTTCTCCGAGAACATCAAGGTTCGCAGCGTCGTCGACAAATTCCTGGAACACTCGCGAATCACCTACTTCGCCAACGCCGAACAGCCCGAGGTCTTCCTCTCGTCGGCGGACTGGATGCCCCGGAACTTCCGACGCCGGGTCGAATTGATGTTCCCGATCGAGTCCCCCGCGCTGAAAGCTCGAATCGTCGATGAGATCCTGGCCATCACGCTGACCGACAACGTGAAGGCCCGCGAGCTTCAGGCGGACGGAACCTATCGCCGCGTCAAACCGAAGGCTGGCGCGCCGGTCGTCCGCTGCCAGCTCGAATTCCAGAAGCTGGCCGACGAACACGCGTCGACGATCCCGATGACCCCCGTCGTCCTCACGGAAGGCGACCACCCCGACCGCTAGTCCGCCTTTCGAGTCTCCACGATCGTCGCGGCGATCAACGAGACCATCAGGATGAACGTTGGAACGCCGACCCAATCATCGAGCGGAGCCGGATCGCGCCGGACGATCAACTGATCGAACCAGCCGATCCAGCTGAAGAGTCCCAGATAAGCCGCGGCGAGCGGAAGGCGGCGGCGAATCGTCGCGTACTCGCGGACGAACCAGTCGGCTGCCGCCAGGAAGAGAAGCATGTAGTACTGGGGAAAGCCCACCTTGTACAAAGCCAGAGTCGTCGCCGCCGCCAAGGTGCACGCGGCTCTGGGAGAGACCTCGTTGCGCCTCGACCACTGCCAGGCCTGGTAAAGGGCGAACAACATCAGCGGTGTGGCGTACTCGTCGGTTGTGAAGACGAGCGTCTCATGACCGACGGGTGAATACGGGCCGCGAAGGAAGCGGAAGATCGAGAGGAACATCGACTGGCGCTCGACCGCCAGCCAGAGCGGTCGACCCACCGAGTTCCCCCAGATCAGCCAGGCGATCCCCAGCCCAGCCAGGGAAAGACCGCCGGACGCCGCGAGATAACGCCAACGGACTCGCCCTCGGTCCAGAGCCAGGAAGGGAGCGAGGACTCCCGGGTAGTATTTCAACAGCACGGCCGAGGCCAGCCAGCCGGCGCTCGCCCGCCATCGGTCGCGGGCGCGAGCCTCGATCGCCGCAATCGCGAGCAGAGCCACCAGCACGTCGAAGTGCCCCATCAGGGCGAGTTCGACCACCGGATAGGGCGAGAAGAACCAAAGGGCCGCCGCCAGTCGCACCCAGGAGGGCAGGGTTCGCCTCCCGACCACGAGCAAGAGGTGGGCGACGAAGAAGCAGTAGGCCGCCGCGAAGAGCAGCTTCGGCCCCAGCGGATGCCAGATCGTGGGGACCGCTAAGACGTTAAAGAAGGGGCCGTAGGCGTTGAGCGGATAAACGTCGCGAGGACCTCCCGGAACCATGAACCAGGGGTCGTGGCCGCGAAGCACCTCGCGCCAGATGTCCCGAAACAGGGTGTAGTCTTGAATCGAGCCGAAGAGCGCCGTCAGGACCAGTAGGACGAAACTCGCGAGGAGAACGGCGATCGTCGCCGCCCGACCGCACCATCCCTCAGGGGACGTCGTCGAGGGCTCGGCGTTTCGGGTCCACTGGATGACGGTGAACAGAAGCAAGGCGTGGATCGCCAGGGCGGCGACGACCGCCGGTCGGACCATCTCCCACTTGGCGAGGGTGGCGTCGCGAGCGAGGCCGCTCGCGTAGAACGTCACCAGCCGTCCCCAGGCCGTCGCTTCGGCGGCGTCGTATCCCGATGCGACGAGCGAGGGGCCGAGCCGGGTGGAAAAAAGAAACCAGGCGAACGCAGCCGCTCCGTAGCAGGCCACGATTAGACCCGCACGTCGCCATCCAATCCCGATCATCCCACCTCCCCCACGGCCCAGGCATCGGTCTCGTCGTAACGCGTGGCCTCGTCGCCATTATCCAGCACCCTCTCAGGCCGTCGCCAACCTGCATTCCCCCGTCGATCAGGTTTGCCTGACTTTTTTTTCGATTTCGCGCGAACTTGTTCCCGAGTTAAGATGTCTACGGGCTTGAATCGGCCGTGGACTCTCCATCAAGAGTCGCCGTGCAGCTTGTGCGCGGATCGCGGCCCATTCCCAACGACGCTTGAACGAATCCACGGAATCCGGGCGTGTGCCTGGTCCGATCGAGAATCGGGAGGTCAGAAGATCCCGTCTCGGTGAATGCTCTCGGGGGCGGCCAGGAACCGCCCCCTTCCTCGCGGGGCCTCGACGCCGTCGCGACCGCCGTCTCCGGTTTCATCGACCGGAACGGAAACGCGACGATCCCGACGACGCCTCGCCCCGTGAACCCGCCCCACCTGAAGGCGGATGCGAGGGTAATGCCATGTTGACCCGCACCAACCTGACGCTGTCGGCTCTTTCCAACCGGCTGAATCTCGGGACGCGGTCGCTCGTCCTTAACACGAGCGTCAACAACGGTACGGCCCTGCGCATTCGTCACGCCCATCAAGACGCCATGCGTGAGCGCATGGGGGTGCATTTCGTAGGCGAACCCGTACGGGTCGTCTATCCGGCGCCCCCAATTACCGACCCGGCGCCGGCGGATTCCTTGCCCTTCGGGGCCTGTGATACCGCCGCGTCGGCCGACGCGTCCCTCAGGACCCTCCAGCAACCCAGAAGCTGGCGACTTCGCCAGTCCTCAGGTTCCGGATCGTCCTGGTCCCGATCGTCGACCCTAGGATCGCGAAAAACCTTCGCGGGTCTGAAGGCCGGCGCGGCGGGGGCCGCAAGCAGTCGGTCGGCGAGCGCCGCTGCCGCCATAGCAGCGACCGCCGGGTTATGACGAGTCGGTTCGTCCTGAATTGAAGCTCGCCGCCGGAGCATGCCGGCGGGGATGAACGCCGAAAGGGCCTTTGGTCCCGTTCGCCTGCGCCTTCCCCGTTGCATACCTCTGCGGCCGCTGAAGACTCCTGACGAGCCACGACTCAAGCGGATGTGATCGAATCGGGTTTCTCGGACTCGAACCGGTCGCGCCGCGCACGCGCTTTTCCTTGCGTCGCCGCGTTACGGACGCGCCGAACGCCCACGGTCGCCCCCCGCGATGTGCGGGGGCCCCCGCGCAGGCTGTTCCGCGTCCGCTCGCGAGCGTTTCAGGTTCGAGACGTCGCCGGAGGCTCGCTCGACAACTCGGCCCATGGACATCGGGTCGAACGAGCGAGAAGGCCGGCAGCTCCCCGGAGTGGGGAAGGTGGGTCCCGTGGTCGCCATGCTGGAGACGCGAGAGGAAGAAACTCAGGGGTGGATCGAAGTCGCGGCCCTGGTCCGGAAGGCTCAGGCCGGAGACCGCGACGCTTTCGGCCGCCTGGTCGAGCAGTTCGAGCCCACGGTGCGGGCGATCGCCCTCCGTCGGCTGGGAAACGTCGGCGAGGCGCTGGAGCTGACGCAGGAAGTCTTCCTGCACGTCATGCGGCGGCTCAGCCAGCTCCGCGAGCCCGAGCGGTTCGCCGGCTGGCTGCGGCAGGTCGCCGTCCGGATGGCGATCAACCACGTCACCCGTCGGCCGACCCCGTTCACCGTCGAGGCCGTCGTGCTGGAGGGGGCCTTCGAGCCCTCCGAGCAGCCGATCGAAGCAATGATCACCCGCGAACGCGCCGAGCGGCTGTGGCAGGCGCTGGGCCGGCTCAAGGATCTGGACCGCGAGACCCTCGTCGCCTTCTACATCCGCGACCTGTCGCTGATCGAGATGGCCGAGGAGTTGGACGTCCCCCTGGGCACCATCAAGCGCCGGCTGCACACCGCCCGTAAGCGGCTCCGCGCCGAGTTGGAGGCGACCGCTCCCGACGACGAGTGGACCGAAGGTCTCCCCTTCGACCGCGAGGACGAGGATGAGGAAGCCCTGGACTGCGTCGGAGCCGGCGCTTCCCGCGGGTGGTGAGTTTTGATCGCCAAAGCAAAAGCCGGATGAGAGCACGAGGCGTCGAAAGCGCTTCGTCCCTCATCCGGCTTCGTATTTCCGTGCGCCGGTCTTCGTCACAGGTATCCGAGCCACGTCCAATCGCGATGCCGCCGTTTGAACGCGGCGAACCACAAGCAGGGGCCGTACAGCAACAAGACCACCAGCCCCCACCAGGCGTAAACCGCCGGCAGGCCGTAGACGCAGCCGAGAGGAGGTTTGACCGGGAGGGATTCCACGAAAAGCCAGGCGGTTGGTTGCCCCTGAATCCACGCCGCCGCCAGGGCCAGTCCATGCGCGACGTACCACTGCGACAGGTAGAAGAACAACGGCACCCGGCCGAACGTGAGCAACGGCTCTCCTACCCTGCCGATCCCACCGTCAAAGGCCGCGAGCAACAGCAGGGTTGGCCCGAGAGTCATCAAGAGAAACTGCAAGGAAGGCGGGTACTTCGTGCAGTTCAGAAATGACAGGGTAGAGGTGATCGCATCGCCTCCCGATTGCCAGGTCGAGGGATCGCCATACGAGCGACTCACCCGCAGAACGACGAACAAGGCAATCGACGCCAGGCCGAGGGTCGTCATGAGCAGGCGTCTGGAACGCGCCCCCATTCGATAGGTGCCGCCCAACCAGTAGCCGAGAGCCACCACGCCGAACCAGGGAAGCACGGGATAGCCCACCAACAGGGTCACTCCCCCTGGCAGGCCGACGACGCCTGGTCGGAACAGAAAGCTCACCGCCGGACGCAAGACACCGCCAACGCCCGGCGACAGCGCATCCAGGGCGTTATGGCCGACGACGATCGCGAGCCCGAGCAGGCCGTCGAACCACGCCGGAGCGCGTAACGCGAGAAGCACTCCCAGGATCACGAACGACCCGCCGAGCGACCAAAAGACCAGCCCCAACAGGAGCGAGGGATTCGGCCGAAAGAAGAGGCCGAGCTTGACGACCGTCTGCTCCAAAAGGATGAGCCATAGGCCTCGCGTGACCAGGTAACGGAACATCGCCCAGTGGTCTCGTCCCCGGTCCGACGCAAGCCGTACTCCCACACCGGCCAGCAGAGCGAACGTCGGCGCGCAGAGATGCGTGATCCACCGCGTTATGAACAGCGCGGGAGTCGTCTGCGTGAGGTTGGTCGGGTCGATTGAGCCGTCCTGGAAGTAGTCCCGCGTGTGATCGAGGGCCATCAGCACCATCACCAGCCCGCGAAGCAGATCCACGCCTTCGAGGCGATGCGACTCGGGGCGGATCTCGGTTGACGGCGTCTGCTCGATCACGCGCCGATCCTCGCTCAGTTCAAGGATTTTGGTCCCGATCGAGCCTCGCCCGCTCTTGCAGTTGGTGTTCGACGGCTCTTGCGAGTCGACGGTGATCTCGCCAGGAGACTCCCACAATCGGGAGCCAGAGCAGGGCCCCCACCACCAGACCGACGCCAGGGCGGTCGAAGGCCGCGAAGAGAGCGAAGAAAGCCGCGGCGATCGCCGTCGTGACCCCGGCAAGGACGTGGAAGGCCGCCCGATGTCGAGCTAGCTGCACCTCCAGCGGTTCGGCGTCCAGCCGAAGCCGACCGAGGCTGCGGTTCTCCAGGGACTGCCTCGCCTCGGGGAGATCGCCGGATTCGTGGGAGGTGGGATTCATGATCAGCCCGCCAGTTCGCGGAGGCGACGCACGAGGGTCAGAGCCTCCTCGGAAGAGATCCCCGCAGGGTCGACCTTTCGAAGCTCTTCAAGCAGGGGCTCCGGCAAGGCGGAGAACAGGCTCCCCTGCAGCGAGCGTCCGGACTTGACCTTCCGCTTGATCGGCCCCGGCGCATCGGGCAGGCCGGGATCGGGACCGTGCTGCTTCTCCAGGAACGCCAGGATCTCGCGGGCCCGATCGAGAACCGGGGTCGGAACGCCGGCCAGCCTCGCGACGTGGATGCCGTAGCTCTGGTCGGCCCCGCCGGGGGCGATCCGGTGGAGGAAGACGATCTCCCCCTGGCTCTCGGCGACGGCGACGTTGGCGTTGCGAAGCCTCGACTTGGTCTTCTCCAGTTCGACAAGCTCGTGATAGTGCGTGGCGAAGAGCGCCCGACAGCCGACGACGTCGTGCAGGTGCTCGGCGATCGCCCACGCAAGCGAGACGCCGTCGAAGGTGCTGGTGCCGCGACCGATCTCGTCGAGAATGACCAGGCTTTGAGGCGTTGCATTGTTCAGGATGTTGGCCGTCTCGGTCATCTCGACCATGAACGTGCTCTGCCCGCGCGAAAGCTCGTCGGTGGCGCCGACCCGGGCGAACAGCCGGTCGACCACGCCGATCCGCGCCCGCTTCGCCGGCACGAAGGAGCCGATCTGGGCCAGGATCGCCATCAACGCCACCTGGCGGATGTAGGTGCTCTTGCCAGCCATGTTGGGGCCGGTGATGAGAAGCAGGTTCCCATCCTCGGGGCTCAGGCTCGTGTCGTTTGGGACGAACTCGCCGCGGGGGAGGATCGCGTCCAGGACAGGGTGACGGCCGGCCTCGACCTCGAAAACGGGCTCCGCGACGACTTCAGGACGGCAGTAGCCCTGCCTCGCGGCCAGCTCCGCGAGTGCAGTCAGGACGTCCACCTGGGCCAGAGCCGCACCCGCTTGAATCAACCGGGGGGCGTCGGCGGAAACTCGATCGCGGAGGGCGATGAAGAGTTCATATTCCAGCGCGTTGGCGCGTTCGTCGGCGTTGCGGACCTCGCTCTCGAATTCCTTCAACTCGGGCGTGTAGTAACGCTCGGCGTTCTTGACGGTCTGCTTCCGGATGTACTCGGACGGGATCTCCCCGCGCTGGGACTGGGCGTGAGAGATCTCGATGTAGTAGCCGAAGACGTTGTTAAAACCGACCTTCAGCCCGGGGATCCCCGTTCGGCGGATCTGCTCGGACTGATACCGGACGATCCACGACTTGCCGTCCTTCGACGCCGACCGCAGGCGGTCCAGCTCCTCATGAAACCCCTGACGGATCAATCCGCCTTCCTTGATCGCTAGCGGAGGATCCTCAACGAGGGCCGATTCGATGGCCGAACGGACCTCGGGACAAAGTTCGAGGGCCGCCTCCAGCTCGGTCAGCCGCTTCGAACGCCGCGCCGAGAGCCTCGCCTTGACCTTCGGAAGCAAAGCGAGCGTCCGGGCCAGGGCGACGAGATCCCGAGGAGTGGCCCGACCGGTCGCAGCGCGGGCCGCAAGACGCTCAAGGTCGTACGCTTCGCCCAGCGCGTGGCGGAGGTCGCCGCGGAGCGCTGAGTCCTGGAACAGCTCATCCACGGCCGACAGCCGCTCATCGATCAGAGCAGGGGAGGTCAACGGCGAGGTGATGTACTCGGAGAGGAGCCGCGCGCCCATCGGCGTCGACGTGCGGTCGATCACCTGGAGGAGTGATCCCTCACGTTTCCCCTCGCGAAGCGTTCGGGTCAATTCCAGGCTTCGGCGCGTGGTCTCGTCGAGGGCCAGCACGTCGGCCCGGCGGTAGGGAGTCAGACGGGCGATGTGGCCGAGCGACGATTTCTGAGTATCGCGGAGATAGGCCACCAACGCGCCGGCGGCCTGGATCTCCGGGCTCCGGTCGTCGATTCCGAAGCCTTCGACGGTGGCCACGCCAAACTGGTCGAAGAGCGTTTTGCGAGCCTGTTCGACCTGGAAGTCCCACGAGGGCCGGATCGTTACCGGATGGTTTGGCTGGGCCCTCAGCGCTCGGAGCCAGGGAGTGTCGACGGCCAGTTCCGAGGCGATCGTCTCGGCCGGATTGAGCCGGGCCAGTTCGTCGGCCAGCTCGGTGCGGAGGAGGCTCGTGAGCGAGAATCGGCCGGTCGAGAGTTCCACCCAGGCGAGGCCCATCTTCGAGCCGGATTCAACCACGGCCGCCAGGAAATTGGCCGTCCGAGGGTCGAGGAGGGCCTCGTCCGTGAGCGTCCCCGGCGTGACGACGCGGACGATGTCGCGACGGACCAACCCCTTGGCCTGCTTGGCGTCCTCAACCTGCTCGCAGACAGCGGCCCGCTGACCCGCCTGGACGATCTTGGCCAGGTACGTTTCGAGCGCCTGGTGGGGGAAACCGGCCATGGGCATGGCCTGGTCTCCCTTGTCCTTGTCCCGCGTCGTGACTGCGATCCCGAGCAGGGCCGAGGCGCGAACGGCGTCGTCGCCGAACATCTCGTAGAAGTCGCCCATCCGGAAGAGCAGAAGGGCGTCAGGATCGCGCGCCTTCATCTCCCGGTACTGCTGCATCATCGGGGTGGGCGCAGATTCGGCCATCGTCGCTCCATCAACGAAAAAGCGGTCCGCGACCCAATCGGGACGCCAGACCGCCACGTCGAAAATCCATCGCCGCCGATCGTCCCCGCCCGCTTCCCAAGGAGACAAGGGGAAACGATTGCACCTGCCTAGGCTGGGACGTTACGGAGAGCGGCCTCAGAACTTGTCGAGGGCCGTCTGCTCCTCGGGGTAGATCTCGAAGACCTGATCCAGGCGGGTGATCCGGAAGACCTCAAGCAGATCCGGGTGGATGCAGCAGAGCTTGAGCTTTCCCTTGACGGCCGAAACCTTCTTTTTGAGGTTGATCAGCTTGCCCAGTGCGGCGCTGGAGAGATACTGCACGTTGCCAAAGTTCAGCAGCAGGCTCTTGTGGCCTTCGTCCTCGACGAGGCTGTAGAGCTGCTCGCCAACCTCCTGGATCTGCTCTTCCGTGACGATCTTGTTGTCGACGAAGCTGACGACGGTCACCTTGTCGACGGATTCCAGGCGGAGGAGACGGCGAGGGCCTTGCGACATCTGGGGAACTCCTGTCGGGGACGGAACCTGACCAGGTCTTTTCGGATTTGCTGAGGAGTGAACAAGGCCGGTCCCGCACGCGAGGCCCCGGGACGGCGCGAGGGGCGTAGACGAGCCCACGGAGGCCAGAAACCTGCGTTACAAACACATTTAGCACAAACAGCTGGCGAATCAAGGGGGCTGACGACGAAAAGCCTCGCAGACGCGCGACGGCTTCCCGGAAGCCCCGTGGCCCCGCCATTGTGACCTATCATACCACGTCGCCTGAGGCGCTCGTCGTGATAAAAATCCAACGGTGATCCTCACGTTCCGTGAGGTCGAAGTCTACGCACAGACCGCTGAGTCGCCTAGAATGGTAGGAGACAGGTCGCAAAGCGCGGCCTTCCGACGAAACCGACCCCGAACGACGCCCCGGCGGAGATCCGATCGATATGTCAGGCGCGGTGGAGAGCTTCGCGAACCAGTTCCCGGATCGCGAGTACGAGATCGAGATCAACTATCCGGAATTCACGGCGGTCTGCCCGAAAACAGGCCAGCCGGACTTCGGCACGATCGTCATCACCTACGTGCCGGCGAAAACCTGCCTGGAGTTGAAGAGTCTTAAGCTGTATTTCTTCGACTTCCGCAACCGGGGGATCTTCTACGAGCACTCGATCAATACAATCCTCGATGAGCTGGTCGCCTCTTGCCAGCCGCGACGGATGACCGTGATCGGCCTGTTCAACCCTCGGGGCGGAATGACCTCGAAGATCACGGCGCGATACGAAGCCGTTCAGGTTTGATCCTCGACCGAGGGCTTATCGACGGAGGCGGCATGAACCCGGGAATCGTCACCCTCACGACCGACTTCGGTCTCGAGGGTCCTTACGTCGGGGCGATGAAGGGGATCCTCCTCGGCCTGGCGCCAGGCGTGGCGATGGTCGACGTCTGCCATTCGATCACCCCGCAGAATGTGCTGGAAGGCGCGTTCGTTCTGGAGGGGATCGTCACCGCCTTCCCTGAAGGAACGGTGCATCTCGCCGTGGTCGACCCGGGCGTGGGAACTCCCAGGCGACTCCTGGCGGTCAAGGCCGCGGGGCAGTGGTTCGTCCTCCCCGACAATGGACTGATCACGGGAGTGGCCCGGGCGAACGGCGTGGAAGCCGTCTGGGAGATCACGAATCACCGGCTCGCCCGTCGCGTGATCTCCCCCACGTTCCACGGCCGAGACGTCCTGGCGCCGGCCGCCGCTCATCTTCTGAAGGGGGGGCCCCCGTCCGAGTTGGGGGCCGAAACCTCGAAATACATCATGCTACGCAATTTCGAGCCCACGCCGACCGAACATGGTTGTATCGGCGAGGTCATCTTCCGCGACGCCTTCGGGAACCTGATCACGAACATCAAGGATGATCAGCTCGCCGACCGCGATGCGGGCGGTTGGATCGTCGAGGTCGGTGGTCGAAGGATTGAAGGCGTCACCAGAACGTACGGCGAGAGCGTTCCGGGCTCGCTGATCGCCCTGCTCGGAAGCAGCGGTTGGGTGGAAGTGGCCGTCGTCAACGGCGACGCCGGCCGGTTGCTCTCCGCAGGCCCCGGTACGACCGTCTGGCTACGGCCGAAGTTTTGAACTGACCCTCCCGACGTGCTCGGTCTCCTGGAGCCGATCATGAACACGGCCCCTCCCCGATCCGACGACGACGCTCGCACAAGATCCGACGATCCGGAGCCGGCGCGACCGACGCGGCCGCGGAAGCCCATCCCGCCGGACTCGCGGACCAGCGACGAGATCAACGCCATGCTCTCGTCGTCGCTGGAAAAGCCTGAGCCTGACCCCATGCTCGGCGGATCCAGTTCCGTGGATCTCCAAGAGGACGCCAAACGCAAGCCAGGCGTCACCCACCCCAGCGACGGCCTGGACTTCGACGTCCGGGTCGCGTCTTCCTCTGACGAGGTCTCCTCCGACTCCCATCCGCGCTCCCGATCGGACCTGGGGAACGTCCTCCTGAAGAGCTATGCCAGCGCCGTGACGCTGGCGTTGATCTGGGTGCTGTGGACGGGTCGCACCGCTCGACCCCCCGATGCGGCGACCTCGCAACGTGAGACGCCCTCGCGCCGTCGGGTCGTCGACGTCGATCCTCCGGCCGCCGTCGAGGCTCCCGTCGTCCCGGCCGAAGCTAAAACGACGCCGCTTCGCAAGCCGATCGTCGTCGGCGATCTCGAAATCACCCCGCTGACGATCCTTTGGAAAGACGTGCAGGTCTCGCGCAAGCAGCAAGGGAAGGCCGCTCGCATCGTCAACGCCCGCAACTGCCTGGTGCTCACGCTTCGGATCAAGAACCTGAGCACCGAACAAACGCTCACCCCCCTGACCTCGCAAGATCTGTGGAACACGGCCTCATTCGCGATCGAAGCCCCTCAGGGCCCCCCCATCGCCATGTATACCACGGGCTCTCGAGCGGAATGGACGATCGACGAACAGTCGTTCCGGTCGATCGAGCCCGGAGGCGTTGTGGATGTGTCGCTGGTCAGCGAGCCGATGCCAAGCGACCGGCTCACCACGGGGATGACCTGGAGGTTCCGCATCGCGACCGATCCCGAACGGAGCGAGAAGGCGAACGTCGCCGTCAGCTTCGATCGCGACGACGTCCACGACGGCTCCTAAGAGCGGCGTCAGGACTATCGAAGCCTGGCGTCCAGGGTTCCTGCCCACGACCTCCACTCGTCGAGTCTCTCCTCGAAGCCTTCCGCCGTCCCACGACTCCCGAACTTGACTCGATCGCCGGCGCCGAGGATCGACGCCAACTGGACGCGATCGGATCCAAGCAGTTCGATGACCTGCGGGTCGTTGAGGATCTCCTCAGTCGTTCGAGCGCGGAGGCCAGGACCCAACCGCCGAGCGAGAATCGCCCGGACGCTCTCACCGAGCGCCAGGAGGCGAGCCTCCGACGAATCGTCGACGGGAGTCGTCGACGGTTTCTCAAGCGCCGGCCCTCGTCGCCTTCGGAGTCGCCACGCGAGGAACAGGCCGGCCGCGACCACGAGCGCGATCAAAAGCATCCATGTCGGGAAGTCGTCGCGCCACGGTTCGGGGCCAGGATTCGGGCGAGGAGGCGACAACGCCTCGGTGAGGACGACCTCGGCCGGATTTTGCACGCTCACGCCGCTCACCGCCGCGCCCGGCGCGCGGCGCGACGCTCGAAGACCCGCATCAAAGTCTGGAGGGGCTCGGTGTCGGTCGACATCTCGTGGCCGTCGACGTCGGCGGACGTGCACCAGCGAACGAAGGCCTGGCGGCGATCCTCGGCACGGGCCGCATAATCAAGGCGACGACGGTGCCGATGAGCGTCGACGGTGAGGCGGCCGTCTCGCTCGGCGTCGCCCAACCCGAGCAGGCCGAGATCGGGGAGATTTCGCTCCAACGGGTCGACGATCCGGATCGCAACCACATCGTGTCTTCGGCTGGCCTGTCGCCAGAGCCCAAGACTTTCGTCGGCGGGGAAATCGCTCAGGACGACGATCATCGCACGCCGAGAGGCCCGGCGGAGATGAGGAAGTGCGACCGCCAGCCGGGTCTTCCGCGAGGTCGTCGGCGTGGCCACCAGAGCGCGGACGACCCGCGAGAGGTGGCGGCCTCCACCGCCGGCGGGGATCTCCGTCTCGATCCGGTCGCTGACGATCAGCAGGCCGACGCGATCACCGTTATGGACGGCGGCCGTGGCCAGGAGCGCGGCGGCCTGCGCGGCACGGTCGGCCTTGGTCTGGGCCTCCCGTCCGAACCGCATGCTGGCCGAGGCGTCAACCACGAGCCAGAGGACGAAGGAACGCTCCTCGACGTACCGCCTGACGAACGGCCGCCCCTGTCTCGCCGTAACGTTCCAATCGAGGTGGCGGACGTCGTCGCCCGGCTCGTAGGCTCGAATCTCAGCGAAGGTCAGTCCCTCCCCGGGCCTCGCCCCGTGATAGGCACCGGCGAGTTGCAGGACGCTTTCGGGACGGACCCGGAAGCGCAGGCGTCGCGCCCGACGGACGATCGCCGCGGCGTCGATCGTTCGAGGCTCGACGGGTTCGAGCGCTGCGCGACGGCGGAACGGCCAGATCATCGGCTCAAACCTCGGCGAAGCTCGCCCGGCGCTGGGGTTCGACGACAGGAGGGGCGGTCGGTCGGAACGCGTCGAACGACAGGCGGATCGTCACCTCCCATCGGCCGGACTCGTCGCCGACGACGTGCCAATGCGGAATGACGGCCGACGATTGGTAGACTCCCTCGAATCCCCCTTCGCTCTGACTGACCGTTTCGATGGGGAAACACCAGACGCCCCCCGGTCGCGACCAGCTCAGGCCGACGGCCAGGTCGAGCCATTCGTCGGTCAGGCTGAGCCCCTCCATGTGAGGGCGGTCGACGCGAGAATCAAGCGTCCCCAGGCGTTCTCCCGATGGGGTCGAATAATAGCGGTCGTCGGCGCGGCCGGCCATGCCGGCGAGGTTCATCTCAACCGCGAAATGCAGGCAGGCGTCGGCGGGGATCTCCTCGATCTCGTACTTAACGTCGAGCGTCGGAGATCCGGCGACGGCTTCGATGGTCTTCCTGACCTTGATCGGCCTGCCGTCAGCGAGTCCCGGTCGTTCCATGACCAGGGCAACCTTCCCGTCCTCGCGGCGAACACGGGCCAGGTAAGCTCCTGCCACAAAGTCGCCGCGTTCGAGGGCTCGGCAGGCGGCGAGGTCGTCGAGCGTCGCGTCGAGAGGGTAGAAATGGTCGACGAGAGCCTTACGGGGATGATCGTCGTAGATCAGTAGGTCGTCGAGGTCGTCCTGCTTGAGTACCACCTTGTCCTCGACGCCCGCCCGGTCGGCGTCGTGCTCGGCCGACCCTCGGGCGCGGATGACGTCGAGAATCGTCTGATGGTAGGCTTCCGGCCGCCGTTCGAGCGTCCCCAGCACATTGACGCCCGCCTTGCGGACGTCCAGCTCGTAGATGTGCCCCCCCTGCGCGGGGCGGATGAAGGCGATGAGGCGGTCGTTCTCGATCCGGGCTTCCTGGCGGGCGTCCAGATTGAAGTCGCCGACTTCCAGCGAGACCCTCGGGCCGGTCTTCCCCTCGGCCTCGTCGAGCGCGTCGTGACAGGCGATGAGGGCCTGGTAGATCGCGCCTCGGAGGTGCGGGAGATAGAGCCCGCCGAACGCACCGTGCCAGTAGGGGCAGTTGCACTGACCGCGATACAACTCGCGACGAGCGGCCTCGATGTAGTCGGGGTCCACGTCGGGACGCGCGGCGACCTCGGCGAGCCGCCGCGACAGGCCGAGCATTCGCGCGTACATCTCGTCGCTTTCGGGATAGCGGGCCTTGAAGTTCCGCCAGAAGCCCCCTGCGCGGAGGAAGGGCTTCAGATCGGTCGCGCGATCGTGCTGGCGGACCATCCGAGCGGCCTGGTCGTAGGCGGCCTTCTGGTCAGGTTGGAGCGCCCACTCGGTCATCTCGCGATAGGAGGCGTCCGAGATGTACACCTTCCCGAGCGGCAGCGTCGCGTCGACGGTCCTCCCCAGAGTGGTGGACGACAGCCAATCCCGGTTGCCGACGATCATGTCGCAGAACCGGGTCATCCAGCCGCGAGTGTAAACGTGGTTATACGTCTCGGGCCATGAGCCGAATTTCTCGCCGTCATCGGCGAAGACGACCGTCGCGCCCGGCTTCCGAGACGCGACGCCGCGGAGGAACTCATACGTCGCGTGCGGCTCCTGAAACGGGATCGTGTATCGGAGAGTCTCCGAGCCCGGGAAGATCTTCAGCAGCCGGCCCTCGTCTTCGGTCAGGTAGAAACCGAAGAGGTCGTCCCCTGCGACGCCGGCCCGCTCGAAGTGGAAGTCATCCAGGACGGTGTACTCGATCCCCGCCTCGGCGACCGCCGACACCATGTGCTGTTCCCAGACGCGCTCCGGCGTCCACATCCCCCGGACCTTCGCGCCGAAGACCTCCTCAAGATATGAGGAGTAAGTCCGGATCTGCCCCACGCGGTCGACTTGGGGGATCATCGTCATGATCGGCTCGAAATAGCCGCCGCCGAGGATTTCGACGCGGCCGGCCTCGACCATCGCCTTCACCCTCGCGACGTAGTCGGGCTTCTGATCGACGAGCCATTCCAGCAGCGGGCCGGAGGTATGAAGGCAGAAGGCGATCTCAGGATAGCGTTCCAGAACCTCCAGGAAGGGGAGGTAGCTATCGCGGTAGGCAGACTCAAAAACCGCTTCGAAGTTCCCCACGGGCTGGTGATTGTGCAGCGCGAGGATCAGGCGCAGATTCGACATGCGGGTGCCTCGGGGAGTGAAGCTTTGTCGGTCGCAGAAGGGTTGCCGGACAAGGCCTTGCGAATGGAGGGGCGCCCGGGAAGGTGTCGAAGGGGCTGGGCGACACGGCCGGCGGAGAGGTCCATCGCGCGTCTCGGGGAGCCACGGATCAGCGTCGATCCACTGGCAGCCAGTAGACCTACGACCTAACGGGCTGAGGCCTTCCCTCGGTCGACTCACTCCGCACGCTGGTGCCCGGGCGGAGCGTCGCCGCCTCGACTTCGCGCAGGAAGGCCGCCGCTTGCTCGGGAGGGACCGGGTTGATGTAAAACCCCGTCCCCCACTCGAAGCCGGCGACCTTGGTCAATCGGGGGATCACCTCGATATGCCAATGATAATGCGGCAGCCCGGCATGGTCAAAGGGAGCGGTGTGAACGATGTAGTTGTAAGCCGGCGAGTCGAGGGCCAGTTCCAGCTTGACGAGGACCTCGTGCAACACGCGAGAGAGGTCGTCGACGGCTGGGCCCGGGATGTTCTCGAAATGGCTCTCGTGCACCTTCGGGACGATCCAGGTCTCGAACGGGAAACGGCTGGCGTAGGGGCAAAACGCGGTGAAGTACGGGGTGTCCAGCACGACCCTTTTCTCGACGGCCGTCTCTTGCTGGACCATGTCGCAGTAGATGCACCGGCCGCGGTAGTTGTAGAACTCGAGAGCCCCTGTCATCTCCTCCCAGACCGAGATCGGCACGATTGGCGTGGCGATGAGCTGGCTGTGGGTGTGCTCCAGGCTCGCCCCGGCGTTCTCGCCGACGTTCTTGAAGAGCATCCCATGAACGAGCCGGCCGTCGCGCTTCAGGTCGACCAGACGGTCGCGATAGACCCAGAGGACCTCGCGAACCTCGTTCGGCGCCAGATCAGAGGTCGAGACGTGATGCCGAGGGCTCTCGATGATGACCTCGTGCGCGCCGATCCCCGCCATCCGGTCGTAGATTCCATCGCCGCGCTTCTCCAGTTCCCCCTCGATCTGGAGAGCGGGGAAGCGGTTGGGGACGACGCGAACGCGCCAGCCAGGGCCGTTGGGACGGCTCCCGGGATCGCGGTAGGCGAGGATTTCCGGCGGTGTCATCCCCTCTTGCCCCTCGCAGAAGGGGCAAACCTGGGACCGGGGATGCGTCGCCCCCGCCGCCTTGAAATCGTACGGCCTGCGAGCCCGCTCGTGCGCGATGATGACCCAGCGGCCGACGATCGGGTCCTTCCGAAGCTCGGGCATCGGTCCCTCCTCCTTCGCTCAGGTTAGACTTGCCACAGGATCCTCTCGAAATCCGGCGACGGGGTGGTCAGTTCGAAGACCCCCTCGCGCGGGGCGCGGTCCAGGCTGGACTCGCCCTTCAGCAGTTCGACGTAGAACCGGATCGGATCGCCCGGCTTCAGCTCCAGGCGGTCGAAGGGAACGGCCATCTCGAAGATGACGCCCGAAGCCGCCGCGACCGTCGTGCCGTTGATCGAGGGCCTTCCCGCGTGGTTCAGGTAGCCGACGGGACGCTCCATCGAAGGCTGAACGATGACGACCTCACGTTCCGAGGGGTCGACGAAGCCGATGCGCAGACGGTCGATTTCAGCCAGGCGTTCCCAGGCTGGGCCCCCTTCGGTGTCGACGCGCACCAGGAGCCGCTCGGCGTCAAACCCGAACCAGACGACGTGCATCAGCCCCTTGGTGACGAGCGTCATCGTGCCGCGGTCGTTGCCGCAAACGTATCTCACCCCGTCGATCCACTCGAAGTAGGTCGCGCGACCGTCGATCTTGACGTTCAGGAAGCTTCGGGGCTGGTCGTTGACCGGCCTCGGGCTGCCGGCCCGAGAGATTGGAGTGAACAGCGAGCCCGGCGGGTCGCAGCCGAGGAAGGCGTAGACGTTCCGGAGGTGCTTGCGGAAGAGGTGGTCGAAGAGGGCGTCCTGGGCGCACGAGTGGTCGTCGCCATACCACCAGAACCAGTCGGAGCCCTCGGCGATGTAGATCTCCTCCCACGCCCGGGCCAGTTGAGTCGCGTCGTGGCGACCGGACTCCTGCTCGCGAACGAGAAACGAGCGGGTCTCGTGAAGGGCGTCCCAGCCGGCGTTGTCCTCGGAGTGGCCGACCCAGATGGCGAAGTTGTGGCTGATCCAGCTTCCGGCGAAGAGTCGATGCAAGGTGTCGCCGGGCGGATGTTCGCGGAGATGCTCGCCGACAGTGACCGGCTTGATCCTCGGGTCGCGGACCGCGGCATGGTAGAGCGACCGGAGGAACGAGACGCCGCCGTCCGGGAAATACTCCCAGCAGTTCTCGCCGTCCAGCACGACCGGGACCACCGTCGAAGCGTTGCCCTGGCAGGCGTCGCCTATGGCGTGCAGCTTGGCGAGGAAGTCCCCCGCGGCGGCCGGCCCGGGGCTGCGCTGATAGTGGAATCCGACCTGATCCGACATCGAGTGGTCGCGAAAAACGATCCCGAGTTGGGAATCCCCTTCGCGAACGTTCCAGCCCCGGTAGAGCAGGTCCGGCCGACGGACATGGCCCCGGCCGTCGCGGCCGACGAGCCCCCCGGTCGAACATCCGAGGATCTCTTCATCGGTCGCGATCCATTCGATCCCATGACGAGCGAGCAGGGGAATCAACGCCTGACAGACTGAGCCCTCGCTGGGCCACATTCCCTTCGGCGGTGCTCCGAACCGTCGTTCATGGCTCTCCACGGCCCTGCGGACGTGGACCTCGGCGTCTTCGGGGTAGCCCTCGCGGTAGGCAGGCAGCGGAACGTCGGGCATCGCCTCACGCGCCAGCTTCTTGTCGAGGAGCAGGGGGAGGATCGGGTGGTAGTAGGGCGTCGTCGTGAGTTCGACCTGCCCGCGCTCGGCGAGTTTCCGGTGCAACGGGACGACCTGGCCGATCAACTCGCGTTGGCGATCGAGCAGCCAGTGTTTGTCCTCCTCGGAGTAGTCGCGCCCGCGGTCGCGGAAGGCGGCTAACTCGGCATCCTTCTCGAAAAGAAGCGGGTGGAACCAGGCAAGGTTGGACCAGACCTGAAGGTCGCGGAGATCTCGCGGGCGGAACCGCGTCCGGGCTTGCTCGCCGCTCAGGCACCACGACGAGCGCATCATGTACAGCTCGTGATAGCGCGCGTGTGGCCGAATCATGGCATCCTCGAACGCCATGAAGAAATTGTCGAGCAGGTAGTAGAGGTCGTCCCGCTCAAGACCATCCACGGGCATCCGGGAGACGCTCAAATGGCGGTCGGTGGCGCCGTCGACGTAGGCCTCAAGCTGCTGGAGCAAGCTCGGAACGAGGTTGATCGTGCAGCGAAATTCAGGGACTTCCTCCAGATGGAGGGCCATCCCGAGATAGTCCTTGACTGCGTGCAGCCGGACCCAGGGCATTGGGTTTTCACCCGTGGCATCGTCCGGGTAGTACGGCTGATGCTGATGCCACATCAAGGCCAGAGCGACCTGCGACATTCCGCATTCCCTCGCGCATGGCACCCCGGTCCGTCCCTGGCCTGCGCCGGGGGTACCCATTTAGGCTCGGAATGCCAGTCGAAGGACTTGAAGCGATCTGGCCGGCTCAAGAAAGGACGGGATGAGGCGTGAGACTCTGGGCAAGGTGCGGCCGACGCCGTCGTTGGACTTCCTGATACAGTTCCACGTATTTGCCTGCGCTGCGGTGCCACGTCCAGTCTTCAGACATCCCCGCGCGGACGAGGTTTCGCCAGACTTCCTGATCGCGCCAGGTGTTCAGAACGCGATCGAGAGTACGCCACAGGGCGGCTGGGGTTGATTCGCGAAAGGCGAAACCCGTCGCGCGGCCTTCGGCCAGCGTCTTCGGCGTGAGGTCGACCACCGTGTCAACGAGCCCCCCCGTGGCGTGCACCACAGGGACCGTGCCGTGGGCGAGGCTGTAAAGCTGGTTCAGTCCGCAGGGCTCGAACAGACTGGGCATGAGGAAGACGTCCGCCCCCGCCTCGATCTGATGGGCGAGGACGTCCGAGAAGCCCAGGTAAGCCCAGACTTTTCCGGGATGCCGCTCGTGGAGCGATCGAAGGAGATCGTGATATCGGGGATCGCCCGTCCCGAGTACGACGAGTTGGACGTCCTGATTGAGGAACCCTTCGGCAACCTGGGCCAGCAAATCCCAGCCTTTTTGGTCGACGAGTCGGCCGATCTGAGCGAACAGCGGCACCTCTGGACGAACAGGGAGACCGGCATGAGCCTGTAGCCACGCCTTGCATGCGGTCTTGCCCTCGACGACGGAGTTCACGTCGTAGCGGGCGGCGAGCATCGTTTCGTGCATCGGGCACCAGATCTTCTCGTCGATGCCATTGACGATGCCGCGGAGATCAGCCGAACGCTCGCGAAGCAGCCCATCGAGCCCTGCACCTTGCTGCTGAGTCTGGATTTCGCGGGCGTAGGTCGGGCTCACCGTGGTCAGCAGGTCGGCGAAAACCAGGCCGGCCTTCATGAAGCTCAACTTGCCGTGGAACTCCAGAGCATGGTGGCTGAATAGCCCCCAATCCAGTCCCGTGATCGGCATATCCCAGTGCCAGAAGAGCCCCTGATAGGCCAGATTGTGGATCGTTAGAAGCGTGCCGACGTCCACCAGGCCGGATCGGTTCTTGTAGAGCGTCTGCAGGTAGACGGGGATCAGGCCGGTCTGCCAGTCGTTGCAGTGGATCACGTCCGGCTTGAGCCCTAACGCGACCACCGCCTCAAGCACGGCCCGTTGAAAGAAGACGAACCGCTCGCAGTTGTCCTCGAAATCGTGGCCCGGATGTCCGTACAGACCTTCACGATCGAAGTAGTGAGGGTGATCGATGAGATAAACGGGGACGTCCGAGTCCGGAAGGCGACTCTCGTGGACATGCCCGAGCAACGTCGTGGAACCCACCGGGACCTTGAGGGTGATTCCCGTTCCGACGATGTCCTGTCCGGCCTCCCACACCTTTCGGTAGCAGGGGATGAAGAGGGAGGCCTTGTGTCCGAGTTCCGCCACGGCCCGGGGCAAGGCGCCGGCGACGTCGGCCAGGCCCCCCGTTTTGGCGAACGGGACGCCCTCCGAGGCGACGAAAACGATATTCACGACGGGCCGTTCCTCGGAAATGCTCGGCCTGCCCCGCGTCGACCGCGACGGCGGGGCGGGAGGATGAGGCCGGAGCCGCCTTCAGCGGCGATCGGGTCGATCGCTCTACTGTAGAGCAGGCGCGGAGTCGTCACAACCATTCATCGACCGAGCATACGAGGTCCTGAAGTCTTAGCCAAGGTCAGCGGCGACGTCCAGCCCCCGCCAGCGCCGGGCCGTCGGACTTGATGTTGCTCAAGATCCGAAGAGCTTCGGAATGACCCTGGTCGACCTGCTCGTCGCTCCACTGGACCATCCGGGCGGGAAAGTGGTTGTCCTTTCCCCAGTCGCTGACGAGCCGAAGGAGGTCGACGCCGAGTTTCTCGTCCCGCTCCTTGATCCAGGCGAAAAGAGCCTTGCCCGTCTTGGGGGGCGTGCCCACCACGACGACCGGCTCGGCAGTCTGTCGAGAGGGATGGGGCGCCTCGGCGACGTGAGGTTCGCCGCCATCGACGACCGGGGCGGCGACGAGGTTGGCGACGGCGGCCTGCTGCTGCTCACGCTGCTCGCGACGAGAGCGGATCAGAGCCTCGCGAATCGACTGCGGAACGCCGTCGCCGTACAGGTAGCGGGCCACGCCGAACTTGACGGCGGCCCTCTTGAAGGCGTCGGAGAAGCCGCTCTTCTCGTAGTCGCTGGTGTCGGCCGTGGTCGTGAAACCACCGGCGTCGCTCTTGGTCAGGGTCGTTCCATCCGGAAGCCGAAGCGTCAGCTTGCAGATGATGGCGTTCTCCATCGGGGTGTACTCGTCCCACCAGTTCGCGGGGCCGAGGACCTCGTCGAGACGATTCATCACCGTGCGAGCCGTCACGTACTGGAACTCGCGGCCCGCTTGGCTCCGGGTCCGCACCTCGTCGTTCGCGAACGGAGCGGCGAGCGCCGCGAAGAGGTCGATGTGCTGGGACATGGTTGATCCTGCTTTCCGGGTTCGGGAAGGGGATGACGGCTGAGCGCCCTTGTCCACTGAGCGGGCCTCGCGAGCGACGATCCCTCTCGGCTCCTTCGTCGTTTCCCACAGGACCATTGTATACTGGACATACGTACAGTCAATGGAGCAAACGAAAAAATTCGCCCGTCTCCGACGACCGGTAAAGTCGGCACAGACGGGCGAAGCTTATCAGGTGGCATGCTCGCAGTTCGTCAGCCCAGAGATCCGGACGTGACGGTGGGGAGCGCGGCCAGTTGGACGGGGTCCGCGGCGATCGCGGTGGGGGTCGGGGCGGCGAAGGCGGCGGAGACCCTCCACTCGTACCGCATCATCACCAGAGCCAAGAGGAGGCAGGCGATGATGACGGCGGCGAGGCCAATCCCCAGGAGGGCGACGTAGATGTCGCTCTTCGGGGCCTGGACGAGGACGCCGCGAGCCCGGGGGGTCGCCGTCGCGCGTGAGGCGCTCGACGCATTAGAGCCGGGGCGGGATCGTAGACGAGACAATGTCGCCCTCCTGCAGCTTCTTGCCTAGGTAGGTGTTGCCGATGACCTGGAGAACCGACTGGTTCGGGTCGACGGAGATGACCTTCGCCTTGCCGAGATACTCGGGCCGAGGCGACATACGCATGAGGTTCAGTTCGTGGCCAGGGACCAGGCCGTCGTTGGAGCCGATCGTCGCCTCCAGCTTTCGGTTGGTCGCGTCGACTCGCTTGATCTCGCCGACGACCGGCGGAGGGCTTTCCAGACCGGAAACCTGGGTGATGTCGTCGGGAAGACCGTTGGTCCGGAGTAGGGTCGAATACTTCGCCACCCGCTCCTTGAGGTCGGTGTTGTTCTTGGTCGCGGCCTCAAGCGCCCGCTCCATCTCGCGGATCTTGTCGTTCAGCTCGGCGACGTGGAGCTTGAACTCGTTCGCCTGCTTCTCGACTTCCGACTTCATCTCGCGAAGCTGCGTGGTCTCCTTGCGATTGGCTTCAGCCTCGTCGAGCGCCGTTTTGGCGTTCTGCTGAGCCGTCGCGACTTGGCCAGCCGCCGTGGTGATCTGCTGCTGGGCCGTGAGGTTCTGGGCCTCGACCGCCGCGATCTTGTCGTTGAGCTGCTTGGCGAGAGTCTCGTATTTGGCAGTCTCGCCCTCAAGATCCTTCTTCGCGGCCGCGACCTGGCTGTTCGCGTCATTGATCTTGCTGGTCAGCTCCGTAACCTTCTTCTTCTCCGCGTCCGCAGCGGCCTTCCAGTTCTTGGAAGTCGTGAAGACCACCGAAGAAATGGCCGCTAGCATCAGCGAGAAGGCCATGATCAGGAGGACGAGTATCTTTCCGACGGTAGTCATGGTCCCATCCTACCATTCAAAGTAAGACGGCCGGCCGACCACCCGCGCGACGTATCCGCCGTGCGTCGAGGACGGGATCGGGCTGGTCCGTGGTAATCCCTGGAGATATGGCGGGATTCCCCGACGACGCCGGGCCGTGGGGCGGGCTCCCTCAATTCGAATGTAACGCCGCGTCGCCCGGAACGACAAGGCCCGCTCACGTCGCAACGTGAGAAAGCCGCACGAGAAATCGACTTTCTCGCCCGCCGGCGCAACTTGACCAAAATCTACCCCACGACGGGAGGAAAGGCAAACGGCGCGGAATAGGGGAGCATCATTTGATCCTGGTCGAACCGGAAATCGAGTCGGTCGTCTCCGTCGACTCGCGTTGATCGCAGGGGCGGGATTCATGCGACGGCCCCCTCTCACAGCGCGGGTCGGCTCCGCTTTGGCTTCGATCGCCGCGAAGCATGGCCAGCCCCGCCATCGATAAGCTGTTGATTCAGAAGCATTTCCGTCACCGGGCCGTCGGCTTCGTTCGTCGCGTTTTTCGCGGCGGCGAGATCATCTCGCCTCCTCTCCACCCCGAAGAGGGCGGCTCGGAGGACCGGGTGAGGGTCGTCGGACTTCGGGGCGAGCGGTGCCGAAAACGGTCTTCCCCCCTCGCGGGGGAAGACAGACGCCGAGGGCGTCAGATGAGGGGGACGACCGGCGTCGGGCGCGTCCCCGGCCGTCGGCTCCGAATCCGCCGCCGATCTCCCCTCGTCCGGTCGCTGCGCGGCCACCTTCCCCCGCGAGGGAGAAAGGCCGTTTTGGTCCCGATCGAGCTTCGCCGCGTCCTTTCGCATCTTCGTCAGGATCTGGATCGCCCGGAACATCTCGCGCGACCGCGCCGACTGGTATCGCCGCAGCCGCTCGCCCGCCTCGTTGGCCAGGAACGAGGCCGCCTCGGCCCGCTCCAGGTCGTCGTCGCCCTCGGCCTCCTCCAGCTCGGCCAGGATGTCGTTCAACCGCGAAACCTCCCCCTCCACGACCGCCCGCAGCCGGGCCCGGGCCTCATCCTCGTCGGCCGGCCGGGGGGCGAGTTCGCGCCAGCGCCGATCCCTCTCGAAGGCCCCGCCGGAGGACGGGTCGCGGCGCATCGAGAACGCGTGGACGCGCTCCCAGAACTCGCCGCCGCCGCCTTCGTCGAGCACTTCCCAGGCCAGGAAGATCGCGTTCAAGGCCGGGTCGTCGACCGCATCCATCGGCCGCTTGCCCAGGAGGCGCACGAACCGGTGATTGTCGGGGTCGCCCCACGCCTCGCCCGAGTCGAGCAGCGCGACGGCCTCGCCCCAGCGGCCGAGCAGCCAGCGGACGCCCTCCGGCGACCCCTCCAGCTCCGCGACGATCCCCGCCGGCTCGCCGACCGTCAGGAGCAGCCTCCGCCCCAGCGCGTCGACCCCCTCCGCCCGCGACCCTGACATCGCCCTTCGCACGCGCCTGGATATCAACGCGGCTTCATACCGCTCCGCGCGTTCCAGCGCCCACGACGCCTTCGCCGCGCGCTCCACGAGCGCCCTCTCGATCGCGTTCCTCGGCCCCCAATCCGCGACCCAGAGGTTGATGCGGGCTTCCAGCTCCGCCGGATCCTCATGGGGCAAGACGCTCGGCGACTTCGACCGCAGCCCATGTTTGAGCGCGTTCATCCGGGCCCGCGCCTTGCCGGCCTCGGTCTTCGGCCCGGTGGACTTCTGCGCGTTCTCGCGGTTGGCGCGGATCTGGGCCTCGGTGGCGGGCATGATGAGAATCTCCTCGAAGGTCGCGGCGGGAAGGTCACCTACCGGGGACGATCCGCACGACGAGCGAGGCGATTCCAATTATCGAGACTTTTCCATCAGCCGGCCTGCCGAATAGTCCAATTGTGCCGGGTGCCAGGCCCGCACTTGTCGTGGGCATGCGATCGGCGACGGTCGCGCAACGGACCTCGCCGGTTCGTGGTCACGACCAAGCATCGCCCAGCCCACTTAGTTGGCCTTGAGATATAGGAAGACCCTTTTCCGACCCCCGGAATGACCCCTTTCCGACCCCCCTCAAGACGCGACAAGTCGTTCACGGCGAAGGCTTTGTGCACTATTTTCGTGGCATTCAGGAACGTCCCCTTTCCGAGCCCCTTTCCGAGCCCTTTAGGTGCCTGGCCAATGCCTGGTCGATTGGTCGGGTCGATTGGCCGATGATTGAGTTTTTTTAATAAACCCCTTGACGCCTTTGGTGATTCCAAAGTATAAGAAATTTCAGCGGAGGTGATGAAAATAAACACGGTTTAGGTGTTGGAAGTGACGGAGAAGGCCCATGCACGCCATCCACGATATGAAGACACTCTCCGTGGACGACTTCGCCAAGCAGGCAGAGTTGGCGGGACGGAGTCTGGTCGGTTGGATACGGTATGATGCGACGGCCTCGGACGTGATCTACTACGGCATCAGCCCCATCACCTGCCCGCAACACCCTGTCCCGAAAGGCTCCATCGAGACCTTGCAGGTCAGCGGTGAAGGAACCCCGTGCCACGGCAGCGGATCGGGCGAGCCGGTGGGAGTGATGTTCTACGCCCGGATCGTGCTCAAGCAGGACGCCCCCGGCGGGGGGCTGGCGAAGCTGGTAGTCTCGCTGGCTAACAAGCTATCCGAAAACCCCATTTCGGACCCTAGAAGTTCCGGAAAACAAGAGGGTTGCTGCTGTTCTCAGGTGGTTTCTAGTGCGGCCTTAGACACAGGCGAACAGCCGTCGGTCGTGGCCTCGGTTCGTCCCCTCAGCGTAGTTACTCAGCCAGGATATTACATAACGTACACCTACAAGCATACCGGAGCATTTCGGTACGATGGCCCGCATACATACCAACAGTGCATTGCTATTGTTGGCACTTATGATACCTCCAAATACTCATGGACGATCGACTACTTTCGTGCGGGCCAAATCATCCCCAACCCAACCTTTTGAAGCCCGAAACTGACCCAAGTCGAGAACGCCCCGCTCCCCTCTGACTGGATATTCCCATGCACACCGACCACGACCTGAAGACCCTTTCCGTGGACGACTTCGCCAAGCAGGCAGAGTTGGCGGGCCGGACCCTGTACGGTTTCATTCGGTACGATGCGGCCGTCCCGGACGTGATCTACTTCGGCCCCCTGACTAATCACACAACGTGCCCACAGCATCCCATCCCCAAAGGCTTGATTGAGTCCTTGCAAATAAACAACCCACATCAACCTCTCCCCTGCCACGGCGGCGGATCGGGCGAACCGATCGGAGTGATGTTTGAGGGCAACATAGTGCTCAAGCAGGACGCCCCCGGTGGAGGTCTGGCGAAGCTGGTGGTCTCGCTGGCTAATGCGATGAGGTCCGCTGGTGAACAACCGTCGCCCGAATTTACACAGCAGTACTGCATCACCATTAATTACAAAAATGGCACTCAATCAAATCCCTATCGTTACAATTCTCAGGCCGATGCGTTGAACGCCAAACGTGAATACGAGGGCTATTCGAACGTCGCATCTGTCTTCGGTCCTTTTCCGTGCTAGAGGAGCGGAAAAGGGGAGCGGAAAAGGGGGCACTGCTGAATGCCACGAAGATAGTGCACAAAACCTTCGGCGTGAACGACTTGTCGCGTCTTGAAGGCTGAGGGGGCCCGAGGGCATCCTGGCGGTTTCTCGAGGACGCACCGAGACGCCGCACGGAGCCCCCCCATGCCGACTCGCATCTTCACCATCCTCGGCCGCCTGCGCCAAGACGCCGCCGCCGCGATCTCGCCGAGGACGATCGAGGCGGCTTGCGAGAAGGCGGGATATCGTTGGAGGGCTCGCAAGCTCGGGCCCGTGGAGACGATCTCCCTGTTCCTCCTGCAGGTCTTGCTGAGGAACGCCTCGTGCCGGCATGTCGAGCGGCTCGGCGGTCAGGAGTTCAGCGACTCCGCCTACTGCCAGGCTCGACGTCGCATCCGCCTGGCGGTCTTTCTCGGGCTCGTCGAAGGGGTGGCCGCGGCCGTCCGGGCCGGCGAAAAGGGGCCGGCGAAAAGGGGTCGCTGCTAAATGTTTTGGGCCGGCGAAAAGGGCCGGCGAAAAGGGGCCGGCGAAAAGGGCCGGCGAAAAGGGGTCGCTGCTAAATGTTTTGGAAGATTAGGCAATTTGGAATATGGTGACATGGAACGTTTGAGATGTCCCGGCCGTCGACTATCCGGATTATGGCCTCTCGATTTAGAATCGGGAAGTGTCGGATCTGGGCAGTCGATGTCTGATGGAGTCGCCCATGCCCCGGATCTCCGTATTCTATGGCATCGCGATCTACATGTACTATCGTGACCACGCGCCGCCTCACTTTCACGCGATCTACGGGGATGACGAGGCGGTCGTGGCGATCGAGACGGCGGAGGTTCTGGACGGGAGGCTGCCTCGGCGGGCTCGGGCCCTCGTTCGCGAGTGGGTCGCGGCCCACCGCGACGAACTGACGCGGAATTGGGAGTTGGCTCGCACGGGTCAACCCTTGCCGACAATCGAGGGACTTGACTGAGCCCAGGAGTTGGACATGATCCTTCGCATTCGTGAAGCTCAGGTCTGTGGCCCCCATTCCCTGCGGCTGACCTTCAGCGATGGAGCAACGAAGCGGGTCGACGTCCGCCCGTTGCTCGTAGGCCCAATCTTCGAACCCCTTCGAGATCCCGCGTACTTCGCCCAAGCGACGCTGGACCCGACCTGCGGCACGGTCGTCTGGCCCAACGGCGCGGACTTCGCCCCCGAGGCCCTCCTCGAATTGAAGACCGAGACCAACTCCGAATCGGCGGCCTGACGGACGCTCCTGGCGCTTTCATGACCGCCCCGAATCAACGTTTCTGCCGCTTGAAGACGATGTAGTTGTCCATGTTCTCGTAGATGTCGAAGCCTTCCTTCCCGAGCAGGTTAAACTTCGCTTCGAGCGCGATGCACACGTCGCTTGCATCCTTATGCGAGTAGATGACTTCGTTGAGTGAGATCACCCGGTATTCCCAAGTGGGAGTGACCGCTAGCTTCGGCGCCTGAGCAGGGAGGAAGGTGGCGAACCCGGCAACCAGAACGAAGACGGCGAGGGCGAGCAGGGCGTTCCGACGCATGGCGGCACTCCAATGGCAAAAGGTCGCTAACCCACGTAATTCGCTTATCGTAGGCGATTATAGGGTTTGGAAGCCGAGTCGGGCGGGCCCGCCATTAGCCCTTAGGGTCGGTTCGATTCCGCCTCCCTCACTCCGACTGCCAGAGCGATGATTGGGACGACCGATCCCAGGATGAACTCTCACGGCCGCCCGATGAGGGATGACCGGAGCCTCTTGTAGATCATCCCCGTCGGCCAGATTCCGATGCAGACCGCCAGGCAGGAAAGCCCGAGCCAGTCGCCCCACATCGAGTAGAGGCTGGTCCGGGGATCGAGCGGGGCGCGGACCTGGAGAACGCCCTCGGTGTCGCGAGAGAGCACCTGAAGGATTCGGCCGTCGCCGTCGATGAGGGCCGACAATCCGGTGTTCACCGCGCGGGCGAGCGGAACACGGTTTTCGATGCATCGGAAGACGCTCACGGCCAGGTGCATGTCCAGCTCGGCGGATCCTCGAAACCAGCCGTCGTTGGACATATCGATCAGCACGTCGGGCTGCCGGCCGTCGGGGGTTTCATTGAAGAAGCGCCGGATGAGGTGGGGGACGGTGTCCTCGAAGCAGATCCCGACCGCGACCTTGTAAGGCCCCAGGTCGAGCGAATTGGCCTCGCGGCCGAAGGTGAGCGTCGGCAGATAGCCGTCGCGGTAGGGAGTGAAGACGGTCAGCCAGGGAAGAAGGTCGATCAGGGGGATGTACTCGCCGAACGGCACGAGCTGGATCTTGCGATAAACCTGCACCGCGGGCGACCCCGGCGTGAGAAGCACCGCCGCGTTGTATTTGCGAAGTCCCTCGGGCCGGTGCTCGTAGCGAAGGCCGCCGATCATCATCGGGATCTTCAGCGCGTCCGTGAAGCCGTGAAGGTATTTGCCGGACTCCCGCTCATTCTCGCGCCATTGATCGGGGGTCAGCCCGTCCGAAATCTGTCGCATATGGCCCGCGAAAACGTCCGACGGCGTGGCCGGATCGATCGAGATGGTCCCCCAGGGATAGGAGGTCTCAGGCCAGACGATCAGATCGGGCTTCGGGTCGTAACCGGCCGCTTTAATGACGAGGGACTCAACCTTGTTCAGGATCCCCTGCCAGTCGGCCCCGGACTTGTAATGCTGCTCGAAGTTCGTCTGGATCATCGCCAGCCGGGGACCGTCGAGGAACTCCGGCCGCGAGAGTCGATAAGCCCCGTAGATGAGCGTCCCGAGAATCCCCAGGCCGACGATCGCCAGTCGCAGCCGTTGCTTCGGCCTCAGCCGCGAGCGTCCTTCCGAGCGATAGAACAGAGGAAGCCTCAGGAGATCCACGAGCAGGGCGTTCACGGTCGCGATCAGGAAACTGACGCCGAGCGCCCCGGTGATGTCGGCGATCTGGATCACGGGGATCGCTTGATACTGGCTATGCGCCAAGTAGTACCAGGGGAAGCCGGAGAGAATGTAGATGCGGGAATGTTCCAGCCCGACCCAGAAAATCGGCGCGGCGACGAGCAGAGGGATTTTCAGGCCGAAGACGGCGTAACGCGTCAACCCGAGGAAAGCCGGCCACCAGACCGAGAGGATGGCCGCCATCACCACCCAGGCCGTCCAGGCGGAGGGATCGGTCAGACGGATCCATTGCAGGCTGGCCCCCCAGAAGACCAGACCGCCCGCCCACGCCCCAAGGTAAACCCGCCAGCGGGCTCCGGGTTCGACGGCCAGCCGAAACAGCGGGACCAGGGCGACCCAGGCCAGCGCCGAGAACTCCATCGGCGGGAAGGCGGCCCAGAGAGCCAGGCCGGAGATGATCCCGGCTGCGATCGGATGCCGCGAAACTCGTTCGCTCAGACTGAGGCGGCCGTCGGATTCGCGGCTCTCGGTGACGGCGGTCCCGGGTTCCATCTGTGCGTCCTTCCGGTCGGTTCACGTGCGGAGTGGAAGACGCACCTTACCTCAATGGAAGAAAACCGACAATTTCACCCGGGGCTATCGAGGTCTCAGAATCGGGAAGAACCAGAAAGCCGTCGGCGCCGACGATCGTCGCCATGTCGGCCGAGCCCCCCCATTCCAGGCGTTCGGCGGTGGGAATACTCGGCGCGTGATGCTGACCGACGAGCCTGGCCGGGACATAGGTTTCCAGATCGCTCCGATGATCGATCGCCCCGGCCGACCGCACGGGAATGATTCCGGGCCCTCGCGCGGGCCTTCCGTGAAGAACGTTGAGGACGGGAGCGACGAAAACCAGGAAGTTCACCAACCCGCTCATCGGGTTGCCCGGCAGACCGAAGACCAGGGCCGGCGGTCGCTCCTGGCGAGCAGGCCCCACGCCGAACCACAGAGGCTTCCCCGGCTTGATTCTGACCTTGTGGAAGACCTCTCGGACGCCGAGTTCCTGCAAGACACCCGGAACCAGGTCCTTACGTCCGGCCGAGACTCCGCCGATGACCAGCACGACGTCGGATTCGAGGGCCTTCCGCAAACCTTCGCGAAGCGCCTCAAGGTCGTCCGGCAGAATCGGCGAGACCTCGACGCGCGCGTCCTTCTGAGCCAGGAGGGCGGAGAGCATCACCGAGTTCGAGTTGCGGATCTGGTTCGGACCGGGCGCCTCGCGAAAATCGACCAGTTCGTCGCCCGTGGGAACGACGGCGACCCGGGCCTGGTCGATGACCCGGACTCTCGCCGCTCCGGCCGCCGCCAGCAGGCCCATGCGCGGAGGCGTAAGTTCGACCCCGCCGGCCAGAAGTCGATCGCCGGCGCGGTAGACCCGACCGCGAGGAAGGCGATTCATCCCGGGCTGAATAGGTTGCTTGTGGATCTCGACGCTGGCGTTGTCGAAGGTCGTCCGCTCGTGCATCACCACGACGTCGGCGTTGGAGGGGAGGGGGGCGCCCGTCGTGATCGCCGCAGCCTCGCCGTGAGCTAGGGGACGCGTCGGCGACTGACCAGCCAGGATCGTCTCGCCCAGGGTCAGCCGACAGGGAAGAACCCGTAAATCATCGCTGCGAACGGCGAAGCCGTCGACGAGCGCCTTGTCGAAGGGCGGTTGGTCGGCGTCGGCCCAGACGTCGTCGGCGAGCCAACGGCCGAGGCAGTCTTCCAGTGGTCGTTCCACCACCGGCAAAGGCGAAGCAGCCTCCAGCACGCGGGCGAGGGCCTCAGAGACTTTCAACATGGCGACGCCTCGCCGCGAGCGGCTCCAGGCCGGCTCAGGGCTTCATCTCCAGAAAGTTGCGCAGAAGCTTGATCCCTTCGAGCGTCAGGAAACTCTCGGGATGATATTGAACCCCTTCCATGGGGTACGTCTTGTGACGAACTCCCATGATCTCCCCCTCTTCCGTCTGAGCGACGACTTCCAACTCGTCGGGAAGCGTCCCCGGTTGGATCACCAGGCTGTGGTAGCGCGTGGCCTGGAAGGGGTTCGAGAGGCCCCGGTAAAGGCCCTTGCCGTCATGGTGGATCATGGAGGTCTTACCATGCATGATCCGATCCGCGCGGACGACCTTGGCCCCAAACGTGTGGCCCATGCACTGATGACCGAGGCAGACGCCCAGGACCGGGATCCGAGGAGCGAACGCCCGGATCATGTCGTTCGAGACGCCGGCCTCGCGAGGGGTGCACGGGCCGGGAGAGATAATCAGATGGGAAGGAGCCTTGGCCTCGACGTCTTCCACCGTGATCTGGTCGTTGCGAACCACTTCCAGGTCGACTCCCGGGTCGATCTCTCCCAGGCGCTGGACGAGGTTGTAGGTGAAGGAGTCGTAATTGTCGATCAGCAAGATCATGGAACGTAACCTTCCGCGGCGCAAACCCTCTCGGTCGCAGGCGACGAGATGATCGTAGCGATCGCAAGGGGAGCCGGGAAGAGAACCCACTCGGATTCCCATCCGCGCCGCTCTTCGCGTGATAGAGTCGCGTTGGCCTCTCGCCCGGAGGCGGGGGTTTGCGCGCAGACAGGGAATCCGACAAGGAGGTTCGAGGATGACCGCCGCGATCATCACGTTGGGGTTGGCGCTCGCCGTCGGCGGCGTGGGGCAGAGCGTCGCCTGCGAGGGCTGCGCCTACCAGCAAGGCCATCATCATCACGGCGTCGTCGGCCACGGACACGGCGGCGGCCACCGGTCGGCCGGCTGGGTCCTCCCCGACGGCCCCGGCGACGGCTGGGGGTTCCCGAACGGCGACCCCAACAACGCCGGATGGTATTCCCCGGGAGTCTACCTTCCGCTCGGTGCCAACCGGACGGCCGACTACTACTTCCCGCGTTATTTCACCGTTCCCCCGGAACAGATGTTCCCTGGAACGTACTATAATCCGTACGTCGACCGCGGCCAGCGCTACCTTCCCTTTGCTGGGGCCGGGGGAGACCATCCTGCCGGCGGCGTGCCGCTCGACTCGGCTATTACGCCTGTTCAGCCTTACACGTCGATGGACGGCTCCCGACCGACGACCACGGTCCCGACGTTGCGCGGCCGGGTCGACGCTCCGCCCCTGCCGGCCTCGGGTGGAACCGGTCTGACTCCCTGAGTCGACGGCATGAGCCGCCCCGCCCGCGCCGGCGCAACCGGAAGCGGGGCGGCTTTCCAACCCCTTGTGGACGCTTGCCAAGGGGATAGGCTGTTTTATAGGATCGAGCGGTCTGGGAGGGCGTGGGGCCCGCGTCGCCTCGGGTTCGTCTTCGTGAATCGGCGCGAACCTTTTCCCTTCCGGACGCGTAGCACCCCCAAGCGATCACGCGCCGGGGCGCCGAGGTCGGCGATGCGTCAGCCGCAAAGGCCGGCGTCGTCGCCGTTTCGGGCGGAGGGACGATCATAGCCGCCGCTCGTTCTTCGCGCGCGAGCACGTCCGCCGCACTGGGACTTTCGCCCTCATCCGTCGAGTATTTTTGAAAATCGTCCCATACCCGGCCTCGGACCGGCCGACCCCCCAGAGGCGTCGGCCCGCCCCTCCCGAGTTCCACTTCAGTTGAGGCTCCTTCTTCCATGAGTTCCGAAGTCATCATCGAGACGCGGAATCTGACCAAGGTTTATCGCGACTTCTGGGGACGCCCCAAGGTCCAGGCCCTCAAGGCCCTCGACCTCCAGGTTCAGCGCGGGGAGATCTTCGGACTCCTGGGCCCTAACGGCTCAGGGAAGACCACGACGATCAAGCTGCTTCTCGGCCTCCTCTTTCCCACCGAGGGCGAGGCCCGCATCTTCAACGAGCCCACCTCCAACGTCTCCAAGAACGAGCGGATCGGGTATCTCCCCGAAGAGACGTACCTTTACAAGTTCCTGAACGCTGAAGAGACCCTTCAGTTCTACGGCCGGCTGTTCAAGATGCCGGCCTCGGAGCGGAACAAGCGAGTCGGCCAGCTCATCGACATGGTCGGCCTCAGCGCGGCCAAGCACCGCCAGCTTCGCGAATATTCCAAGGGCATGCAGCGCCGCATCGGTCTGGCCCAGGCGCTGATCAACAACCCGGAACTGATCCTTCTCGACGAACCGACCTCGGGCCTGGACCCGATCGGCACCGCCGAGATCAAGGAGTTGATCCGCGACCTTCGTGAACAGGGCAAGACGGTCGTCCTCTCGGGCCACTTGCTGGCCGACATGCAGGACATCTGCGACCGGATCGCCATCCTTCACCGCGGCGAACTGAAGGAGTTGGGGAAGGTCACCGACCTCCTCACGGTGCAGGACGTCACCCAGATCCGCGCCCGCAACCTGCCTGACGCGGCGATCAACGAGATCCGCGACGTCATCGCCCGACACGGCGCAGAGCAGATCACCGTCGACCACCCGACGACGACGCTGGAGGAGCTGTTCCTGCGAATCGTCCGCGAGAGCGAGCTGCACCCGGGCCGCCGCAAGGTGGCGACCGCCGCTCCTCAGGAACCGGCCGAGACGACCGCCAAGTCCTCGTGACCTCGTCGTCCCCAGTCGTCGCGTCCAGGCCGCCGACCGGTCTGGACGCGCGTCGGGCCGTCTCCTTCGTGAACACATGAACTCCTGATCCTTCCATATCCGTCATCGCAGAGCCCGGCGACGAAACCGGGCCCCGGGCGTCGACCGTCCGGCACCGAGGAGTCATCCCACCGATGCCCGCGTTTCTGAGTTGGCCCTTGCTCTGGGCCCAGGCGGCGACAGACGCAGCCGCCTCCGCACCGTTGCCGACGCCGCCGGCGATCGCCCCCGCGCTGCGCAACGCCCTGATCTGGTTCTTCCTCGCCGGCGACACCACGATCAGCATCCCCGGCATCCTCGGCGGCCTCCTCACGTGGGCCAAGGCCATGGGGCTGATCGCCCTGATCGGCTGGCTGGGATACTGGATCGTCACGGCCTTCAAGGACCGTCAGGTCGGCGACGGCAAGTGGTTCGACTACCTCGGCCTGATCGGGGTGATCCTGGTCCCGCTGACGGTCTTCGTGCAGGTCATGCAGGACCAGAAGTGGATCAAGGCCGTCGCCGTCGGCCCGGTGACGCTGACATGGGCCCTGGGCATGGCGGCGATCATCTTCATGGCCGCCTGGGTGTTCACCGCCGTCTGGAAGGCGATCGGTCGAGTCGGCAAAACGATCGACTACTTCGTGCTGGTCGGGATCTTCCTGGCGGCGTTCGTGGGAATGACCGTCGGTCTCGCCTGGAACCACTACGGCCTGTTCCAGCAAATCCTGGGCTTCCCGGTGACGACCTGGCAGGACGGGTTCGCCTACGGCGTCCGTCTCGGCGTGACCTACATGGGTTTCGTCGTCCTGCTGCGAGTCCTGGCGCTGTTGCTGGGTGAATTCGCCGCCATCCGCGCCCGCCGGCTCTACTCGATCGGCCGCGTGACCCTGTACGAAGCCAACCGCAAGATGTGGGCCCCGTGGGTCGTGGTGATCGTCTTCGGCATGGTCCTGGCGTTCACCCACTGGTTCCTCCAGCCGCCGCGAGCCGCTGAGATGGGCCGGCTGTACGTCGGCACGCTGACGCTGCTGTGCTCGCTGCTGCTGACGGCGATGGTGACGATCCTCACCCCCATCAGCCTCCCCACCGACATCCAGCAGCAGACGATCTACACGGTCGTCACCAAGCCGGTTCGACGGCTGGAAATCATCTGGGGCCGGATGCTGGGCTACATGGCGCTCGTGACCGTCCTGGTCGCGATCTTCGGCGGGGTGAGCCTCGCCTACCTCTGGCGAACCGTGCAGGGCCAGATCACTCGCACCGCCGCCCTGGCTGAGAAGGCTCAGTCCGAGGGCCGCGAACGCGACGCCAACCAGTACTTCGAGCAGGCCGAACAGCTCGCGTCCCGCATGGCGGCCCGCGTGCCGGTGAGAGGCTCTCTCTCCTTCCTGGACTCGAAGGGCAACCCCCACGCGATGGGGATCGACGTCGGCCAGGAACAGTCGATGAAGGAGCCCCGCAGCCACATCGAAGGGGCGACGCCCGCCACGGCGATCTGGCGCTACGGAGTCGTCCCCGACCCGTTCTCGCCGCCGACCCGGCCGGTCCTCCTCGATCGTCGGATCGACGTCGATTCCTTCCTGCCGTCCGGCAAGATCGAAGGCCTCGAAAATCGGATGCTCGAGCTGCAAGCTCAGATCGCCGCAGCCGAACGTGACAAGGGCCAGGCCGGCGCCGATCCGGCCGCCGTCACTCGTCTCGACTCCGCCATCGCCCGCCACAAGGCCGACTACGATCGCGCCAAGGCGGAATTCGAGTCGCTCTCCACGAAGGCCGACGAACTCGAAGCCGCCGGCAAGCCCGACGAGGCCAAGGAGCTTCACGCCGAACCGGTCACGTTGGAGATGACCTTCAACATCTACCGAACGACCAAGGGCGAGGTCGGTAAGCCGGTGTTCGCGGAGATCGACGTGACCAACGAAGCGACCGGCGCCAAGTTCGCCGACGTCTTCCCGGTCAAGGAATACTACACCAACCGCCGGACCATCCCGGCCCAGTTGCTCGTCGGTTCGCTCGGCTCGCTCAAGATCGAGATCCGCTGCATCAGCCCGACTCAGTACCTGGGTATGGCGGAGAGCGACCTCTACCTGCTCTCCAGCAAGGGGAACTTCGGCCTCAACTACATGAAGGGCCTGTTCGGGATCTGGCTCCAGGCGATGGTGCTCACCGCCATCGGCGTCTTCGCGGGGACCTTCCTGAGCTGGCCCGTGGCGCTGCTGACGACGATCGCCTTCTTCATCGCCGGCCAGCTCGCCTTCGGGTTCCTCATCGACTTCACCCGCCAGGCCGTCCTGGGCGGCGGTCCGTTCGAGTCGCTGATCCGTCTGGTCACCCACGACAATCAGATGACCGAACTGGCCCCGACGGCCGGCGTCGTGGTCGCCAAGACGCTCGACTCGCTGGTGATGCCCGTCATGTCGATGCTGGTCTACGTCGTCCCGAACTTCCAGGTCCTGGACGTGACCAACATGGTCGCCGACGGCTTCGCCGTCGACTGGCGGACGATGCTGGCCAACACACTCCTGGCCCTCGCTTACGCCTTGCCGTTCTCCATCGCCGGATACTTCATCCTTAAGAATCGCGAGGTGGCCGCATGAGGCCGAACAATCAGACCAAGAAGATGATCTACGGGTTGATCATCGTCGCCCTCCTGGGCACGCTGGTCCCCGCGACCAAGCAGCTCAACCAGATCAAGGTGGAGAAAGACCTGGGCGAGGCCGCCATCGGCCAGATCGACAGCGGCAGCTTCATGATGAAGCTGTTCCTGCTCGGTGGTTTCCGCGGGATCGTCGCCAACTACCTGTGGATTCAGGCCGAAGACTACAAGAAGAACCACGACTGGGACCGCTTGAAGGCCACGGTCGACCTGATCACCAAGCTTCAGCCCCACTTCCTCTCGATCTGGACGTTCCAGGGCTGGAACCTCGCCTACAACGTCTCCGTGGAGTGGGACGCTCCTGAAGACAAGTACGAGTGGATCAAGCAGGGGATCAAGTTCGTTCAGGAAGGGGTGCGCAACAATCAGCGATCTCCCGACCTGATCTGGGACACGGCCTGGTTCTACTACCACAAGCTGGGCTTCTCCGACGAGTCGATCATCCTCCGCCGCCTCTTCCGCGACGACGAGGACGAGGGCTTCAAGACCTACCGCGACCCCGAGTCCGGCCAGGAACTGGTCGGGAACGACAACTTCAAGCTCGGCTACGGCTGGTTCAGCCGCGCCGTGAAGCTCGTCGACGAGGGCGGCGCGCGACTTTCCGGCGGCACGGCCGAAAACGTCCAGTACATCGACCCGACCCCTCAGCGCAAGGGACGCGCCGACGACATCGCCTTCCGGTCGATGCCCTCCCACGCCCAGACGCACTATGCGGCCGGGCTTGAGAAGATGAGCGTCGCGGGCATCGAAGCCACGTTCGGCGAGGTCGCGCGGAGCGAATGGGCCAAGGCCCTGAAGGAGTGGGTCCAGTTCGGCTCGCACGTCTTCCAGTCGCACAACGTCATCGAGCGCAACGGCGTATACGAGCACGACGACGTCCGCCTCGACGACGCCACGCTGCCGGATCGCTACGCCCAGTTGAACGAGAACGCCAAGTACTGGACCGATCGCTGGGCGAGCCAGATGAACTACCGGTACTGGAAGGAGCGTTCCCAGGCTGAGATGACGCAGGAGGGCGTGACCGCCCGCCAGCTCTTCTACGAGGGAACCAAGGCCTACAAGACGGGCGACTTCCAGCTTGCCGCCTCCAAGTTCAAGGACGGCCTGACGATCTGGAACGACAACCTCAAGGGCTTCCCGATCTATCGCAACGACGACCTGAACAAGAAGGACACCGGCCTGGTCGTCAAGCGGTACGTTCGCGTGCTCCGTCAGCTTGGCGAGCCGGTCCCCGACACCCTGCCGTTCAAGGACCTGCTGGCCGCGGCCGAAGCCGATACGACGGTCGACCCGTTCGACGCCATCGAAATGCTGGGCGTCGCCGGCGCGACGGCGGGCGGCCCCTCGTCGACGCCTCCTCCCGCCACGGGGCGAGCTCCCGCCGCCCCCGCCTCGACCGCTCCTGCCCCCACGCCCAAGGCTGGACAGTGAGCGATCGACGCGCACCGACCTGGTTGAAACCCTGACCGATCTCCCACCCGGCTCCGGAGTCCTTCGCGGGACTCCCGGGGCCGGCGTGTTTTCCTGGGCGCCGACCGATCGGCGTCCCCGTCCGAGAAAGGCCTCGCAGATATGAGCACCGGAGAGACGATCATCCGGGTCGGCCACAGCCCCGACTCCGACGACGCCTTCATGTTCTACGCCCTGACCCACGACCGGATCGACACCGAAGGTCTCCGGTTCGTCCACCAGCTTGAAGACATCCAGACGCTCAATGGTCGGGCTCTCCGCGGCGAGCTGGAAGTCTCCGCGATCAGCATCCACGCCTTTGCCTACGTTGCCGAGAAGTACGCCCTGCTGGCCTCGGGCGCGAGCATGGGCGAGGGCTACGGCCCCAAGATCGTCACCCGCACCCCGATGACCGTCGAGGATCTCAAGGGGAAGACGATCGCCGTCCCCGGCAAGATGACCTCCGCCTTCCTGGCCCTTCAACTGGCCCTCGGCAAGGAGACGCCGGTGGTGCAGATGGCCTTCGACGCCGTGCTTCCCGCCGTGCAGTCGGGCGAGGTCGAAGCCGGCGTCATCATTCACGAAGGCCAGCTCTACTACCAGGACAAGGGCCTGCATCAGGTCCTCGACCTCGGCGTCTGGTGGAACGAAAAGACGGGCGGACTCCCGCTCCCGCTGGGCGGCAACGTCGTCCGGAAGGACCTTGGGGCTGAGATGATCGACAAGATCGCCCGGCTCCTCAAGGAGAGCATCCAGTACGCCCTGGACCATCGCCAGGAGGCCCTTGAGTACGCCCTGACCTACGCGCGAGACCTCGACCCGGCCCTCGCCGACGAGTTCGTCGGCATGTACGTGAACCAGCGGACGGTCGACTACGGTCCGGAAGGTCGCAAGGCCGTCAAACTCTTCCTGGACGAGGGAGCGGAAATGGGTTTGGTCCCGGGCCCGCTTCCCATACAATTCGTGGGATGATCCCGAGGTCGACGCCTCAGCCGGGCGACTTGTCGCGCCCGGCGGGCTTCGGATCTCTCGCCTCAGTGCCGATTGGACGCGAGGCTCCGTCCTGGATCAGACCGGAGCCTCCTGAATGCATTCGAAGGGACGGGCGATGCCCAAGTCGTACGGCGCCCTAACGCCGCTGTCGGTCGATGGTCGGACCTACCAATACTTCCGTCTCGGCGCCCTGGCCGATCACGGCCTCGACGTCTCGAAGCTGCCTTTCTCGCTAAAGGTCTTGCTGGAGAACCTCCTGCGGTTCGAGGACGGATCGACCGTGACGGCCGACGACGTTCGCGGCCTGGCGCAGTGGGATCCGAAGGCGGAGCCCGACCGCGAGATCGCCTTCCGGCCCAGCCGCGTGCTGCTTCAGGACTTCACGGGCGTCCCCGCGGTGGTCGACCTGGCCGCCATGCGCGACGCCGTCAAGGCGCTCGGCGGCGACCCCAAGAAGATCAACCCGCTCCAACCCGTTGAGCTGGTCATCGACCACTCCGTCCAGGTCGACGAGGCCGGGACGCCTCGAGCGCTGCTGGTCAACGCCGAGCTGGAGTTCGAGCGCAACCGCGAGCGCTACGCCTTCCTGCGGTGGGGCCAGAACGCCTTCGACAACTTCAAGGTCGTCCCGCCGGATACGGGGATCGTCCACCAGGTGAACCTGGAATACCTCGCCCGGGTGGTCTTCGTCGACGACAAGGCGGCCGAAGGCTCGCTCGCCTACCCCGACACCCTCGTCGGCACCGACTCGCACACGACGATGATCAACGGCCTGGGCGTCCTGGGCTGGGGCGTCGGCGGCATCGAGGCCGAGGCGGCGATGCTCGGCCAGCCGGTCTCCATGCTGGTTCCGCAGGTCGTCGGCTTCAAGCTTTCGGGCAAGCTCCCCGAAGGCGCCACGGCGACCGACCTGGTCCTCACCGTCACCCAGATGCTCCGCAAGAAGGGCGTCGTCGGCAAGTTCGTCGAGTTCTACGGCCCCGGCCTGGCCCAGTTGCCGCTGGCCGACCGTGCGACGATCGCCAACATGGCCCCCGAATACGGCGCGACCTGCGGCATCTTCCCCGTCGACGCCGAGACGCTCCGCTACCTCCGCCTCTCGAATCGGCCCGAGGCGACGATCCGCCTCGTCGAGGAATACTACAAGGCCCAGGGGATGTTCCACGACGAGAACACGCCTGAAGCCGTCTTCAGCGACACCCTGTCGCTCGACCTCTCGACCGTCGAGCCCAGCCTTGCCGGCCCGCGTCGTCCTCAGGACCGCGTCCTTCTCAAGGAATCCAAGACGGCCTTCGAGACGTCCCTCAAGGAACTCCTCGCCGCGCGTCCGTCCAAGGCCAAGCCCGCCGATCAGGCCCAGGTCGACTCGGCCTCGGATTCGGACCTCAAGCACGGCTCGGTCGTGATCGCCGCCATCACGAGCTGCACCAACACGTCGAACCCCTCGGTCATGCTGGCCGCCGGCCTCGTCGCCAAGAAGGCCGTCGAGCATGGGCTCGACGTCAAGCCGTGGGTCAAGGCGAGCCTCGCCCCCGGGTCGAAGGTCGTCACCGAGTACCTGAAGAGCGCGGGGCTGGACACGTACCTGGACCAGCTTCGGTTCAATACCGTCGGCTACGGTTGCACGACGTGCATCGGCAACTCGGGACCGCTGCCGCACGAGATCTCGGAGACGATCCAGAAGAAGGACCTCGTCGCCGTGGCCGTGCTGAGCGGCAACCGCAACTTCGAGGGCCGCATCAACGCGGACGTTCGGGCCAACTACCTGGCCTCGCCGCCGCTGGTCGTCGCCTACGCCCTGGCCGGCACGATGGACGTGGACCTGGCGTCGGAGCCGCTCGGCCACGACAAGACCGGCAAGGCCGTCTTCCTCAAGGACGTCTGGCCGACCCAGAAGGAAGTCGACGACGCCGTGCGGACCTCGGTGAAGTCCGAGCAGTTCCACAAGGAGTACAGCGAGGTCTACCAGGGCGACCCGGCCTGGCGACAGCTCCCCACTCCCGAAGGCGACTCCTTCGCCTGGGAAGATTCGTCGACCTACGTGAAGAACCCGCCGTACTTCGAGGGCATGAAGCTCCAGCCGACCCCGCCGAAGCCGATCGAAGGGGCTCGCGTGCTGGCCGTACTGGGCGACAGCATCACGACCGACCACATCTCGCCCGCCGGTTCGATCAAGGCCGACTCGCCGGCCGGCCGCTACCTGATCGGCCACGGAGTCAAGCCGGTCGACTTCAACTCCTACGGCTCGCGCCGGGGGAACCACGAGGTCATGGTCCGCGGGACGTTCGCCAACATCCGCCTGCGGAACAAGCTGGCTCCCGGCACCGAAGGCGGCTGGACGCGGCACCTCCCGGACGGCGAGGTCATGAGCATCTTCGACGCCTCGGAGAAGTACCAGGCCGAGGGGACGCCGCTGATCATCCTCGCCGGCAAGGAATACGGCTCAGGCTCCTCGCGCGACTGGGCGGCCAAGGGGCCGAAGCTGCTGGGCATCTCCGCCGTGATCGCCGAGAGCTATGAGCGAATCCACCGCTCGAACCTCGTCGGCATGGGGATCGTCCCGCTCCAGTTCGAGCCCGGCCAGAACGCCGAATCGCTGGGCCTGAACGGCGAGGAGGTCTACCGGATCGAGGGGGCCGACGGCAAGCTCGCCGATCGCGTCGCCACCGCCAGGACCGTGACCGTCGCCGCCGAGAAGGCCGACGGAACCGTCGTCCGCTTCCCGGCCCGCGTCCGAATCGACACGCCCCAGGAAGTCCACTACTACGAGAACGGCGGGATCCTTCAATACGTCCTCCGTCAGCTCCTGACGGGCACGTCCGAAGCCTGACGACCAGCCTTCACGAACAGACAACCCACAACGCCCCCGCCCGCGCGGGGGCGTTTCTTTTTCGAATTGGGGGATTGGATCCTGGGCTCGCGGCATGAACAAGATGGAGCGGAGGCCGTCGGGCGGCCCGCTCGGTCTTCAATCCGGGAGGCGGTCATGGGCGACTCGTCGAAGAGCAAGGTCGATCGCCGGGCGCTGGGAGTCCTTTTCAACGAAGGCGCAATCGGCCCGCGATCCGACGCAGACCTGCTCCGCATGGTCGCCACCCGTGAAAAGGAGATCGCCGAAGCCGCCTTCGCCACCTTGATCGACCGCCACGGGCCGATGGTCCTCGGCGTCTGCCGCCGCATCCTGCGCAACGAGCACGCGGCCGAGGATGCCTTCCAGGCCGTATTCCTGGTGCTCGCCCGGAAAGCGGCGAGCGTGCGCGCCGAGGATTCCCTGGGCCGCTGGCTCTTTGGCGTCGCCCGGAAAGTCGCCAGCCGGGCGCGGAGGCTTGCGGCACGTCAGGCCCCGACGATCTCATCGACCGATCGAACGCCCGACAATCCGGCCTCAGTCGTCATTCGCGAGGAAATCCAGCGGATCGTCGACCGCGAAGTTGCGCTGCTGCCCCGCAAGTATCGCGAGGCCGCCGCGCTCTGTCACCTGGACGGACTCTCCCACGAACAGGCCGCCGAGGCGTTGGGCGTCCCCGTGGGAACGATCCGCAGCCGCCTCTCCCGCGCCCGCGACATCCTCCGCCCCCGCCTGATCCGCCGCGGCCTGGCACCGACAGCCGTCGCCGCCTGGATCGGCTCGCCAACGGCTTCCGCCGCCGTTCCGCGCGGGCTGATGGAATCAACATTGGCTTTCGCCGGGCCGTCGACGGCGGTGATTCCGCCCGCGATCCTCGCCCTGGCCGCGATCGAACAAGCATCCATCGCCCTGAGAAAAGTCGCCGTCTTACTCACGGGCACCCTCATCAGTGGAGGCCTGACCGTGGGGCTTATGGCCCTGGCCACTAGTCAGGGCCCGTCAAACGGTCCCGCGATCTCCCAGGTGCCGGCCTCCGAGGCCGAAAAGGCCAAAGCACCATCGCTCGCCGACGAAATTCAACGGCTTATCAGAGAATGGCTCTCCAACATGGATCAACGAAGGGAGATGCTCAAGGGCCTGAGTCGGGAGATGCTCAAGGGCCTGAGTAAGGAAGAGGCCAAGCAACGGCTTCAGCAGGCCGGACAGCCGGAAGCCGTCGCGGCATTTGCCGATCGACTGATCAACCTGGTTGCTGCTCATCCCGGGGATCCGGGAGGTCGCGACGGCCTGCTGTGGGTGGTGAATCACAGGAATTCGGCCTCAGTCGGCGACTTCGGCCAGGCCTTCAACCGAGCCGCCTATCTTCTTGTCAGAGATTATGCCAATGACCCCGAGGTCGCGCGTTCGGGCTTGGACATGTATCAAGCCGTCGCACGTCCGCGCGACGTTTTCATGGAAGGCGTCTACGCCGTTGCAGAGAACCGGGAAGCCCGCGGGCTGATCCGATTCGGCATGGCCCGCTATCTCCACGCCAAGGCCGAACATGCGGAATACCTTCGAACTCATCCGGAGCCCCGACGCTCGGGCCTCGCCCACAACTTCGACGCTCAGGGGACCAGCACGGCCCTCAACTTCGATCTCACTCCAGAACGGCGCGGATACGACGTACACCTACGGATGCTTGAACCCGCAGCGCTGCGAGGCGAAAGCGAACGACTCCTTGGAGAGGTTGCAGCGGAGTACGGCGACATCCCTTATGTCACGTCCTGGCATCGAGAACTCGAGCGGCAACTGCGCGAACGTCCGGCGATCACGATCAACGGACGGCTTGAGGAGAAGGGTATCCAGGCCATCGAGCGTCGGCTAGCCAGGCCGGTTCCCACGCTTGGCGAGAAGGCGGCCGACCTGCTTGACGACTGGCGAAATCTGTCGATCGGGAAACTCGCCCCCGACGTATCAGGCGTGGACATGGACGGGCGTCCGATCAATCTCTCCGACCATCGCGGCCGGGTCGTCGCCCTCGCTTTCTGGGATCCCAACGCCGTTCGTGGGATTCCCGACCTGGTCAAGCTGGCCGAGAAGATGAAAGGGAGGCCGTTCGACGTTCTGGGGGTCTGCGACGACGAGAATGTCGAGGAAGCGAAGAAGGTTGCCCAGGTCCAGTCGATGAACTGGCCGAACATCGTCGGCGAAGGACGAAAGATCGCCGAACGCTTCCACATTGAGGATTCTCTAATCAGGCTCTTCATCATCGATCAGGAAGGGATCATTCGAGGGAGGTCCATTTATGCTACGGGCGTCAATCCGAAACTCCTCGAAGACCTTGTCGCCGAGGCCGAAGCGAAGGCGAAGGATTGAGGAGTGGCCGCCCGTTGAGGCGTCGCCGCGGCCGCGATAGCATAGCCCGCGCCAGGGGCGACGCCGTCGGGACGTCGCCGGGCGTTCGAGGGTTCGTGCAGGGAGCGGCGCAGCGATGATCAAACGAGGGAGAACGGCGAGTCAAATCCTGATGCTTGCAGCACTCGCGGCGGCGGCGATCGGATCCGCCCGCGGCGAGGCGGCGAAGGGGAAGCCGAACATTCTGTTCCTCCTCTCCGACGACCAGAGTTACCCCTACCTCGGAGCGTATGGGTCGAAGTCGGTCCGAACGCCGAACCTCGACCGGCTGGCGGGGCAGGGGATGCGGTTCGACTCGATGTTCGTCACCTGCCCGCAATGCGTCCCGTCGCGGGCGTCGCTGATGACGGGGCGATCGCCGGTGTCGGTCCGGATGGTCCGGTTCACCTCGCCGCTGCCGGCGGACGTCGTCGGCTTGCCCGACCTGCTTCGCAAGGAGGCGGGGTATTTCACGGGCGTCGGCGGTCGGACGTACCACCTCGACGGGCCGCCGGCCCAGGGGGATCGGGGCGCTCCCGTCACGAACGACGTCATCGAGCGATACAACCTTCGCGACTTCAAGAACCGCGTCGACTACATGGAGAAAGGGGGCCCCGCGCGGTGGAAGACCTACGGAGACCACCTCACGGCCTTCCTCGACGCCGCCCCCAAGGAGAAGCCCTGGTTCTTCTGGCTCGGCTACAACGACCCGCACCACCCGTGGAACACGGTTGGCAAACAAGGAGCCGTCGACCCGGCCAAGGTGGAGGTCCCGGGCGACATGCCCGACCTCCCCGGCGTCCGCGAAGACCTGGCGAAGTACGCGGGCGAGGTCGAACATTTGGACGACGACGTGCAGAGCGTGCTCGACGTCCTCCAGGCCCGAGGGCTCGCCGATGACACGCTCGTCGTCTTCATGGGCGATAACGGCATGGCCTTCCCTCTCGGCAAAGGGGCGCTTCACGACCGAGGCATCCGCGTCCCGCTCCTCGTCCGCTGGCCCGGCGTCGTGGCACCGGGGACCGCGACCGGCGACCTGGTTTCTGGCGAGGACTTCGCTCCGACCCTGCTCGAAGCCGTCGGCGTCGCGCCGCCGAAGTCGATGAGCGGTCGCAGTTACTTGAAGCTCCTGCGCGGCGAGCCCTATGAGAAGCGAGCCCATATCTTCGCCGAGCGCGGCCCCCACGGCGGCGACGGCGGCATGAAACCCGACGTTTCGGCGGCGACCTTCGACCTGGCCCGCTGTGTTCGGTCCGATCGTTACAAGCTCATCTACAACTGCACGCCCCATCAGCCCTACGGCCCCGTCGACAGCCAGAAGGGCCCTGCCTGGCAAGCCATCCTGCAAGCCCATCGCGAGGGAAAGCTCGCGCCCAAGTTCGAGCGGGCCTACTTCACGAACCCTCGGCCGACCTACGAGTTGTACGACCTCCAGAGCGACCCCGACGAGATGAACAATCTCGCAGGCAAGCCCGAAGTCGCTGAAGCCGAGAACAAGCTCAAGGCGGCTCTCACGGAGAAGATGATTCTCGACTGGGACTTCCTACCACTGCCGGTTCGCTGACGCGTCGATTCCATGGTTCAGCCGTCAATGGGCGGGTTCAGGCGGTCCAAACCCAACGTCCTCGCCCTTGTCGAGCTTACCGCCGTCGTCGACCCCGTTCGCGCCGACCGAGTACACGAGCCAGCCGCCCGGCTTCTTCTTGACGATCAACGCCTTTCCGGTGATGGGATCGATCAACGCTTCGGGGGGAAGCCCCAGGGCGGCCAGGTTGGGAGGATCGTCGACGACGCCTCGCGCCTGGAGGGCGTTCAGCACCCGAAGCGACCGAACGGCCGCCCGCTGTTGCTCGGCGGACTTTCGAAGCGCATTCATGGAGGGTTCAAGAAGCGTGACAAGAACCTTGAAGGGACTCCATGAGGAACGATATCCACCAACGGCCGGAACCTGGGGGAGGTCGGGGTAAGGCGTGGTTAACCTTTGGATCTGTTCCTCGTAAAAATCGATGAACATCATCATCATGTTGTTGCGAATCCAGCCGCGGATCCAGAAGATGTTGTTCGACATCTCCGTTGCCGAGGAGAGCGAATAAGCCCGCTCGTTCTCCAGCGCCTGGCGGGCGTCGTCCAATTGATTGAGGCGGGCCAGTTCCGCGTCGAGCGCTTTACGGCTCTCTTCCGTGACCGGCCCATCCAGCAGGATTCGCGAGGCGCTCCAGGCGGCGGTCCTTACGCACGCGATCGATGTCAGATAGGCGATCATCGTCGGCTGCCGCGCCCAGTGACGGCACAGGGCAAGGGCCGACGTCTGGACGGCGAGCGCCTCATCGCGACGGCCCTGGGCGACGAGCAAGGTCGACCAGCTCTCCAGAACACGCATCGCGGCCCGCTCCTCAGCGATCGATTTCGTCATAACCTGATTGAGAAAAGTCGTCGTCGGCCCCGAGACATCGAGGCCGGGGTCGTAGCCCGGCCGATCGGCCGCTTCCAGCAGGCCGGGGATCACCCGAGGATAGCTCGCGAACAGGGCCTCCAACTTCGAGCGTTCGTCCGGCGTCAGGGGCCCCCTCGCCGAATGATCCTTGGGGAAGATCGCGGCCAGTTCCTTCTGAACGGACGCCAGGTCCGAGGCCACGCGCCGCAGCGGCACGTCGGCGTTGGACTCGGGGGGGATCGGCTTGCCGGCGTAGTCGGCGATCGAGAGCGGCACGCCGGCCTTACGGAGTGCATCCAGCCGGGCCTCAAGCCGACGGCCTGTGATCAGTGTGTAGCAGGCGCTCCACAAGAAGAACGCGACCAGCGCGACGCCGATCCCGATCGCGGTCCGCTTGAGGTATCTTTTGAGTCGCGGTTTCACGGGCGTTCTCCGGGGAATCGTGGGCCAGTTCTTGGATCATCCGCGCGACCTCCGCGGCCTGACGAATCAACTCGGCGTCGGTGGGAGGTGGAGGTGGGGCCGAAAGGCGCTCAAGGGCCAAACGGCCTGTTTCGGGTCCGGCGACCTTGGCGATGTCCTGGACTAACTCCAGCACCGCGGGCGAGACCGGTCGAGGCCCGAACGCACGCTCGACGCGTTCCTCGTCGACCCACGTGGCGAGCCGGTCGGCCGTCACGCTGAGGAGCAGCGCGGCGGCCGTCGCCAGGCCGATCGGGAACCGGCGGTACGACTTCGGCGGCTCCTCGGTCGCGGCCAGTTCATCGCCCACGGCAGCCAAGATCCGGGCGCGAAGCTCGGGCGGAGCCCCTCGGGGCGTCAGGTTCGCCAGCGTGTTTTCGACCTCATCGCTCATGGTCGCTCCCTCACCAACCAGCCCCGCATCCGGTCGAGCGCCGCCCTGTACCTCGCGGCGACTGTTCCCAGGGGTCGTCCCAAAACTTCGCCGATCTCACGGAAGGTCAGGCCGGCATAGGTTCTCATCTCGACGATCTCACGATCCTCGGGCCCGAGGCACGCCATTGCCTGGACGACGTCCTCGGCCGCCTCGCGGGCGTCGCGATCGTCGGCGTGGGCCTCATGAAAAAGCGCAGCAGCCGAGGCGGCGATCGTCTCACCGTGTCGGCGACGACCGTCGAGCCAGCGGTTGGCCTCGTTGCGGGCGACGACGAAGGCGAAGGCGGTCAAGTTTTCCACCTCTCCAAGGCGTTTACGGTCGCGAGCCAGCCGGACGAAGGTTTCCTGGAGGACGTCGTCGGCGTCTGCTCGTGTCCCAAGTCGAGCTGTGAGATAATGATGCAATCGATCGGCGAGTTTGTCGTAAAGCTCGACGAAGGCGCCGGCGTCCCCATCAGCCAGCCGATCGGGCAACCCATCCATGGACGCTCCAGAGACGAAGGCGGCCGGCGAGTCCAGTAAACGACGCGGTCGATGGAAGAGACCCTGTCGACGCGAGGATTTGCGCAAAAATCCTTGAACCTTTCCGAATGGGCCGTCGGAGGACTCGATTCTTGCCAAGCTTCCTGGTCAGGCCCTGGGTTTTTTGTATAAGATGAGGCGATCAGAAACGATCGGCGGTCGGTGGACCAGGAGTCCGGCCGGGCCGCGGCGCCCCTCCGTATCTAGCCGCGTCCGTTCTCGGCCGATAAGATTAAGGAAGTTTCGCCCTGCTGGGGCGACCCGCCCGACGTCCCCGCCTTCGTCGTCTCGACATGGCTCGACGTAACCACCCGCGAAAAAACACGCCGTCGCCGGCGCGCCCCGGCACCCGCTCCGACCGCCGTTCACTCAGGAGTCAGGTTGATATGGCCTCAGTGCAAACGGAAGCGAAACCGATCGTCGACGAGTCCAAGGCTCTGGACTGGCTCCGCCAGATGATGCTGATCCGCCGCTTCGAGGAGCGGGCGGAGATGCTCTACCAGAAGGGCAACAAGATCGGCGGGTTCTTCCACCAGTACAGCGGCCAGGAACCGGTCGCGGTCGGCTCGATCGGCGTGCTCCGCCCGGACGACTGGGTCATCACCGCCTACCGCGACCACGGCCACGCCCTGGCCCTGGGGATGACCGCCCGAGCCGGCATGGCCGAGCTGCTCGGCAAGGCGACGGGCTGCTCCAAGGGGAAGGGGGGCTCGATGCACTTCTTCGACGTGGAGAAGGGCATGATGGGGGGCCACGCCATCGTCGGCAGCCACATCCCGCTGGCCGCCGGCTTCGCCTTCGCCAGCAAGTACCGCGGCGAGGATCGGGTCGCCCTCTGCTACCTGGGCGACGGCGCCATCAACCAGGGGGGCGTCCACGAGGCCCTCAACATGGCCGCCCTCTGGAAGCTGCCCGTCATCTACATCGTCGAGAACAACCTCTACGCGATGGGCACCTCGCTGACCCGCTCCAGCGCCCACCAGGATCTCACCATCCGGTGCGCCACCCCCTACGGCATCCCCGGGCACCAGATCAACGGCAACGACATCGAGCTGATGGCGAAGACGACGCTGGAATGCGTCGAGCACGCTCGGGCCGGCGAAGGTCCCAGCTTCATCGAGGCCCAGACCTACCGCTACAAGGGCCACTCGATCAGCGACCCCGGCAAGTACCGGATGCGCGACGAGCTGGACAGCTACATCAAGAAAGACCCCATCGAGGTCTACGCGAGCATCCTCAAGAAGCGCGGCTGGATCGACGACGAGGCCGTCGAAACGATGCGTGAGGAGGTCAAGGCCGAGATCGAGGAGGCGATTGAGTTCGCCGAGAAGAGCGAGAACCCGCCCCTCGAAGCGGTCTACGAAGACATCACGGCAGGCCCCTTCTCCCCTCAGGAGTGATCATGGCGGTTTTTTCGTTCCGAGAGGCCCTCAACCAGGCGATGACCGAGGAGATGGAGCGGGACGACCGCGTCTTCCTCATGGGTGAGGAGGTCGCCGAGTACGACGGCGCCTACAAGGTCAGTCAGGGGATGCTCAAGAAGTTCGGCCCCCGTCGGGTGATCGACACGCCGATTTCTGAAGAAGGGTTCGCCGGCATCGGGATCGGCGCGGCGATGGTCGGCCTGCGGCCGATCATCGAGTTCATGACCTTCAGCTTCAGCATCGTGGCGATCGACCAGATCGTCAACAACGCCGCCAACATGCGCTACATGAGCGGCGGCCAGTTCTCGGTGCCGATGGTCTTCCGGGGAAGCTCCGGCATGGCCGGCTGCCTCGGCGCCACCCACTCGCACCGGCTGGAGGCCTGGTACGCCCAGATCCCCGGCCTGACCGTCATCCTGCCCGCCACCCCGGCGGACGCCAAGGGCCTGCTCAAGACGGCGATCCGGTCCGACGACCCGGTCGTCTTCATCGAGCACGAGGTTCTCTATCCCGAGAAGGGGGAGATCCCCGACGGCGAACACCTCGTCCCCTTCGGCAAGGCCGACATCAAGCGGCCGGGCGACGACGTGACGCTGATCACCTACTCGCGGTCCCTCAAGGCGACGCTCGCCGCCGCCGAGGAACTGGCCGCGAAGGGCGTCAGCGCGGAGGTGATCGACCTGCGGAGCATCCGCCCGCTCGACCTCGAGACCCTCGTCCAGTCCGTCAAGAAGACTCACCGCGCCGTGATCGTGGAAGAAGATTGGCCGTACTGCGGCCTTGGCGCCGGGATTTCCGACCGGATCTACCGCGAGGTCTTCGACGAACTCGACGCCCCGATTCTCCGCGTCGCCTCCTCGGACGCCCCGATCCCGTACAACAAGCAGCTCGAAGCCTCGATGCTGCCCTCCGTGCCGCGGATCCTGGCCGCCGTCGACGAAGTGACCTACCGCTGACCTGACTGAGAGAGACACACGAACATACCGCCTCTCCACCCAAGGGCGGGGGGCCGTCGCATCGGCCCCGAGGAGTAGACTCGTGCCGATCGAAGTGACCATGCCCAAGCTCAGCCCCACCATGGAGAGCGGGGTCATTGCTCAGTGGCTCGTGAAGGTGGGCGACACGATCAAGGAGGGCGACGTCCTCGCGGACATCGAGACCGACAAGGCCACGATGCCCATGAAGTCCTACGAGGACGGCGTCATCGCGATCATCGACCACAAGGCGGGCGACGAGGTCGCGCTGGGCGACCGCGTCATGGTCCTCGCCAAGAAGGGCGAGGACCCCAAGGATATCGCCGCCAAGATGGGATCGGCGGGAGGAGCCGCGAAGAAGGCCGCCCCCGCCGAGTCCGACAACGGCAAGAAGGCCGCCGATTCGAAGCCGGCCGCCGAATCCGACGAGGCTGAGGAGCTTGTGACGACGGCCGCTGGCGGTCGCGTCCGTTCCAGCCCGCTGGCTCGCAAGGTCGCCGCCGAAGCCCGCGTCGACATCGCCCGCGTCCGGGGAACCGGCCCCGGCGGTCGCATCGTCCGCAAGGACGTTGAGGACTTCCTCGCCGGCAAGGGCGCCGCTCCGGCCCCGGCCCCGACGGCGCGTCCCGCCGCGCCGGCCGCTCCCGCCGCCGCCAAGGCACCGGCCGCTCCCGCCGCTCGGATCTCCACCGGGCCGCTCCAGGAGAAGCGGATTCCGAACTCGCGGATGCGGAAGACGATCGCTCAGCGGATGCTGCAGTCCAAGCAGACCGCCCCCGAGATCCACGTGACGGTCGACGTCCGCGTCGACAAGCTGCTGGCCCTCCGCGAGACCCTGAACAAGGAACTCGCCGCGGAGAAGGTCAAGCTCTCGGTCGGCGACTTCGTGACCAAGGCCGTCGCGGTCGCCCTTCGCCGTCACCCCGCGCTCAACGCCACGTTCGAGCCCGACGCCATCGTCCTTCGCGGCGAAGTCAACATCGGCATCGCCGTGGCTCTTGAGGAGGGGCTCATCGTCCCCGTCCTGCACCGGGCCGACGAGCTGGGCCTGATCGAAATCCGCAAGGGGAGCGAGGCCCTCGCCGCCGCCGCCCGCGGAGGAACGCTCACCGGCGATCACTTGGCCGGGGGGACGTTCACGATCAGCAACCTGGGCATGTACGGCGTCAAGCAGTTCGACGCCATCATCAACCTCCCTGAGGTCGCCATCCTCGCCGTCTCGGCCGCTGAGAAGCGTCCGGTCGTCGATGGAGACGCGATCGTCGTCGGCAACGTGATGAGCCTGACGCTCACCGCCGACCACCGCGCCGTCGACGGCGCCACCGCGGCCGACTACATGCGGACGCTCAAGAACCTGCTCGAAGAACCGGCGCGGATGCTCCTCTGATCCCGCCCCTTTCTTACAGGCCCCGACCCGATCTCGCGTCTCCGCGCAGGTCGGCGTCGGGGCCGTCGCGCTTCCGCCGCTTGCCATCGCCCCCCATAATGAGGGTATCAGGGCGTCGCAAGGCGATGCTCGATTCCCAATCCTACCTCGGAACAGACCCCACACGACCATGGCCTACGACTACGACATCGTGGTGATCGGCGGCGGCCCCGCCGGGTACGCCGGCGCGATCCGCGCCGCCCAACTCGGCAAGAACGTCCTCTGCGTCGAGCGCGACAAGCTCGGCGGCGTTTGCCTCAACTGGGGATGCATCCCCACCAAGGCTCTCCTCTCCAACGCCCACCTCGTCGAGTTGGTGAAGCGCCACGGCGAGAAGTTCGGTTTCCACGGACAGGGCGAGTGGAAATTCGACGAGATGATCGGCCGCAGCCGAGGCGTCGCCGGCCAGCTCAACAAGGGCATCGAAGGGCTGTTCCGCAAGTACAAGGTGAAGTCGAAGATCGGCGTCGCCCAGGTCGTCGGCCCCAACAAGGTGAAGGTCGGCAATGAGACCTTCACCGCCGGCGCCATCGTGATCGCCACCGGCGCTCGGCCTCGGCCGTTCCCCGGCGTCGAATTCGACGGCAAGAAGATCATCACCTCCAAGGAGGCGATGTCGTTGGAGAAGCAGCCCAAGGCGATGCTCATCATCGGCGCGGGCGCCATCGGGCTGGAATTCGGCTACTTTTACAACGCGATCGGGACCAAGGTCACGGTCGTCGAGATGCAGGACCACGTCCTGCCGATCGAGGATGAGGAGGTCTCCGACACCCTCAAGAAAAGCCTCACCGCCAAGGGCCTGGAAATCTTCACCAGCTCGAAGACCACGAAGCTGGAGAAGACCGCCAACGGCGTGAAGGCCGAGATCGAGTCCCCCCAGGGCAAGAAGACCATCGAGGCCGACGTGGCCCTGGTCGCCATCGGCGTGACCGGCAACGTCGAGGGCCTGTTCGCTCCCGACGTGAAGGTTGAGATCGACCGCGGCCACATCAAGGTGGCCCGCGACAACGGGTTCGTGACCAACATCCCCAGCATCTACGCCGTCGGCGACGTGATCGGCCCTCCCTGGCTGGCGCACGTCGCCCACCACGAGGCGGTCTACTGCGTCGAGCGGATCGCCGGGCACTCGAAGCACAACGTCGACTACTCGATCATCCCCGGCTGCACGTACACCGAGCCGGGCGTGGCGAGCGTGGGTCTCACCGAGAAAGCCGCCCGCGCCGCGGGTCACGACATCCGGATCGGCAAGTTCCCGTTCGCGTTCAGCGGCCGCGCTCTGGCCGCCGGCGAGAGCGAGGGCTTCGTTAAGCTGATCTTCGGCAAAAAGTACGGCGAATTGCTCGGCGCCCACATCATTGGGGCCGTCGCGACCGAGATGATCTCCGAGATGGTCATGGCCATGCGCCTGGAAGCCACTGAGGAAGAAATCCTCCACGCCATGCACCCGCACCCGACCTTCTCCGAATCCATCATGGAAGCCGCCGGCCAGGGGCTCGGCGAGTCGGTTCACATCTAAGCCGGCGTTCGGCGGAGCTTCCTCCCTTTCCTCAACGAGAGGGAGGAAGGTTCCATCCGATCCACGGATATCGATAGAAGCGATATTCTCCCAACGATCTCACTTGTCCTCATCTTCGTCATTCGAAGATGACGATGAGTGGGATAGGTGGGATTTCGCGATTCGATACCGAGGAAGGTCGGACATGATGGATTCCGGCAAGATCGCCGCCATCCGCGGGGAACTTCAGCGTATTGGTTGCCTGTCGGCCTGCTCGCCGGCCTTCCAGAACCAATTATTGTCCTACCTGGACATGAACGCCGATCAAGGCGACTTTCTGGTCGAGGTCGGCTGTTACCGCGGGGGCATGACGGCCCAGCTCGCTCATTTCGCCGTTGAGCGGGGCAAGCAGTTCTACGTGGTAGACGTCGACCGCGAATACCTCGATGCGGCTCGGCAGACTGTCGAGACCGCGCTCGGGCGATCGCCGGCGTGCGTCCATTACGTCGAGACGACGCTGAACGGGTTTTTCGACCAACCGAGGCCGAGCAACCGTTGCATCATGGTGTTCATCGACGGGGACCACCACTATCGAGGGGTGGTTCGGGACATTCGAGCCGTCGTGAACTCCAGGCTGGAACGTCCTCTGAGCATCGGCTTCCACGATTACGGGCTGCGTTGCACGGCCGCGGACGAACTGGACATCCGCGTCGATCGCGCGATCCACGATCACCTCAAGGGGTGCGCCGTGATCCCGATGGGGGAGGTCGCGGGACTGGGCGGCATCCTTCCCACCAGCCCGGTCGGCGACAACGGGGCCCATTTCCCTCCTGGGGTGAGTGAGGGAGTCGTCGTCGTCTTCAATGCCCCGAGACGAATCGCCTCGCGTCTTGATCGCGGGCGCCGGCACCTCAAGCGGCTCGTCCGAGCCGCCCTGCACGCCAGCCGAGGCCGATGATCTCGGAATAGCGTCGGCGATCGACGAAGCCGTTATGAGCCACGAAATGTCTGGCGCGACGCAAGCCAAGTCTACGAGAACGCTCCGGCCGTCGCGAACCGATGGCCGGAGCTTCGTAGATTTCCCAAATCACCCCCGAGAACGACTTCGATCGTTCACTCCCAGGGACTACGGAGTCTGGATGCTCCGCTCCACGTTCCGTTCGAACCGGGGCCTTGCCAGAGATGATTATGGACGAAACGCCGCATCGAGGGCGTTCATCGACTCGGATCCGGCAGGCCCTGGAATCTCAACACCTCCACGCCGTGTCAGACGTGCAAGAATCTGGGCACGTTCAGGTTGTAGAACTCGGCCTCGAGGAATTCGAGAGCCAGTGCAAAGTTGAGGATGTCGATATCACTAGTCAGCGGCAGCAGCGGAGGACCTCCGTTGAGGCTCACGAAAAACGATCCCGCCAGTTCAACCACCTCGTCGGGCGTCAGGGCCTCCTCAAGGCTGGGCTCGTCGCTGTGAATATTCTCTGAGACGCGGATATTCAAAAGAGTATTCAAATATCCAGCGTGACGAGCCTCGATGAGCGCGATTGAGGCCGCAGCAGCCATGTACGACTTCGACTGGATCGCGGGCAGCGCCCCCAGATAAGCCCCCACCCCCACATTCTCCAGAACCCTCGAGACGTTCGCGAACGCCCGGGCTGTGGGTTGAATGAGATTCCGAAAGGTCGGCTTCGGCCGCGCCATCGGCCCTAGGGCATTCACAAGGAATCCCACGTGGGCGTTCTCATCCTTGCGAATGTTGCTGAAATTCATGGCGTTCCAGCCGGGGTAGAGCGCCGGCACAGTGTTCGGAGTGGAGGCTGCGTGAGCCGGGTGCGAAGCCGCTGCTGCCATGGCAGAAGCACCCGAGCCGACGAGCGCTGACTTGAGGAACGAGCGCCTATCTCCAAGCGAACGAGTGATCGTCCCATGTGATGCAGCCGAATCGATCCCATCGCTTGACGCGTTCACCTCGGTGTTCATCATGTAGGCTCCTGAAGCTGGGATGAAATCAACAACTAACGCTGATAACGGAATCAATAAATTCGAGGATCAACCGGCGTGACGGCGGTTTGCGACCCCTGTTGCGCGTCGCTCATCTCGTCCGGCACGGTTCCGTGGGAGCGCCCAGGTAAGCCGCCGCCCCCAGGGCGGATCAGCTTTATGAGCAATCACTGTTGAGGAGATCGGTCAAGTTCGTCGGCAGGAGGGTTGATTCCGCGTCTTCAGGCGGCGCTCCGACAGCAGACATGGCCCGGGCTGCCGATACCGCGGCGCAGGCCAAGACGAGGACGAGCACAAGTCGGGTTACTGAGCGGTGATCCAGGACGCGAGGCGACTCGCAAAGCGCGCTGATACGAGCGCTCCTTTTAGCTGCATTCAGAGTCGTGGTGATCAGAGAGGGATCGGCGGCCCCAGCCTCGCGGCTCCAGAGGCCGATCAACCCGGCTGCCAAAGCTATTTTGCGGCGGTCGAGTCGCTCACGTAGAAGCTTGCGGCCCCGTACCAGGCGTACCTTAACCGTCCCGGTCGCCCAACCGAGTTCGGCCGCGGCCTGTTCGTGGGTCAACCCTTCCAGATAGCAGAGAATGATCGGAGCTCGATACTTGGCTGGGAGGCGGTCGAGTTCCTTCCGAACGACCAAGAACAGATCATGGTCGGAGACGTCGACGAATGACGCCTGCCCCTCCGTCTGGTCGAGATCGCAGCCTTTTTCAAGCTTAGCCCTGCGAATCGCCCCTGCTCGAATTCGGGCCGCGGTCTTGTAGGCGGTCCCACAGATCCATGCCCTGAGCGCCGAGGGATCTCGGATGTTTCCGGCCTTCTGGTAGAGGGTCAAAAACGTCGATTGAAACGCATCTTCGGCGAGATGCCGATCGGGAAGGATCGTTCGGCAAATCCGAAGGACTGGCGGGCCGAATCGAGCTACGAGGGCGGCGAAAGCCTCAGGGTCCGATTTCTCAAGGAAGTCGGCCAGCAGGCGAGAATCATCGTCGTAGTGGCCCATGGGAATGGCTCGCGATGGCTCGAACGGTATGGCGCCTCTCACTAGTTGGTGCGTAGGCCGCCGTCTTCGGGTTCAACTTTTTCGAGGCATGAAAGTTGCATCCAAGACCATGCGTTGAAGGGAAACATTTTTGACTTCGATCAAATTTGTAACGCAACTTCCAATCCAAGATCTTCGATTTACGACACGCATTTGAGTTCACATGAGAAATCCGAAGGCGTTCGCCTGTTTTGTTCTTGGAGTCTATGGCTTGGCGGGATGCGCAAACCCCGATGAGGAAGGCAGGATGCCGATCACCGGCGAGGTCTGCGTCGACGGGCAGGCCCTTGATTCGGGGGCGATCTCGTTCGAAGCGACGTCGAGCGGCCCTGCCATGTCGACAGGGGCTCGAATACGTGGTGGAGGATTCGCCATCCCGGCCTCGCAGGGGCTCATGCCGGGGTCGTATCGCGTTCGAATCTACTCCGCTAGCCGCCAGCAGGCTCCGGTTCCCCCAGGCGGCAGCGATCGAACGAAACGCCCAATGATCGAGAGAATCCCCGCCGACCTGAATGTTCGGTCGACGCGTATCATCGAGATCCGTGACGACTCCTCAAACCACCTGAAGTTCGACGTCGCTTCGACCCTTGGAGAGTCTTTCGATCCAGGTGGAAGGCACAGAACGCCTTGACTATGCGGAGGAGCCAATGATGACTGGGAGATCCGAGCAGGCTGGTTTCACTCTAATCGAGTTGCTGGTCTCGATCGCCATCGTCGGCATCCTGCTCGCGCTGCTCCTACCCGCGGTGCAGAGCGCTCGCGAGGCGGCCCGGCGTTCACAATGCGTGAATAACTTGAAGCAGCTCGCCTTGGCGATGCACGGCTACGTTGACGTGCAGGGGACCTTGCCGCCCGGGAAGAAAGGGTGCTGCTGGGGCACCTGGCTGATCTCGATCCTTCCTCAGATCGAACGGCAAGCGCTGTACAACTCCTGGAACAACGCGGGCAGCAACGCCGTTGGTTGGCCGGAGGCGTTCGATCAGGATCTGCGGTTCTTTGGGGCGGCCAATCGGAGCACGACCTCGCAGTGGGTGAACGTCTTCCTCTGCCCGTCGGACAGCCGGAACGCGCCCATATCCGAGGCCATGAACGGAACGACTTACGCCTGCACGTCCCAAAACTATGCGGTGAATTTCGGGAATTCGATTCAACTACAGATCGATTTCCTGGACGTACAGTTCAGAGGAGCCCCGTTCGTCGATATCGGCTCCCCGCTGACCGATCTCGGCCGTCCAGGCAAGCCGACGGTCGGTTTCCCATCGCTCACCGACGGCCTCAGCACGACCTTGATGGTCTCTGAAGTCATCGTGGGTCAAGGGCGGGACCTTCGCGGTTTCTCCTGGTGGGGAGACGCTGCGTGTTTCGAGACCTACCTCGCGCCGAATAGTTCTTTTCCCGACGTACTATTTAGCGCCTACTATTGCCAGGATGGGCCGCCAAACCCGCCCTGCCTGGGCTCGACCACGGCGCTGCCAGACAATTACGCGGCTCGAAGCCACCACTCTGCCAAGGGAGTCAATGCGGCGACTGCGGACGGTGGAGTGCGATTTTTCCGCGATGGTATCGCGCTACCTGTCTGGCGTGCGATCAGCACTTCGAGCGGCGGTGAGATCGTCGCGGCGGAGGCTTATTGACGGGCGAGAGGCCGACGCTTCAATCGTCGGCCTCAACCTCGGACGTGGAATCGGCAGGATCGGCGTCAGAGTCCCCGGTGACGGGTCTCGCGGGAGAGTCCGGAATCGAATACGACCCGTCGATCCAGCGGCCGAGATCGACGAGCCGGCAGCGATCAGAGCAGAAGGGGAACGACGGCAGATCGTCGATCCGATCGACCTGGAAAGACTTCGTGCAGATCGGACAGCGGCCGTTGATCATCAGCCGGCCCCGCCGGCGGAACCGGTCGAGGGCGACGAGCCCGACGACGACTTGGAAGAGTCCCCGCCCGACGAGGAAGACCCACTGGACGACCCGCTGGTCGTATCGGCCTTGGCTGCCTTCTTGTACGAGTCGCTCCGGTAGTCGGTCTGATAGAAGCCGGAGCCCTTGAAAAGGATCGCCGCGCCGGGACCGATCTTCCGGCGCAGCGTGTGCTTCTCGCAGGCCGGGCAGAGGGTCTGGGGGTCGGCCTTGATGGATTCGAACGCCTCGAATTCGTGGCCGCAGGCGTCGCAGACGTAGTCGTAGGTGGGCATCGAAGGGGGATTCTCCGGTCGGGACGTCAGGGCTTGACCGAGACGGCGACCTTGCTGGGCCTCAGCACGCGGTCGTGGATCTTGTAACCTTTGCCCAGCTCAGCGACGACGGTTCCCTCCGGGACGTCGGCGGCCGGCTGCTGCATCAGGGCTTCGTGGAAGTTGGGGTCGAACGGCTGCCCAAGCGACTCGATCGGCTCAACGCCGTACTTGGCCAGCACGGTCAGAAACTGCTTGTGGACCATGTCCAGGCCGGAGGCGATCCCCTCCGTCGACTGGCCGCGGAGGGCGTCCGTGGCCCGCTGCATGTTGTCCAGGACGTCGAGCAGGTCGCGGCCCAGGTTCCCGATCGCGTACAGGCGGTCGGCCTCGGCCTGCTGCTTGGTGCGCTTCTGGTAGTTGACGAACTCGGCCCGGCTGCGCAAGAGCTGATCGCGAGCCTCGTCGCGTTCCTTTTCCAGGGCGGCGAAGTCGCCTTGCGAGGCGTCGGCGGTTTGGGCTTCAGGGGCGGACTCGGGGTTTCTCACGGCGTCGGACATGCTGCGGATCTCCCAGCAGACGGCTTCCGGGCGACGCCCGGCGAGCCGTCAGGCTTGCTCGCGTTCTTCAGGTTCGGCCTCTTCGGTGAAGTAGTCACGGAGCTTTTCGAAGAAGCTCTTGCGTCGAGGGCTGACCTGCTCGTGCTCGGTCTCGGCGAATTCGCGGAGGAGTTCCTCCTGGCGCGGCGTCAGGTGGCGGGGGGTCTCCAGAATCACCTCGACAATCTCGTCTCCCTTGCCGCGACCGCTGATGTCGGGCATTCCTCGTCCCTTGAGCCGGATCTGGTCCCCGCTCTGAGATCCTCGGGGGATCTGAACGTGGTCGGGCCCGTCCAGCGTCGGAACCTCGATCTCAGCCCCGAGAGCCGCCTGGGCGAAGCTGATCGGCACCTGGCAGATCAGGTCGTTGCGTCGGCGCTCGAAGAACTCGTGCTTGCGGACGAGAATCTGAATCTGAAGGTTGCCGCGAGGCGCGCCGGGATCGCCGAGTTCTCCCTGCTGCCGGAGCTGGAGCCGCATGTTGGTCTCCACTCCCGCCGGAACGTCGACCTGAAGTTTGGCCCGGTGCGGCACCCGGCCTGAGCCGTGGCAGCTGGGGCAGGGGTCGGTGATCTTGACTCCCTCGCCGCCGCACGAGGGGCAGGCGGTCGCGACCTGGAAGAAGCCGCGGGTCTGGACGACCTGACCACGACCGCCGCAGTAGTTGCAGGTCGTCGCCACGGTCCCCTTGCGCGCTCCCGAGCCCTTGCACTCGCCGCAGAAGTCCTGCCGATCGACCTCGATCGTGCGGGTCGTCCCTCGGGCGGCCTCGTTGAGGCTGATTTCCAACCGCATCAGGAGGTCGGGCCCCTGGCGAGGCCCGCGCCGACCGCCGCCTCCTCCGAAGAGGTCGCCGAGCAGACCGCCGCCGAAGACGTCGCCGAAGGCCGACATGATGTCGTCGGCCGATCGGAAGTCGTGGAAGGCCGAGCCGTCGAGACCGGCGTGGCCGTAGCGGTCGTATCGCTGGCGCTTCTGGGCGTCGGAGAGGACGTCGTAGGCCTCTGCGGCCTCGCGGAATTTCCGCTCGGCTTCCTTGTCGCCGGGATTGCGGTCGGGGTGGAATTTCAGCGCCATCTGGCGGTAGGCGCGTTTGATCTCGTCGCCGGACGCATCGCGTTTGATCTCGAGGACTTCGTATAGGTCGCGTTTGGTGGTCGCCATCGTCACGAAGCCTCGGCGGTCGAGCTTGCCGGGACGCCTCGCGACGGCCCTCCCTGAGCCTCGCGCTGTCCCTGGTCGTGTATCAATATCTTAGCATGCAGGGGCCGCACCGTCCCAGCCGGAACGAGGGGCGGCGAAGGGGTTGAAAAGGAGCCGGGGCGAGGCTCCTGGAAGCCCTCGCCCCGGCTCGAAGGTCAGGAGAAACTCAGGATCAGCGGACCGAGCCTTCGACTCGGCCGGCCTTCTCCTCGTCTTCCTTGATGTTGGTGATCAGGGCTTCGGTCGTCAGCAGCAGGCCGGCGATCGAGGCGGCGTTCTGAAGGGCCGTGCGGGTGACCTTGGTCGGGTCGATGATGCCGGCCTCGAACATGTCGACGATTTCGCCCTTGTCGGCGTTGTAGCCCTTGGAGCCGCCGGCTTCCTTGACCTCGTCGGCGATCACCCCGCCGTCCTGGCCGGCGTTCTGGGCGATGTAGCGGACGGGCTCTTCCAGGCCGCGGAGGACGATCTGAGCGCCGAGCTTCTCGTCGCCTTCGAGCGTCTTGACCAGGGCCTCAACGGCCGGGATCGTCCGGAGCAGGGCCGTGCCGCCGCCGGGGACGATGCCTTCCTCGGCCGCCGCGCGGGTGGCGTGGAGGGCGTCCTCGATGCGGGCCTTGGTCTGCTTCATGTCGGCTTCGGTCGGAGCGCCGACGCGGATCAGGGCGACGCCCCCGGAGAGCTTCGCGAGCCGCTCCTGGAACTTCTCCTTGTCGTACTCGCTGTCGGTCTCATCGATCTGGCGACGGAGCTGGTCGATCCGGCGCTGGATCTCCTCGCGCTGGCCGGCGCCCTGGATGATCGTGGTGCTGTCCTTGTCGACCTTCACCTGCTTGGCCTGGCCGAGCTGGTTGAGCTGGAGGTTTTCCAGCTTCAGCCCGAGGTCCTCGCTGATGACGGTGCCGCCGGTCAGCACGGCCATGTCGCCGAGCATCGCCTTGCGACGGTCGCCGAAGCCGGGGGCCTTCACGGCGGCGATGTTCAGGATGCCGCGGAGCTTGTTGACGACGAGGGTCGCCAGGGCCTCGCCCTCGACGTCCTCCGCCACGATCAGCAGGGGACGGCCGGACTGAGCGACCTTCTCCAGCAGGGGGATCATCTCGCGGAGGCTGCTGATCTTCTTCTCGTGGAGAAGGATCAGGGCGTCCTCGAAGATCACCTCCATGGTGGTCGGCGAGGTGACGAAGTAGGGGCTGAGGTAGCCCTTGTCGAACTGCATGCCCTCGACGAAGTCGAGCACGGTCGAGGCGGTCTTGCCTTCCTCGACGGTGATCACGCCGTCGCGGCCGACCTTCTCAACGGCGTCGGCCAGCATCTTGCCGACCTCGGCGTCGTTGTTGGCGGAGACGGCGCCGACCTGGGCGATCTCCTCCTTCTTCGACACCGGGCGCGAGACCTTGTCGTGCAGCTCGGCGACGGCCGCCTCGACGGCCTTCTCGATGCCGCGACGGAGGGCCGTCGGGTTGGCCCCGGCGGTGACGTTCTTCAGGCCTTCGCGATAGAGGGCGCGAGCCAGGATGGTCGCCGTCGTGGTGCCGTCGCCGGCGACGTCGGACGTCTTGGACGCGACGACGTTGACCAGCTTGGCGCCCATGTTCTCGAACGGATCCTTCAGCTCGATCTCCTTCGAGACGGTGACGCCGTCCTTGGTGACGAGCGGACCGCCGAAGGACTTGCTGAGGATCACGTTCCGACCCGTGGGGCCGAGGGTCGAACCCACGGCCTGGGCCAAAACGTCGACGCCTTCCAGCAGCTTGCGGCGGGCGGCGTCGGAGAAAAGCAATTGCTTAGCCACGGAGAAAGGCTCCTCGAACGAGGGTTGAGTTCAGATGGTCCGGCGCGTCCGCGTCACTTCACGACCTTGGCCAGGATGTCGGACTCGCGGAGGATCTTGACCTCCTCGCCGTCGACCTTGATCTCGGTCCCCGAGTACTTGCCGAAGAGGACCTCGTCACCCACCGCGACGCCGATCGGGCTCCGCTCGCCCGAATCCAGCAGCTTGCCGGGGCCCACGGCGAGGACCTCGCCGCGCTGGGGCTTCTCCTTGGCGGTGTCCGGCAGCACGATCCCGCCGGCCGTCTTCGCCTCGGCCTCGATCTGGCGGATCACGACGCGGTCTTCCAGGGGGCGAATCGTCAACTTGGCCATTTCCGTATCCTTCTCGTCTGCTCGATTGAATCGAATCGGTGTTCGTGAATCTTCGTGGAGGGGAGGGAGACGGGCCCGTCCAATGACGACGGGCCCGAAGCGAAACGCCTGAGGGCGTCGCTCACATCATCCCCATGCCGCCCATGCCGCCCATGCCGCCCATGCCGCCCATCGGGTCCATGCCGCCGCCGTGGTGGTGGTCATGGCCGCCGCCGGCTTCCTTCTTCTTCGGGGGCTCGGCGATCATGCACTCGGTGGTCAGCAGCAGGCCGGCGACCGACGAGGCGTTCTGAAGGGCCGTGCGAGTGACCTTGGCCGGGTCGACGACGCCGGCGTCCAGCAGGTCGCCCCACGTTCCGTCCTCGGCGTTGTAGCCGAACTTGGGATCGTTGGACTTCTTGACCCGGTTGACGACCACCGCGCCGTCGATGCCGGCGTTCTCGGCGATGTAGCGGGCCGGCTGCTCGGCGGCGCGACGGATCAGGTCGACGCCGAACTGCTCGTCGCCGTCAGCCTTGAGGCCTTCGATGGCCTTGGAGGCGCGAATGAGGGCCGTGCCGCCGCCGGGGACGACGCCTTCCTCGATCGCCGCGCGGGTGGCGTGGAGGGCGTCCTCGACGAGCGCCTTGCGCTCCTTCATCTCGGTCTCGGTCGCGGCGCCGACGTTGATCTGGGCGATGCCGCCAGCGAGCTTGGCGAGCCGTTCCTGGAGCTTCTCGCGGTCGTACTCGCTGTCGGTCGTGCCGATCTCGCGGCGGATGGCGTCGGCCCTGCCCTTGATGGCGTCGGACGAGCCCACGCCTTCAACGATGGTCGTCTCTTCGCTGGTGATCGTCACCTTGCGAGCCCGGCCCAGGTCGGTGAGCTGGACGGCGTCGAGGTCGATGCCCAGGTCCTTGAAGATGGCCTTGCCGCCGGTCAGGATCGCGATGTCCTCCAGCATGGCCTTGCGGCGGTCGCCGTAGCCCGGAGCCTTGACGGCCGCGATCTTCAGGATGCCGCGGAGCTTGTTGACGACCAGGGTCGCCAGCGCCTCGCCCTCGACGTCCTCCGCGAGGATCAGCAGCGGCTTGTTGGCCTTGGCGATCTTCTCGAGCAGCGGGATCAGCTTCGTCGGCGAGCTGATCTTCTCTTCGTGGATCAGGATGTAGACGTCTTCGAGGACGACTTCCATCCGGTCCTGATCGGTGACGAAGTGGGGGCTGAGGTAGCCGCGGTCGAACTGCATGCCCTCGACGACGTCGACGGTCGTCTCGAAGCCCTTGGCTTCCTCGACGGTGATGACGCCGTCGGTGCCGACCTTCTCGAACGCGTCGGCCAGCTTCTCGCCGATCGACTTGTCGTTGTTGGCGGCGATGGAGGCGACCTCGGCGATCTCCTTCTTGCCGTTGATCTTCTTCGCCTGCGACTTGACGTTCTCGACGATGGCGGCGACCGCCTTGTCGATGCCGCGCTTGACGGCCATCGGGTCGGCGCCGGCGGCCAGGGCCTTCAGGCCCTCCTTGTAGATGGCTTCGGCCAGGACCGTGGCGGTGGTCGTGCCGTCGCCGGCGGCGTCGGAGGTCTTCGAGGCCGCTTCCTTCACGAGCTGCGCGCCCATGTTTTCATAAGGGCAGGTCAGCTCGATCTCCTCGGCCACCGAGACGCCGTCCTTGGTCACCGTGGGAGCGCCCCACCCCTTGTCGATGACGGCATTGCGCCCGCGCGGGCCGAGCGTGCTGCGGACCGCACGCGCCAGCTTGCCGACGCCGCTGGCCAGCTTCTGGCGAGCCTCTTCATCGTATGCCAGTATCTTCGCCACGTTCATCCTCCAATCGACGACTCGTACCTGCCGGCCGTGGGCGCTGGCCCGGCGCGACGCGGAAGCCGTGCCAAAAACGGCTCCCGGAGTTATTCGACCCCGTGTAAATGCAAGTGCCGTACCGCGACCTAAATTCAGTCGCAACTTGTTCGATCATCAAGCTTTGCAAGAAACATGCACGGCTCAGCGATCGTCACCGACTGCCGATTTGACAGGGCTCGACCGAATTGGCGAGCGGCGAAGGGCGGGTGGTTGTGGGGCCCTGATCGATGGTCTAGGATCGGGACGGGTGCGAGGGTTCGAAACATCTCCCCGCCGGGGAGGAGCGATTTCTGGGTGTCGTGCCCACGCGTGTCGTAGGCATGGCCTCCTTTGATAGACCTTTCGTCATGACAGAAGGGGTGACGCCGTGATTCGAGGTGCATCGCGCGGTTGGCTGGCGGTGGTCCTGTTTGGAACGCTTGGGGCCCCCAGCCTGCTGGCCCAGGCCCAGCCGGAAGACCCGCTGGCCGCGGCGTCCGAGGTCGTCAAGCTCTGGCCGCAGGGCGCCCCCGGAGCCAAGGGGACCGACCCAAAGGACGTTCCGACGCTGTCTGTCTTCCTCCCCAAGCCGGAGGTCGCGACGGGCTCGGCCTTCGTGATCTGCCCCGGGGGCGGATACGGCGGCCTGGCGATCGACCACGAGGGGAAGCAGGTCGCCGAGTGGCTGAACTCGATCGGCGTCGCGGCCTTCGTGCTCAAGTACCGCCTCGCGCCGGCCTACCATGAACCAGCGCCGATGCAAGACGTCAACCGAGCGATCCGCGTCGTGCGGGCGGGGGCCTCCAAGTGGAAGATCGATGCGGGACGGATCGGATTGCTGGGCTTCTCGGCGGGCGGCCACCTGGCGTCCACGGGCGGCACGCATTTCGACGCCGGCAAGCCCGACGCCGAGGATCCCGTCGAGCGCGTAAGCTGCCGACCTGACCGTCTCGTCCTCGTCTACCCGGTCATCGCCATGGCGACGCCCTACACCCACAAGGGATCGAACCGAAATCTCCTGGGCGAAAACCCGTCGGAGGAGAAGCTCAAGTACTACTCCAATGAGCAGCAGGTGACCGCCGAGACTCCCCCGACCTTCCTTGCTCACACCAACGGCGACACTGGCGTCGTCCCGGAGAACAGCATCCTCTTCGCCCTGGCCCTGCGCAAGGCGAAGGTCCCCCTGGAAATGCACATCTTCGAGAAGGGTCAGCACGGCCTGGGGCTGGGCTCCGGCTCCAAGCAGCACAAGATCTCCCCCGAGCCGGCTTTCCAGGCCTGGCCGAAGCTCTGCGAGGTCTGGCTCAAGGGCCAGGGATTCCTCGACAAGAAGTGATCCAGAAGCCGGCCGTCGAGTGCGTCCCCTCTCGACCTCGATAGACGATCCGACACTCTGTCAGGAGTAGGGACCACAACCGGCTTCCCCCCTCGCGGAGGAAGGTGGCCCGAAG